>NZ_JBJDRZ020000019.1:0-107921 GCF_044987585.2 Paenochrobactrum sp. BZR 201-1 | reverse complement strand
GTAGCTCAGTGGTAGAGCAACCGGCTGTTAACCGGTTGGTCGCTGGTTCGAATCCGGCCCGGGGAGCCACTCTTCTTGTCAAGAAGAGCAGTTGATTTTCAGTTAAAACGTAAGCATATTGCTTATAGAGCACTGTTCCCCGGTAGCTCAGTGGTAGAGCAACCGGCTGTTAACCGGTTGGTCGCTGGTTCGAATCCGGCCCGGGGAGCCACTCTTCTTCAAAAGCAAATCGTTCTTCAGATTTCATCAACAGATAAAATCTGCATCAGCCACAGTGCATGTTTTTGCATTGATCGTTTCCTGTGTTCTTTTTTGGTCTTTAAGTTACCTTCAACAGAATCAATCTGACTAAGTGCTGTTTCGTCACGCGGTCTATTGATTGACTGGACAGAGTTTTTTTGCGACATCACATGTGAATATCCAATTGCATATCGTTGAGGGGGCTCAGGGCATTGATAATGTCGTATCTCTCTCAATGTGCTTGCTAACCGATACTGCGTGTGAGCAGCGAGTAACTGAAAGGCGAGGCCATGTTGGCTGATTTTCAAAACCTTCGTACCAAAATGGTCGATAACCAGATCCGCACCACTGATGTCACTGATCTGGCGCTTCTGGACGCGTTTCTGACAGTGCCTCGTGAGGCATTTGTTCCGGAAAATCGTAAAGAGCTTGCATATATTGATGAAGACATTCAGCTTAAGGATGATGCTTCTCGTTATCTGATGGAGCCGTCACCTCTTGCAAAACTCATTCAGTTGGCAGAGATTAAGCCAAGTGATCTGGTCTTGGATGTGGGAGCGGGCAGTGGTTATGCGGCTGCAATTCTTTCACAGCTTGCAGGCTCGGTCATTGCGCTGGAAAGTGATTCTGATTTGTCAGATCGGGCGGGCTCGGTTTTGAGCTCTCTTGGTTATGACAATGTTGTGATCGTGTCCGGCGAACTTGGCCTTGGTCATAGTGCGCAAGCACCTTATGATGTCATCCTGATCGAAGGTGCCGCGGATTTTGTGCCGCAAACACTGAAAGACCAGCTTAAGGATGGCGGTAGGCTGGTAACAGTTGAAGGACAAGGAAACCTCGGTATTGCACGGGTTTATACCAAGGAAAATGCTGTTGTTTCTTGTCGTGATGCATTTAATTTGTCGGTAAAACCGCTTCGTGAATTTGCTCGTAAAGCCGAATTTACATTTTGAACCAAAAGATTGAAGCAAATCTGCAACCTTGCTGAGATTGTTTGTTGATCTGTTGTCTTGGGCGCTAGAAATGAAACGGTTTTATGGTTATTGATACGTTACCGAACTAGTTGGTTCGGTAGATATTTGACTTAATGAGATGAGGTTTACGGTGCACAAGGCGCGCAAGAACATTTTGACAGCTGCATTATTAGCCGGTTCCGTATTGATGTCCGGTTCAGCCTGGTCAGATACGCTGACAGGCGCCTTGACAAAGGCATATCATAATAATGCCAAGCTTAACTCTGCTCGCGCCGGATTGCGGGCGACCGACGAAGGTGTCGCTGTTGCTAAATCCGGCTACCGTCCGACAGTTAACGGCTCTTATAATGTCGCTCGCTCGCGTAGCCACAATTCACTGGGCAATACCTACGCAACCGTTGGAAAGGTAGGTGTTGAGCTTAATCAGATGCTCTTTGACGGGTTTCAAACCCAAAACAAAGTAGCGTTTGCTGAATCGATGGTTTTCGCAACCCGTGAGAAGCTTAAAAACGAAGAGATGAACAGTCTCTATGGTGCTGTTACCGTTTATATGGATGTTTATCAGGCTCGTCAGATTGCAGCGCTTTATGAGCGTAATCTGGCCGCGATGAACGAACAGGTTCGTGCCGCGCGTGCCCGTCTTGATGTTGGTGAAGGGACACGTACCGATGTTGCTCAGGCGGAAGCAAGCCGTGCTAATGCTGTTGCATCTTTGAACGCTGCCAAGGCCAATGTGAAGTCTGCAGAAGCAGCATATCGAGAAGTTATTGGTACCGAGCCGGATAAACTTTCTGCTGCATCGCCGGCCGACAAGTTGTTGCCGCGCAATCCTGCCGCCTCACTGGCAATTGCCAATGATACGCATCCGGGCATCCTGGCAACTCAATATGCAGTTGACGCTGCTGGTTATGATGTTAAATCGGCTGAAGGTGCCTTGCTGCCAGGTGTTAATTTGAACGCCGGGGCATCGCGTACTGACACTTATGCAGGTGGTACCAATAGCAGCATTACCGATGGAAACAGTGCTTCTATCGGTTTGGGGGTAACTATTCCGATTTATCAGGGTGGCCGTACGTCTGCATTGGTTCGTCAGAACAAAGAGAAGCTCGGTCAAGCACGTATTGAAGTTGATGTCATCCGCGATCAGGTTCGCCAGGGTATCGGCTCAGCTTGGGCGCAATATGAAGCTGCAAAAGCCAATGTGGTTTCAACACGTACCGGTATTTCTGCTGCACAATTGGCGCTTGAAGGCGTGATTGAAGAGCGGAATGTTGGTCAGCGAACAACGCTTGATGTGTTGAAGGCGCAGAATGATCTGACCGATGTGCAAATTGCGCAGGTTAAGGCACAACATGATCTGGTTGTTGCCAGCTATGCAATTCTTAATGCTTCCGGTCGCATGACTGCTCGTCATCTGAGCCTTCAGGTAGCAGAATATAAGCCAGAGCAGCATTATGAAGCTGTTAAAGATAAATGGATTGGCTTGCGTACACCGGATGGTCGGTAAGTTAAAACATTAAGAAATAAAGTTATTTATTTGAAATTAAATAGCTTTTTAAAATATTTTACAGATAAAAAGCGCATCTCGATTTAGAGATGCGCTTTTTTGTTCGATGCAGTTTTTTAGATAACACCGGAGCAAATGGTGTTCCGGTGTTATTTTGATTGTTCAATTGGTTTAACGAGAGAATAATGTCAGTGCGGGCATATTGCCGAGGACAGATTTTGTCATGCCGCCAAAAACCAGTTCACGCAGCCGTGAATGGCTGTAAGCGCCCATCACCATCATATCCGTATTGGTCGCTTGCAAATATTCTTGCAAGGTTTCCATGGCCGAGCGGCCGGATGATGTCAGTGTTTGTATGCTGATATCAACGCCGTGACGGTTGAGTGCTTTTGCCAGCTCTTGCGCCTGAGGGATAATACCTTGTCCCTGATCATCAAGCGGAGGATCAATCCAGAGCAATTCGACCCTTTCAGCGGTTTTTAATAATGGCAGCGCATCCATTGCAGCGCGCGAGCCTTCTCTTTTGCCATTATAGGCAATGGCAATGCGGTCAAGCGCCTTGATCGGATTAACAGGTTTGAGAGGCACCATAAGGACAGGGCGGCCACTGTCGAACACCAATGTATCAATTGCATCATTGGCGATATCAGGATCATCAAGATCTGTTTGGCCGGTAATAATCAAGTCTGCACCACAGGCAATCTGGGTTGCACCTTGTGCGCCGGTTCCGGTATCGGATTTGATAATCTGGAATTCATAACTATTGGTGCCGTTCTTCATGGCGGCATCAAAGGATTTTTTGATTTTTAGGGCGTTTTCATCGTGATGCTTATCATGCATCTCGAACATGCCCGGATCAATAAATCCGTTAATATCGGCATAAACTGCAGCTGCCGGAATAGAGTAGAGCCCGACAATATGGGCGTCCGGATGTTTGGCAACAACCAACTCAACAGCAGATAAAATTCGCGGTAGTTCAGATTCGCTTCTGATATAGGCGAGTACGGTCTTATAGGACATTCTTCGACCTCCTGATGTACTTATTATATATAAGCACAGATTTCAGATTTTGGTATAAAAATGATAAAAATTATTGCACTTGTTTTGCCAATAAATCGTCAAGCATTGACTGAATTTCTCGCACGGCTGCATCAATAGCGCCTTGCTCATGACCACGCACAACGAGTTGCGTTGAAAAACTACCGTTTTTAAAACTCGGATAAGAGCCGATAATTGTATCCGCGTGATTTTCTTGAATTTGTGAAAGGGGGATGCCGATAACACCTTCACCAAACGGACAATCGACACTTTTCGACAACAGTTTTTTGCCGGTTTGCAATGTCGGGACAACATTATGCAGCATGGTTTCAAATACGGAAGGCACTCCGGCCATCACATAGACATTGCCAATATTAAAACCAGGCGCAGTCGAAACCGGATTGTCGATATGCACAGCGCCTTGCGGCATCCGTGCCATACGTTTTCGGGTTTCGGTAAACTCAAGGCCGCGGCTTTTATAATTTTCCGCCAACATTTGCAGAGCTTTTTCATCATAAATGCATGCAACGCCAAAAGCTTTTGAAATCGCATCGGCGGTAATATCATCGTGGGTAGGACCGATACCACCTGAGGTGAAAACATAATGATATTGCTGCCGCAATTCATTGATGGCGGCAACAATACGCGCTTCATCATCGGGAACGATACGCACTTCGCTCAGATCAATACCGATTTCGGTCATTATTTCAGCTAGATAACCGATATTTTTATCTTTGGTGCGCCCTGATAATAATTCATCACCAATGGCAAGCATGGCAGCTTTGACGGTTTCATCCTGATGCGCAGTTGTCACGGCTATGTCCTGTCTGAAATATCATTCATTATCGATCGTACCATTATTGGCTTCAAATTCGGCGCTGGCAATCACGTCAACTTCGTCATTTTGGCCGGAAACCACTTTGAAGTCACGTTGATAGATCCGGTCTTTATTTTTTGCGATAGCGATATATTCGCCTTCCGACAAAACCATGGAAGCATAGGCACCAACACTTTCACGCACACCATCGCCGGAGGCGTTGAGAACAGACCATGAGGTGTCAGCCAGTGCTTCACCACCTTTTTCACGTACCAGTTTCAGCGTGATATTGGCTGCACGATGCTCAACTGTTGCTTCTGTCAATTTACCGGCTTCAACGCGAATATCCGCGCGAATGACAGCATTTGCAGCGCCATAATTGGAAACCACATGATAGGTGCCGGCATTTAAACGTGTAATTACATCCGGTTTTACATCAGGCAGGATCAGCGACCTGTCGTTGGAGGTGTCATCATCACCATAAATGGAAAAACGCAAGAGATCGGCAATCGGTTTTTTGCCTTCAGGCAAAACGGCATTCAGTTTAAGGCCGCCGGCTTCAAGCACCATGGTTTCATGGCGTGCTTCATTCTGCATGGTAATGCGTTTTGTGGCGCCCGCACGTCCGTAAGCAACATGAACCAGATAGCTGGCTTTAGGTAGTGTAAATGTTACTGTTCCGCCTTTTGCTGTTGCAATCAGCGGCAACTGGCCATCATCGCCAGCATCAGGTGAAAAAACCCGCCAAATCAATCCGTTGGTAATATCTGGCGACTCATCGGTTAATTTCGCCTTTAAAACGAGCTCGGGATATTCTTTCTCCGGTTCGCTCATCGTGGAAAAAGGCAGCGGCTTCAGGTCTGTACTTGGCGGCAGAATATGTGACAAATCCGGCAGCTTCGGCTGGATGTTTAATTCTTGGGCCATCAGGGGCGCTGTGCCGGCAGTTACGGCCATTAACGCAGCACAAAGGCTTGCACCAAGGCGCACCGAAAAATTAGCAAAAGAAAAACGGAACAGTTGATATGACATATCTATTTTTGAAACCAGTCTGACGGCCTTTTCAAGGCCTGAATTGTCTTTTTCTGATTTATTTTATTTGTTGATGACAAAACTCATAAAATGGTCGGAAAAAACGAAGCTTCTGCTTGTTTTAAAATACCGAAGCCTTAAAAAAGAATTCTATCATTTTGGTGTAAAATGAAACTTATCTCTGTCAAATGAATGGCAAGCGACAAACCATTCGTTTTATTCGCCATCAGAATGGAAAAGCGGCTGCTTTCGCAGTTGCCAGCCGTTGAATGAACTGTTGAATGAGGTCTGTAAATGCAAGAGCCGGTTATTGAATTTCTTTCCAAGCGTCACTCGACGCCCATTTCTGCGCTTTCTGCACCCGGGCCTGATGAAGATCAGCTGCAGTTGATTTTAAAACTTGCTGCGCGTGTGCCGGATCACGGACGTTTGACGCCATGGCGCTTCATTATCTATCGGGGCGATGCACGCCAAAAAGTGGGCCAATTATTGGCAGAGCGCGCGGAAGCGCTTGAAGGCCCGTTAACAGATGGCCGTAAAGAGCAGGAGCTGAAACGGTTTGATCGCGCACCTTTGGTTGTTGGTGTTGTGTCTTCACCGGTTGAACATCCGCGTATTCCGGAATGGGAAATGTTCTTGTCTGCCGGAGCTGCGGCAATGAATTTATGCCACGCAGCCAATGCGCTGGGATTTGGTACCAATTGGATCACCAATTGGTACTCTCGTGATGAAGAGGGGCTTAAAATTCTAGGTCTTGCTCCAAATGAGCGTGTCGCAGGTTTTATTCATATCGGTACATCGCAGGTCGATGTCCCTGAACGTCCGCGGGCAGATATGACAGCCAAGGTGAGTGAATATCAAGGGCCGTGGAGCGAGTAAGTTCAGCGTTTTTTAAGTGTTTGAATGGGATCAAATCCGGTGTTTTATAAACTTCCGGATTTGTTCTTTTTTTATTTGATTTTAGTTAGGCGCCATATTATATGTCGGCTTATGAAAAATTTAGAACAAAAACATCTGGCGCTTATTGAAGAGACAGAGCGGCGCGGCCAAATGCAGACCGATAATCTGTATGCTTGTTTTGAGTTGTTGGCATTGGCTGGTGCGATCGACAAAGATTGCGCAGCGCGTCTTGCGCCATATCGTCTTTCTGAGGGGAAATTTGTGCTGCTGTTTTTGCTAAACGGACAGCTCAATGGTTTGTCGCCATTTGAATTGGCAGAGCGGGCAGGTGTCACGCGCGCAACAATTACGGGGCTTCTTGATGGCTTGGAGCGCGATCAATTCATCAAACGGTGCCCCAGCCCGGATGACAGGCGCAAAATCACGATCATGCTGACAGAGCAGGGCGGCCAAATAGCGCACGAACTTTTTAACGAACACACACGATGGATTTCAGCTTTGTTTGCCGGCTTTTCTCATGAAGAGCGAAAAACATTAGATGGTTTCTTACAGCGTATTCGTAAAAATTTAGATGGTGATTCATCATGAGCGAAACAAAAAATAAATCGTGCGGCGTAAAAGATATCACGCCGCAACGTTTGTATGCTTTGAACCATGGTGTCGAAACCACAAATCTGACCGAATGTCTGGCAGTGGATTTTAGAGAACTGGTTCAGCATGTCTTACCTGATCTCAGCGAAAAAAAACTTGCGGAGATAAAAGCACAGGCAGATGCAGGTATCTCCAGGCGAATGCGTTTGATGGCGACTTTCATTTTAGCCGAATATGGCACTGTGTTTATCGAAAAACTTTCAAAGCACCCTTCTGATACGGTTCGTGGATGGGTATGCTTTATGATCGGACAGCAAACGGATTTAACGCTGCCGCAACGTTTGGACGCGATTAAACCACTGGCTGATGATCGCCATTTTGGGGTGCGTGAATGGTCGTGGATGGCTGTTCGTGATGACTTGGCTAAAGACATCGTACAAGCGGTCAACTTATTACAGCCTTGGACACAAAATAGCAGCGAATATATTCGTCGTTTCGCAACTGAATCTCTGCGCCCGCGTGGAGTATGGTGCGCCCATATCGGCATTTTAAAACAAAATCCACAAATAGTTATGCCTTTACTGGAGGCGCTCAAAGCTGATCCTTCTCCTTATGTGCAGGATTCGGTTGCAAACTGGCTTAATGATGCATCGAAAGATCGTGCTGATTGGGTTCAGGACTTATGTTTGCGGTGGATGGAAAATTTGCCCTCAAAGGCAACCCAACGCATTTGTAAACGTGCAATGCGCTCGATTCGAAACTGAGTATTTAAATTTCAAAGGAAAAAATAATGGCGCATTATCTTGCTGAGCTCTACAGCCCCAAACAAGCATGGCTGAATTTATCATCTGAGGAACGCTTGTATTTTTTAAATCAGGTTGGCGCAGCGATGCCAGCTTTGGCGGCTCTCGGTGTGGAAGCGATTTCTTTGGGCACTATTGATCAAACCAAACTTTCTTCAAGCAAAAATAGTTTTTATGCAATATGGCGCTGCAACGATAATGTGGCACTCGATGCATTGGTTAATGGTATTGCCCAGTCCGGTTGGCATACTTATTTTGACACCATTAATGCGGGTGGCGAAGGCGGTGATTTTAATGATCATTTGCAACAATTGATCGCACTCAATTGACGATAAAATATTTAAAACATGATAGTGATCATTATTTTCAAATAATATAAAGTTGTTATTGTTTATACTGCAATTTAACTGAAACCAGTCCTTCAATGAATAGGTGGTTACTATGTATCGCTATACCAAATTTGCAGCTGCTTTAACGGCAATTGCGGCTCTAATGACCGCTGAAGTGCAGGCTTGCACACGCGTGGTTTATCACGGTGAAGCAGGGCGCGTATTGACCGGCCGCAGTATGGATTTTAAAGACCCCATGATCAGCAATTTCTGGGTTTTCCCGAAAGGTATGGAGCGTGGGGGGCAGGCTGGTGAACGTTCGGTTAAATGGACATCCAAATATGGAAGCCTTGCTGTTTCCGGCTATGATATTTCAACCGTAGACGGCATGAATGAAGCAGGTCTTAATGCCAGCCTTCTCTGGTTGAATGCATCACAATATCCCGCTGATGACAAAAAAACACCGCGTATGTCGCTGGCAATTTGGGCTCAGTTTTATCTGGATCAATTTGCAAGTGTTAAAGAAGCCATTGATTATACCCGTCAAAACCCGATTCAGGTCGTTAGTGGTGAAGTTCCGGGGCGCCCCGGCAGTCTGGCACCTCTACATCTGACACTTTCCGATTCGAGCGGCGATAGTGCCATTCTGGAATGGATCGATGGTAAATTGAATATCCACCATGACCGGGCATATCAGGCGGTCACCAATGATCCTGCATATGATTTCCAGCTTGCCAACAAAGAATATTGGTCAAAGATTAATTCTTTGAACTTTTTGCCGGGGAGCGGCCGCTCTGAAGACCGCTTTGTTCGTGCCGGATTTTATGTGAATGCCGTCACACAAACAGATGATCCGCGTATTGCTTCAGCCGCGGTTTTCAGTGTGGTGCGCAATGCGTCTGTGCCTTATGGCGTCAGCCTTCCGGATGCACCCAATCTTTCAACAACGCGCTGGCGCATTGTGGCAGATCAAAAATCGCTGCAATTTCAAGCAGAATCAGCCACAGCCCCCAATGTATTTTGGGTGGATTTGAAAAAGCTGGATTTTTCGGAAGGTGCAAAAGTCCGCAAACTTGATCTAGGGGTGGACATGGGGCGTATTATGGTTGGTGAAGTATCCGATAAATTCGTTGATGCCGAACCATTCGTTTTTGAACAAGCGGAATAAACTGCCAAATAAACTAACGGAATGTCAAAAAAGGCGGGAAAATAAAGGGGCGGTTGTTATAGTGACCGCTTCCAGATTTCCCGCCTTTTTTGCATATTATGTAAGCTGAAAATTCAATCAGCTCAAATTAAACTGTTTTTGCATGATGGAATAAGTCCCCCCCTTTTCATCAAAGGTTTCAATTATATTCCAACCGGCTTTTGAATAAAGTCCGACGGATCCGTCGGTATAGAGCGATAAACGTTCGATGGCTGCTTTTGCGGCCTCTGCTTCAAGATGTGCAATCAACTGTAAAGCATGACCTTGGCCTCGATATTGCGGGACAATGTAAAGTCCTGCCAGCCAAGGATTAAGTTCAGGTCTGTTTTCCAAATCATCAAGGCAAAGTGTAATCATACCAATGGCCTGTTCATCCTTTAACAGAACCCAGACGGTTGGTAAAATATTCGCTTCGGTTGTACATGCGACATCTATCGCGACAACATCTTGAAGAGAAACATCCGTATCACTGAAGAAAGCCTCCCATCGCCATGCGCCGGTGATTTGTGCCAGCTCGGGCCTTTCCTTAGTCGTAACGATGCTAATCACCATGCAAAGCTTGCCTTTTTCTAAATGATTACTTGCAGATAGCCTAAACTAGAGCGTGTCGCACTTAATCATATCCACTGTGCTCGCTCTAGCGTTTTGTTTTTACGCATGTCTTTATCCCAAAACCGGTGCCCACTTTTGGGAGGCCTGCTCCAGGCAGAATCCTGTGAGAAGTTTAATCATCCTGTTCAGCCGGTACTTCGCCAAAAGAGGCGAGTAACCGCGGCTCCATCATGTCACCGGTTTCTTCATCAATCGTAACGGCATAGGCTACAACACCTGCAAAACGCTCTGCCATTGCAGCAGCAATTCTTTCAGCACTGACAGCAGATTGCGCTGGCCGCATTTCAGCGGCAACAAGTTTTTGTTTGTTTTTGCGATATGGAATGATGATGTATTTTTCAGAAGCTGTTTCAGTTGTCATTGATTGAGACCTTATTGACCGTTCTTTATTTGTTCTTTGATGCAGAAAAGTCAATTGAATTTTGATTGGAACCGGTTAACGGCACAAACTTCATACGCTAGAGGCAGCTATACAGACACGAAGCTCGGTTTGATTCGTGCAAGCCTTAATGATTGTATTCATGTGATTAACACACCGTTCGGTTCTTCAATCTAGTCAATTCACAATTAGTCACTTATGTACAGTGCAAGATTTTAAGCCCGGTCGAAATTGAGGTCAGGCGGTCAATAAAATATAGATGAAATGTAAAGGTACCGATCTTATGACAACCAGCACTACAATTGAGCTGATCAGCAAAAGACGCACGCAATATGCCTTGGGTAAAAACCTGCCGATCTCTCAAGATGAAGTTATAAATTTGGCTCAAAAAGCAATCAAATTGGCTCCATCATCCTTTAATTCACAAACATCACGTGCTGTTATTTTGTTTGGGGAGCAGAGTGAAAAACTCTGGTCGATTACCAAAGAAACATTGCGTAAACTTGTACCTGCTGATGCTTTTGCGACAACTGAAGCCAAAATGAACAGTTTTGCAGCTGGTGCAGGTACTATTTTATTTTATGAAGATCAGGATGCCGTTAAGAAGCTTCAGGAAAGCTTTCCGCTTTATGCCGATAATTTCCCGATCTTTTCACAGCACTCTGCAGGTATGGCTCAATTTGCTGTTTGGACAGCTCTTGCCGAAGCTGGAATCGGTGCCAGTCTTCAGCATTATAACCCACTGATCGATAATGAAGTGGCAAAAACTTGGGATATTCCATCCTCATGGAAACTAATCGCCCAAATGCCTTTTGGTTCCAATGAAGCACCATTTGCGGAAAAAACATTTATTGATGATTCTGCCCGTTTCAAGGTGTTTGGATAATATATAAAAGAGTTTAGCTTTCATAATATAATGAAAGAAGGCTGATGCTAATAATCAATGAAAAATTTGTTGGTAAACAATTGTCGGCTATTCTAATTTTTCAGATCATTTGCAGATAAAATATTTAAAGCCTCGCTTTATGCGGGGCTTTATTATTTTTTCCAAGTTTAAATTTGTAGGCGTCTATATTATGGGATTTTTATCCATCTTGTATTTAAGTTTTTTAGCGTTGTTTTGTTTTTTAATAATCCAAAGGGATAGGTCATTTCCCTGATGAAAAAGAGTAGAGGTCATTGTGGCTTAATCCATAAAGACGCGTCATTTGATCACCAAAAATCTTCAGGCGATGGGATGCGCACATAGCTTATCTTGCCGCCAACATGGCCGCCTGCCGGTGGTTTCCATTCGCCCATACTAACCATGGTTTTGGAATAGCGATTGTTTAAGCTATCGATGGCTGTGCTGGCTTTCTCCCATTTCTGGCGCATCATATCGTCATTGTTCAACATATCCATCTGACGTGCATCGGCAGAGCTTAGATCGTAAAGCGTCACGCTGACACGCAAAATGGTGAGGCCGCGTGGAAAATCACGGTGCACCATGTCCCATAGTTCTCGTAAGGCAGACAGGATGGCTTGATCGTCATTGACGGTCGGAATTTTGATATTGCGAAACCATCCGTCATCACGGATGGATAGCCAAAGCGATAAGCCATTGGCATAATAGTTCTCGCGCCTTAACCGTCTGGCAGCTTTGGTGAGCAGTAGCCTTGAAATCTCATAGGCACCGTTGATGCTTCTGGCTTCAGGCGGCAGCACACGACCGTGGCCGAACATGCCGCGTTTTTGCGGCTGTGTCTGAATGTCGTAACCGTGCAGAGCATACCAAAGGCGCTCGCCGGTGACATTGTTCCAGATTTTTCGCATGTGTTTCGGCTGAAGGTTATAAAGTGCCTCAGTCGTATAGATATTATGGCGGTATAATCTTTGTGCCATGTTGCGACCGACTGCCGGAATGTCTTCCAGTTGCACCTCAAAAAGTGGGGCAGGCATCAGGTGAGGGTGCCAGACGGCTAAGCCGTTGCCAGAGTTACCTGCTCGTTTGGTTGCCTCCTTGCCAGCCTTGCATGCCATCTTGGCCAAGTGCCTGTTAGCTCCAAATCCTATTGAGCAGGTGATGTATGGGCCGATTGTTTCTGCAAGATGTGTCTTGATTGCTTGCGCTAGAGCTTCAGGATTTTGACGACCATTTTCATCCAGCACACAAGTCAGCTCATCAATGCTTTTGGCTGCATCAATGGGAATAATAGTTTCTATCTCGCAGAGCAGGGCATTATGCGCGCGGCGGTACAGATCAGGCTTTTGTGGCACCAGAATCAGATCGGGGCAAATTTGCATGGCGTCTTTGATTTTCATAACGTTCTTCACGCCGCGCGCTTTGGCTTCCTTTGAGCATGCAATCACGGCTGTCCGGTCTGTGCCAGCAAAAGGCACAACTCCGATGGGCTTGCCACGCAGACGTTTGTCGCATTGTTGCTCAACGCTGGCAAAGAAGCCGTCAAAGTCCAGATATAGCCGTTCAATCGTTTCCGGCTTACGCATAACTTTTTCCTAAACTAAGGCGAGTTACATCAATCTCACGCAACAAAATGCGCAAGTTCATGTCTACAAAATGTGAATTGGTTGTTAGTCTTCTTGTTGTGCTGGAACTTCGCCATAAGAGGCGAGCAGGCGTGGGTTATTCATATCGCCTGTTTCTGTGTCTACCGTGACTGCATAAGCAACAACGCCGGCAAAGCGTTCTGCCATGAGCCCAGCAATCCTTGTCGCACTCTCTGCGGTTTGTGTTGGTCTCATTTCTGCGGCGACTAAGTTACGGCGATTTTTACGATAGGGGATTACAATGAACTTTTCGGCTGTTTGGACATTGCTGCTCATGACTCGTACTCCTTTTGTTCTAAGGTGAACGAAATAGGAATATTTGTCAATATCTAGGCATATGTTCCTTGTGGTAGGGTGTGGAAAACACGAAATACACTAATGTTTTCATTGTCTGTGATGTTTCAAAAACAATATGGCGAGCGGTCTGGCGCGCCCAAGCCACCAAAAGCTTGACGTACTGGACACTCGGTTAAAGAGGGGGAAGGAATCAGGAAGTGGTTTAAACGCGGAGTGGTGCGATGATGCTTATATCAATCGTAGCCGTTTCAATTGGAGGCGCGTTTGCGACATTTGGCCGGTAGCGTTTGCCGGTTATTGCAGGGTGAAAGGGTGATGGCTTAATTTAAGTTCCATAATAAAATCAATGGAGGTTTTTGGCGGTATGGTGAGGAATTGTAAAAATATAACTTTAAACTAACGAATTGAATTTGTTAATTAAATCTCAATCCTCGTAAGGAGAGAATGGTGCGGTCGAGAAGACTCGAACTTCCACGGGTTGCCCCACAGCGACCTCAACGCTGCGCGTCTACCAATTCCGCCACGACCGCACTGTGTGGTAGAAACCGAACTGCTTCGGTGAAGGCGATTTAGCAAATCACTTATGACTGCACAAGCCCTATAATAAAATTATCATAATTATTTTCGTAAAACATTGCTGCAATTACGTTTTTCATGATTCAATGCAGCAAAAAGCCAGTATTTCCGGCCTTCTGATCCGATCTGGCATGTGCGAGAAAAGAAACAGATTTTCCACAATAGTTGTTTTGTAAGTTGTGGAGATAATTGCGGGACACTGTCAGGTTGATTTTTCGCTGAATTGGATTCATGCGCCCGAATCTCGTTGAGGTACTTACATAGAAAAAAGACCTCACCGGTGGGGTGAGGTCTTTAAAAAAATTACTCTGATTTGATTGTTAAACGGGTTTCGCCATCAACGAGACTGACTTGCCTGTAAAAACACGAGTGTCTTTCCGTGTGGCAGGTAGGGCCATTGCCCGCTACCTCCACATGAAGACAGAGTGCGTCTTGATCGCAATCAGTGCTAAGCGAAACAACCGTTTGTAAATTTCCGGATGTTTCGCCCTTTTTCCATAATTGCTGGCGCGAGCGCGACCAGTAATGGGCAATACCTGTTTCCAGTGTCAGCCTGAGTGCTTGCGCGTTCATATGAGCGACCATCAAAATAGCGTTGTCACGCGCATCGCAGACAACTGCGGTGATCAGGCCGTTACTGTCAAAACGGGGAGCGAAAATGGAACCTTCTTCAATTTCGTGTTTTGTGCATTCGCTCTGGGACAAAAATTCAACGCTCATGCGGTTCTCTTCAAACTTTTGTAATCAAGATGCGCGGATCAGGCTCATAAAGCGAACCTGTTCGTTGACATTATCGCGGAACTCACCGGTGAAGGTGGTGGTGATGGTGCTGGAGCCTTGCTTGCGGATGCCGCGCATGGCCATGCACATATGTTCTGCTTCCAATAAAACAGCGACGCCACGTGGCTTTAAAATCGTCTGGATTGTGTTAGCGATTTGGGCGGTGATATTTTCCTGTGTTTGCAGGCGGCGGGCAAAGACTTCGACCGTGCGGGCAATTTTGGAAAGGCCGACAACTTCGCCATCCGGCAGATAGGCCACATGTGCCTTGCCGATGATCGGCACCATATGATGCTCGCAGTGAGAGTGGAAACTAATGTCTTTCACCAATACCAGATCATCATAGCCGCCGACTTCCTCGAAAGTGGTGCCGAGAATGTCTTCCGGATTTTCTCCATAACCGGCAAAAAGTTCTTTATAGGATTTGGCGACGCGCTTTGGCGTTTCCAGCAGGCCTTCACGATCGGGATTTTCGCCAGCCCAGAGCAATAAGGTACGTACTGCTGCTTCGGCTTCTTGTTGTGACGGGCGCTTTACAGCTGCCATCATGTCACTATTTACAGCGGCTTCAATCTTGTTGTCGCATGGATGATCCATTTTAGTATCTCCCGTAGTCTCCTTCGCGGAGGAGACGAGTTGAACGGCAATACATATTAAACCTGATAGATTGCAGGTGTGTATTGGAAGGATTTTTGTCTCTTTTAAATAAAAGAGTATTTGTTTGGTCTGGCTATCGCAAGCTTAACAGCTATTAGCTGAAATACTTAAAGATTGCACGACAATTATCGCTATGCTGGCTTAAACTATGGCGCAAGCTTTATCAGATGATTATATAGTATGGAAACAGCATCAAAAAAAGGGCATGTTTATTATCATGTGTGCCTTATCGGATTTGCGAGACAGATTGAGCCATGATTGACGATCTCTATAATCAGCGGATTTTGGAGTTTGCCGGTAGTATTTCCAAGACCGAGCGCCTGGAACACCCGCAGGCAAGCGCCAAGGCGCATTCCAGATTATGCGGATCGACCATCATCGTAGATATGGACGTGATTGATGGAATTGTCAGTAATTATGGGCAAGATGTAAAAGCCTGCGCTTTAGGGCAGGCAACGGCTTCGGTTATGGCGCGCACAATCATTGGTGCGACACCGGAAGAGCTGAAAACTTTACGTGAGTGCATGTATGAAATGCTGAAAAATAACGGTGATGCGCCGAAGGGACGTTTTGGCGATTTTAAATATTTTGCGCCTGTGCGTGATTATCGGGCGCGCCATGCGTCAACATTATTGGTGTTTGACGCGGTGGTGGATTGCCTGACACAAATTGAGCAGGGCGAACATGTGGGGCAGGCTGGCTGATGTGCGGCTGCGGTCATGATCATGCGCCCAAAGCCAAGGCAGAGCGTAAGCCCTATATGGGGCGCAATTTCAATGGTGCATGGAGAAAAACGCCGGGGCGGTTGTTTGGCACCGGTTTCGTCCGGCTTTATCAACTGACATTATCGGGCTTTATCGGCAATTCCTGCCGCCATTTGCCGACATGCTCGGAATATACCTATGAAGCCATTGCGCGGTATGGTTTGTGGAGCGGCGGCTGGATGGGGCTTTTTCGCGTAATGCGTTGCGGACCTTTTGGTACTGATGGTTTTGATCCGGTGCCGCAGGCAATTCCGGAGAGTTATCGCTGGTATAAGCCGTGGCGCTATTGGCTTATCGCCCGCAAAACCAAAGCTTGATGCAGCTTGAAAGCTTTACCTTGGCTGCAAAAACATTTATGAGCTTGTGCAGACTGTAAACTTTAGAATTTTCTTGAAAAATCTAGTTTGCAATCAAAATAATCAATTCAATGAAGACAACCACCCGCAATCGTTGGCGGGACTGGATAAGGACAAAATTATGTCGAATGTTGTTTCGTTAAAATTCCCTGATGGCTCGTCACGTGAATATGACAGTGCCATGACCGGCGCGGAGCTGGCAGAATCAATCTCCAAATCACTGGCGAAAAAAGCTGTGGCCTATGTCATGGATGGCACCATCCGTGATCTGAGCGATCCGCTCGGCGCTTCTGGTGATGTGGAAATTCTGACCCGCGAAGACCCGCGCGCGCTTGAGCTTATTCGGCATGATTGTGCTCATATCCTCGCAGAAGCTGTGCAGGAACTGTTTCCCGGTACACAGGTTACCATCGGCCCTGTGATCGAAAACGGCTTTTATTACGATTTTGCGCGTAACGAACCTTTCACACCGGATGATCTGCCGGTGATTGAAAAGAAAATGCGCGAGATTATCGGTCGCAATAAAGCCTTCAGCAAGGAAGTCTGGTCGCGCGATAAAGCCAAGCAAGTTTTTGCCGACAAAGGCGAGAGCTATAAGGTTGAGCTGATTGACGCTATTCCGGAAGATCAGAACCTGAATATTTATTATCAGGGTGATTGGTTTGATCTTTGCCGTGGTCCTCATATGGCATCTACCGGTCAGGTGGGTAATGCTTTCAAGCTGATGAAAGTCGCTGGTGCTTATTGGCGTGGTGACAGCAATAATCCGATGCTGACGCGTATTTACGGTACAGCCTTTGCCAGCGACAAAGACCTTCAAGCCTATCTGACAATGCTTGAAGAGGCTGAAAAGCGCGACCATCGCCGTCTGGGACGTGAAATGGATTTGTTCCATTTTCAGGAAGAGGGGCCGGGCGTTGTGTTCTGGCATGCTAAAGGCTGGCGCATGTTCCAGACACTCGTCAGTTATATGCGTCGTCGTCTGGACAATCACGGCTATCAGGAAGTTAATGCACCGCAGGTGCTTGATAAATCCCTTTGGGAAACATCAGGTCACTGGGGCTGGTATCGCGACAATATGTTCAAGGTAACTGTTGCCGGTGATGACACTGATGATGACCGCGTCTTTGCGTTGAAGCCAATGAATTGCCCGGGTCACGTGATGATTTTCAAACATGGTTTGAAATCCTATCGCGATCTGCCAATTCGTTTGGCTGAGTTTGGTAATGTGCATCGTTATGAACCATCAGGCGCTCTGCATGGCTTGATGCGTGTTCGCGGCTTTACGCAAGATGACGCGCATGTGTTCTGTACTGATGAACAGTTGGCGGCAGAATGCCTTCGTATCAATGACCTGATCTTGTCTGTCTATAAAGACTTTGGCTTTGAAGGCATAACGATCAAATTGTCGACGCGTCCTGAAAAGCGTGTCGGCTCGGATGAGCTTTGGGATCGCGCCGAAGGTGTGATGATGGAAGTTCTGGAGACAATTAAAGAACAGTCTCCGGAAATTAAAACGTCGATCTTCGAAGGCGAGGGCGCGTTCTACGGTCCGAAATTCGAATATACGCTGCGTGATGCGATTGGTCGTGAATGGCAATGCGGAACAACACAGGTCGACTTCAATTTGCCGGAACGTTTCGGTGCTTTCTATATCGGTAATGATTCCGAGAAGAAGCAGCCGGTGATGATTCACCGCGCGATTTGCGGCTCAATGGAGCGTTTCCTTGGTATCTTGATCGAAAATTTTGCCGGTCATATGCCTTTGTGGTTCGCGCCAATTCAGGTGGTTGTGGCAACGATTACATCCGATGCAGATGATTATGCGCGCGATGTGGCTGCAACGCTGAAAGCTGCCGGTTTGCAGGTCACGACCGATCTTCGCAATGAGAAGATCAATTATAAGGTTCGTGAACATTCACTGCAGAAAGTGCCGGTTATTCTGGTTTGCGGTAATCGTGAAGCGGAAGAGCGCACCGTCAATATCCGCCGTCTTGGTTCACGTGACCAGTCGTCCATGAGCCTTGATGAAGCTGTTGCATCACTGGTTAAAGAGGCAACACCACCTGATTTGGTGCGTTTGAAAAACGAAAACGTCTGATTAAGGCGTTTGGCTTTAAATAATTGATATGCAATCACGGCATTGGTCAGACTTTGAAAGTCTGGTTGGTGCCGTGTTTTTTTGTTGTGGCTGCAAAACAAGCGGCTACAAAAAATGTTACGCAACTATTTGGTCGGGCTTTACTCTTTGCCATGATTTGGTGCCGAATTGACTTTAAAGCTTTTTCAAAGTGCAACAATGGTAACAAAGCTTACTCTTCGGGTTCCCATTATCTGCAGATGTGGCTATGAAATTAAGAGCTTTATATAGTTTTTTGCCTGATTCTTTGCCGAACGGGCTATTCTCTGATTGGTGGTTTTAATGCGTCTTTCGCAGTTCTTTTTGCCCATTCTTAAGGAAACACCTAAAGAGGCGGAAATCGTCTCGCACCGTTTGATGCTGCGCGCTGGTATGATCCGTCAGCAGTCTGCCGGTATCTATGCCTGGTTGCCTCTGGGTTTGAAAGTCCTTAACAAAGTTAATGCGATTATCCGCGAAGAGCAGAACCGCGCCGGCGGTAATGAAATTTTGATGCCGACCATTCAGTCTGCTGATCTTTGGCGTGAAAGTGGTCGCTATGACGCTTACGGCAAGGAAATGCTGCGCATTAAGGACCGCTCTGAACGGGAAATGCTCTTTGGCCCGACCAATGAAGAAATGGTCACCGACATTTTCCGCTCTTATGTGCGTTCATATAAAGATTTACCGCTTAATCTTTATCACATTCAGTGGAAGTTCCGCGACGAGGTGCGCCCGCGTTTTGGTGTAATGCGCTCACGCGAATTCCTGATGAAGGATGCTTATTCTTTCGATATCGACTACGAAGGCGCAAAAGCGGCTTATTATCGTATGTTTGTATCCTATTTGCGCACATTCTCCCGCATTGGTGTGCAGGTTGTGCCGATGCGCGCTGACACCGGCCCTATCGGCGGTGATCTTAGCCATGAATTTATTATTCTGGCTGAAACCGGCGAAAGTCAGGTTTTCTGTGATCGCGCCTATCTTGATCTGGAAGTGCCGGGCGCCGACATCAACTTCTTTGATGATGCAGCAATGGCAGCCATTGTTGATAAGTGGACGACACCATATGCGGCCACCGAAGAAATGCATGACGAAGCTGATTGGGCAAAAGTGGAAGCTGGCAAACAGGTAGCTGCACGCGGTATCGAAGTTGGCCATATCTTCCATTTCGGCACCAAGTATTCCGAGCCAATGGGCGCTAAGGTTCAAGGCCCTGATGGTAAAGAACATCTGGTTTCGATGGGTTCTTATGGTATCGGCCCGTCACGTGTTGTCGCTGCGACCATTGAAGCCTCGCATGATGATGATGGTATCATCTGGCCAAAAGCTATCGCTCCGTTTGATGTTGGTATTGTCAACATGAAGCCGGGTGACGAGGCTTGTGATGCCGCTTCTTCCAAGATTTACGAAGCATTGATCAATGCCGGTCTTGATCCGTTGCTGGATGACCGCGACGAGCGTGCAGGCGTGAAATTTGCAACCATGGATTTGATTGGCTTGCCGTATCAGGTGATTGCAGGCCCGCGCAGTGTTGCCAATGGTGAAGTTGAAATTAAAACCCGTGCAACCGGCGAAAGACAGACCCTTTCTGTTGAAGCAGCGATTAATTTCCTGGCAGGCCGATAATGACAAAAACGGCGGCAGCTTCTGCCAAACGCGTCGAGAAAAAAGCATCCAGTTTGGATTCGAAACCGTTTTCGGTGTTTGAACGCATGATCGCTTGGCGCTATTTGCGAGCGCGCCGCCGCGAGACTTTCATCTCGGTGATTGCCGGTTTTTCTTTCACCGGCATCATGCTGGGGGTGGCGACCCTCATTATCGTTATGGCGGTCATGAATGGTTTTCGAAGCGAATTGATGACCCGTATTCTCGGTATCAATGGTCATTTGATCATGCAGCCAATAGATCAGCCACTGGAAGATTATGCTGATCTGATCAAGCGTGTGGATGATATCAAAGGGGTTACCTTTGCCATTCCTGTAGTGGAAGGGCAGGCACTGGTGCAGGGCAATATTGGTGCCGGAACCGGTGCTTTGGTGCGCGGTCTTCGTGAAGAAGATATTGATAAGCTGGAACTGGTTGCTGAAAATATCCGTCAGGGTACTTTGCAAGGCTTTGATGACGGTGGCAGTGTGGCTATCGGTACGCGTATGGCGCAAAATCTGGGGCTGACCATTGGCGACAGTCTCAAGGTGATATCACCTGACGGGGATGTGACACCTTTTGGTGTGAACCCGCGCGTGAAATCTTATGATATAGCTGCGATTTTTGAAATCGGCATGTCGGAATATGATGCCTCGATTGTCTTGATGCCCTTGAATGAAGCACAGCTTTTCTTCAATCAGGAAGGTCGTGTACAATCCTTGGAAATCTTTATCGATAATCCGGATAAAGTTGACGAATTAAAAGGGCCGGTGGAAGAAGTGGCAGCAAGACAGCTGCTGTTGACCGATTGGCGACAGCGCAACCAGACCTTCTTTTCAGCCCTTCAGGTTGAACGCAATGTGATGTTCATGATTCTGACACTGATCGTATTGGTGGCAGCCTTGAATATTATTTCCGGCCTCATCATGCTGGTGAAGGATAAAGGGCGCGATATTGCAATTTTACGCACTATGGGTGCTACCCGCGGTTCCGTGATGCGCATTTTCCTGATGACCGGCGCTGCTATCGGCTTTACCGGCACATTGGCTGGTGTGATTCTCGGTGTGGTTGTTACATTGAATGTGGAATCGATCCGCCAGTTTTTCTCATGGATCTCCGGCACCACATTGTTCAGCCCGGAGCTTTACTTCTTGAGCCAGCTTCCGGCCAAGATGGATTTGGGCGAAACGCTCACGGTTATTATCATGGCACTGGTATTGTCTTTCATCGCAACCATTTTTCCGGCATGGCGCGCAGCCAAGCTCGATCCTGTTGAAGCTCTGAGGTACGAATAATGGCTGCGGAACCGATTTTACGCCTTTCCGGTGTCAGTCGTGCCTATAAAGAAATTGACCGTGAACTGGTTATTTTGAAAGATGCTGAATTTAGTCTGAAACGCGGGGAGATGGTGGCACTCGTTGCGCCATCGGGTGCAGGTAAATCCACACTTTTACACACGGCAGGCTTGCTGGAACGTCCCGATCATGGTGATGTGTTTCTCAATGGCCGCTCCTGCAGCGAATTGGGCGAGGGTGAGCGTACGGCCATTCGCCGTAATGACATTGGCTTTGTTTATCAATTCCATCATTTGCTGCCGGAATTTTCAGCACTTGAAAATGTGATGATGCCGCAATTGATCCGTGGTTTGCCAAAGGCAGCAGCAGAAAGTCGTGCGCAACAGCTTCTGGATTATATGAAAGTCGGTAAACGTGCATCGCATCGTCCGGCTGAATTGTCGGGTGGTGAACAGCAGCGTGTGGCGATTGCCCGCGCCGTTGCCAATGCGCCGCTTGTTTTGCTGGCAGATGAGCCAACCGGCAATCTTGATCCGCATACATCATCTTATGTGTTTGAGGCGCTGGAAGCATTGGTGCGTCAGTCAGGTTTGTCTGCATTGATTGCCACACATAACCATGAACTGGCACGCCGGATGGATCGCCGTGTGACCTTGCAGGATGGCAAAGTCATCGACGTTTAAGCCATTATTTTACTTATATTTTTGGCAAACTGAAGAGGGCTTTTAAGCCCTCTTTTTTTTATGCCTGTCATGGTTTGCAGCTATAAAACGCTCTTTTCCCACCATAATGCTTTCAGAGAAAATTTCATAAATCATAAACTATGAGTAGAACATACATGGTACAAAGTGCTTGACTTTGGAA
Organism: Paenochrobactrum sp. BZR 201-1; assembly: GCF_044987585.2. Taxonomy (NCBI): domain Bacteria; kingdom Pseudomonadati; phylum Pseudomonadota; class Alphaproteobacteria; order Hyphomicrobiales; family Brucellaceae; genus Paenochrobactrum; species Paenochrobactrum sp. BZR 201-1. The sequence continues at coordinate 85,590 of NZ_JBJDRZ020000019.1, read as the reverse complement.
CAATAATGGAACAAATTAAAAACATAAGAGAACAAACAATGGAGTTTCCCGATGACGGATCTTATTCAGGATGTGATGTCTTTTATTTCTGTCAGTCTGTTCATTGCGACATTCGCAATTTGGATCAGCGCAATATAGTCTCGGCTAAACTGTCCGTCTGTTGATAAAATGGGATCGCTTAATCTGATAGCGTTCTCATGATTGATGAGGCTGGACTTTCAATATTTATTCCCCGACAGTCATTGTCAGGTTGGAGGCAGAGTCGTCATTAAGATGCGATTTCTCTGCCTTTTTAAAAGTGCTCGTGATAGGGTGCGTCAAATGACTGATGAAGCAATTGCAAAGCGTGATATTTTGCTGCTTCAATGAAGATCCGGGAATGTATATATGACTGATGCACAACATGATCTGCCAGCTGTAATCAATGCTCAGGCACCAAAATTTGTGCATTTACGTGTCCACTCTGCTTATTCGCTGCTTGAAGGTGCATTGCAGATTGGAAAAATTATCAAACATGCGATTGCCGATGATGCACCGGCGATTGCGGTAACCGATACAAATAACCTCTTTGGTGCGCTTGAATTTGCGCAAAAAGCCTCCAAAGATGGTGTGCAGCCGATTATTGGATGTCAGGTTGATATCTGTTTTGGCGATCATGTTGAAAATAGCCGTACTGCGAACCGTCGTGATGTGTTGGATTTGGCGCCTGTCGTTCTTTATGCCAGTACTGAAGAAGGCTATGCCAATATGGTGCGCCTTGTCAGCCGGTCATATCTGGAAACCGCTGATGGCGATCCGGTACATATCCGCTCGGAATGGTTGGCAGAACTATCTGAGGGCATTATCCTGCTCACCGGCGGCCCATTGGGGCCAATCGGCAAATCGATCAGTGCGGATCGTGAAGAGAGAGCCGAGCAGCGTTTGGCTTTCCTGAAAGAGCATTTCGGCAACCGGCTTTATGTCGAGCTACAAAGATTTGCCAATTATGACAAAGTTTTGGAAGCCAAAACTGTTGCGCTTGCTTATAAATACGAATTGCCACTCGTGGCAACAAACGAAGCTTTTTTCTTAAAATCGGAAGATTTTGAAGCGCATGATGCTTTGCTGGCGATTGCTGAAGGGCAGATCATTTCCAATGATGATCGCCGCCGGTTGACTGCGGATAATTATTTGAAATCGCAGGGTGAAATGGCAAAACTTTTTGCTGATTTGCCGGAAGCGATTGAAAATACCATCGAGATTGCGCAGCGCTGCTCCTATTTTACGCAGACGCGTGCACCGATTTTGCCGCGCTTTACGGGTGAGTCTGATGACCCCAAACAAGCTTTGCAGGCAGAAGCCGATGAACTCGCGCGTCAAGCACGCGAAGGCTTGAAATTCCGTCTTGAAACGGCAGGTCTTGCTGAAGGTTATAGTGAAAAAGACTATGACGAGCGCTTGGAATATGAAATCGGCATCATCCAGCGGATGAAGTTTCCGGGCTACTTCCTGATTGTTGCCGACTTTATCAAATGGGCAAAATCACAAGGCATTCCGGTGGGGCCTGGTCGTGGTTCGGGTGCGGGGTCTTTGGTAGCTTATGCGCTCACCATTACCGACGTTGATCCGTTACGTTTTTCCTTGCTTTTTGAGCGCTTTCTTAATCCGGATCGTGTGTCGATGCCGGACTTTGATATCGACTTTTGTCAGGATCGGCGCGAAGAGGTCATCCGTTATGTGCAACGCAAATATGGCCGCGAGCAGGTAGCGCAGATCATCACTTTCGGAACACTTCAGGCGCGCGCGGTGTTGCGCGACGTTGGACGTGTGCTGGAAATGCCATATGGTCAGGTTGACCGCCTATGTAAATTGGTGCCGTCCAATCCTGCCAATCCGGTTTCGCTGGGGCAGGCGATTGAAACCGAGCCAAAAATCAATGAAGAGCGCGAGCAGGAACCGGTTGTTGGCCGTTTGCTTGATATGTCGCTCAAACTTGAAGGGCTTTATCGCCACGCTTCCACCCACGCTGCCGGTATTGTGATTGGTGACCGCCCGCTTTCCGAGCTGGTGCCGATGTATCGCGATCCACGTTCCGATATGCCGGTCACCCAGTTCAACATGAAATGGGTGGAGCAGGCCGGTCTCGTTAAGTTCGACTTCTTGGGGCTGAAAACCCTGACCGTTTTGGAAACAGCGGTCAAACTGGTGGCGCGCAAAGGCATCGAGATTGATTTGTCTCACCTGCGGCTTGATGACAAGCCAACTTATGACATGCTTTCGCTTGGTGAAACGGTTGGCGTATTTCAGGTGGAAAGTGCGGGGATGCGTAAGGCGCTGATTGGTATGCGCCCTGACCGTATCGAGGATGTGATTGCGCTTGTGGCGCTTTACCGTCCGGGGCCCATGGAAAATATTCCGACCTATAATGCGCGCAAACATGGCGAAGAAGAAATCGCCTCTATCCATCCGAAAATTGACTATCTGGTAAAAGAAACGCAGGGCGTTATCGTTTATCAGGAGCAGGTGATGCAGATCGCGCAGGTTCTGTCGGGCTATTCGCTCGGTGAAGCGGATTTGCTGCGCCGTGCGATGGGTAAGAAAATACGTGAGGAAATGGACAAGCAGCGCGTCCGTTTCGTGGATGGTGCGATGGAAGGCGGCGTTGGCAAGGCGCAGGCCAATACGATTTTTGATCTTCTTGCTAAATTTGCCGATTATGGTTTTAACAAATCGCACGCGGCTGCTTATGCGATTGTGTCGTATCAAACAGCCTATATGAAGGCGCATCATCCGGTTGAGTTTCTCGCTGCTTCGATGACTTATGATATGTCCAATACGGACAAGCTCAACGATTTCCGCCGTGAAGCAAAGCGCCTTGGCATCGAGGTGGTGCTGCCATCTGTGCAGACATCATATCGTCCGTTTGAAGTGGGCGAAAATAAAATTTTTTATTCACTCGCTGCAATTAAAGGTGTTGGTGAGGCAGCGGTTGATCACATTGCCGAAGTGCGCGGTGATAAACCATTTGAAGACTTGGAAGATTTCTGCGAGCGGATTGATCCGAAACTGGTCAATCGCCGCGTTTGGGAAAGCTTGATCAATGCCGGAGCGTTGGATTGTTTTGGTCATGATCGCGCTGCTTTAAGTGCCGGTATGGATCGCGTGACCGGCTATGCACAGCGCACACAAGAAAATGCTTTAAGTGGCCAGTCGGATATTTTTGGACTGAGTGGCGCACCAAAAGAAAAATTGCAATTGCCTTCTGCTGCCCCTTGGCTGCCGGCTGAAAAATTGCATCGTGAGTTTCAGGCGGTAGGCTTTTATTTGTCGGCGCATCCGCTTGATGAATATAACGAAGTGCTGGCCAGAATGCGCGTCCAAAACTGGGCTGATTTCTCGGCGGCTGTCAAAAAGGGTGCCAATGCCGGACGGCTTGCAGGTACCATTACCACCAAGCAGGAGCGTAAAACCCGCACCGGCAACAAGATGGGTATTGTGGCCTTGTCGGATGCCTCCGGGCAATATGAGGCGGTGCTGTTTTCTGAAGGTTTGGCACAATATCGCGATTTGCTCGAAACCGGTAAATCTGTGGTGATTACGGTGGCCGCGGAAGACCGGCCGGAAGGCGTGGGCTTGCGCATTCAAACAGTGGTTTCGTTGGAAGACGAAGCGTGCCGGATGCAAAAAGCATTGCGTCTCTATTTACGTAGTGCCGAAGCGCTTAAACATATTCAGCCACATTTCAACACCCGTGGGGACGGGCAGGTAAGTTTCATTGTCATCAAAGAAGACGGTCAGCGTGAAATTGAAATCGAATTGCCGCATCGTTATCGGGTGAGCCCGCAGGTTGCCAGTGCGATGAAGTCAATTCAAGGCGTAGTAGATGTTGAGTTGATTCACTAGTTGAAAGTCGGTTTATCGCTTTGTAACAGTTTGAAACTCAATTCAAATTTGCATATATTTCGCAAAACGCATTCAAAGTTTTGCGAAACATGCTTTAATTATTGGAAAATGTACCAGAAGGTACTATGACTGTGGCATCTTGTCATAAACAGAAAATGATTTTTTAAATGTCTGCCTTCACACAATCTGTCTCCCAAGCAGTGGAAGCGATGCGTGCATTGTTTCCGGAAACCCCGTTACAGCTAAATGATTTCTTGTCGAAAAAATATGGCGCGGAAATTTGGCTCAAGCGTGAAGATTTAACACCGGTTCGTTCTTACAAGATTCGCGGCGCATTTAATTTCATTAGTGCTGCTCTCAATAAGGTGGATGAAAGCGCGGTTTTTGTATGTGCCTCTGCTGGCAATCATGCACAGGGTTTTGCTTTTGTTTGCCGCCATTTTGGCCGCAAGGGCGTGGTTTTCATGCCGGTGACGACACCACAGCAGAAGATTGATAAAACGCGCACTTTTGGTGGAGAATTTATCAATATCGTATTGGTTGGCGACATTTTTGATGAATGTTATGCAGCTTCGCAAGCCTATGCGCGTGAAAATAACGGCGTGATGGTGCCGCCATTTGATGATGCTGCCATCATCGAAGGACAAGCAAGTGTGGCTTATGAAATTGCGGCACAACTGCCCGAAGGCACCAGACCGGATATGGTGCTGCTGCCTGTTGGTGGCGGTGGTTTGTCTGCCGGTGTGACCCATTATTTGCGCGATCTTGGTTGGCCGACGGAATTTTATTTCGTTGAGCCTGATGGTGCCTCAAGCCTCAAAGCAAGCTTGATTGCGGGTGAACGCATCAAGCTTAAAAAGGTTGATAATTTTGTTGATGGTGCGGCCGTTGCAGAACTGGGTGCAGAAAACTTCAAATATTTGCAGCAGTTTAGCGTTGATCAGGTGATGACTGTGCCGGAAAACCGGTTATGCGCCACCATGATTGAAATGCTCAATGTGGAAGGTGTGGTGCTGGAGCCGGCAGGCGCGCTCGGCATTGATGCGCTGAAAGGTTTTGATAAGGCAGAGCTTCGCGGCAAAAAGATCGTCATTGTCGTTTCAGGCGGTAATTTTGACTTTGAACGCCTGCCGGATGTGCGCGAACGCGCCATGCGCTACAAAGGGTTGAAGAAATATTTCATCTTCCGTTTTCCGCAACGTCCGGGCGCTTTGCGTACATTTTTGGATCTGCTTGGGCCTGATGATGACGTGGCGCGTTTTGAATATTTGAAAAAATCTGCGCGTAACTTTGGTTCGGTGTTGATTGGTATCGAAACCAAAGATGCCGAAAATTTCGACAGGCTGATTGAGAAATTCGATGCATCTGGTTGGGCTTATCAAGATATTACCGACAATCAGGTTCTGTCTGATTTTATTATCTAAGGAACGAAGTCATTAAGTTTAAACGCATCGTGGTTTTAAAATCATGGTGCGCTTTTTATTGAGCAATAAAAAACCGGCTGATTTGCATCAGCCGGTTTTTGTGTTTTTAAGCTAAACCTATTAGCTGCAACCGCTCGTCGCGCCGCAAGTGTCGCATTTCAGGCAGGTGCCGTTGCGAACCATGGTGAAATTCTGGCACTCGGTACAGCTGTCACCGGTATAGCCCTGCATCATAGATTTCATCCGGCGGTCAGCTTCCAGTTTCTTGGCCGAGCTTACACTTTCAGCTTTTGCAGCCGCAGCATCAGCCGCTGCTTTATCGGAGAACAGTTCTGTTGCTGACGGCTGTTCCGGTGTAGTTTCAACGGCCGGAATTGCGTGTTCTTCATAGTCACGCTTGAAAGCTGTAGCACCATCACTGACCAGACCTACTGTTGTCGTGCGCGACGTTGCAGAGGCGGTTGTCGTGGTGGTTTTCAGCGTTGTTACATTTGAAGTCTGGGTTGTCTGTGTGCCAGCCGAACCTTTGGCACCCGATGGATTGCTGTCACCGCTCACCAGTGTGGGCTTGTAACCGCGTGTCCAGCCGGTGGCCAGCAGATTGGTTTTACCTTCTTTGATGCCTTTGCCCAAAGCGGTATTGCCAAAATCTGATGTATCAACATGCGCCAGATCATGGCGTCCGAGATAGGAAACCGCCAGTTCACGGAACAGGTAATCGAGAATGGATGTTGCGTTTTTAATCGCATCATTGCCCTGAACAATACCGGCAGGCTCGAATTTGGTGAAAGTGAAAGCTTCCACATATTCTTCAAGCGGTACGCCATATTGCAGGCCGAGCGAAACTGCGATGGCAAAATTATTCATCATTGCACGGAAGGCTGCACCTTCTTTATGCATATCTATAAAGATTTCACCCAAACGACCATCACCAAATTCACCGGTGCGCAGGTAAACCTTATGGCCGCCAACCAGCGCCTTCTGGGTGTAACCCTGACGGCGGTTCGGCATTTTATCGCGTTGATGCACAACCTTTTCGACTACTTTTTCAATGATGCGTTCTGTGACCTGAACAGCACGTGCTGCTGCCGGTGCTTCAATCAGGTTTTCCAGTGCATCATCTTCGTCGTCTTCATCTGCAATCAGCGATGCATTCAATGGCTGTGACAGCTTGGAACCATCACGGTAAAGCGCGTTGGCTTTCAATGCCAGCTTCCATGAAAGCATGTAAGCATTCTTGCAATCTTCCACGGTTGCTTCATTCGGCATGTTGATGGTTTTGGAAATCGCACCGGAGATGAAAGGCTGGGCGGCAGCCATCATGCGGATGTGACTTTCAACCGACAGGTAACGCTTGCCGATTTTACCGCAAGCATTAGCGCAATCGAAAACAGGATAGTGCTCTTCCTTGAGGAAAGGCGCGCCTTCAAGTGTCATCGCTCCACAAATATGAACATTGGCGGCTTCAATATCGCTCTTGGAAAAGCCCATTGCAGGCAGGATTTCAAAGGAGAAATCATTGAGTTGTTCATCAGTAAGCTTCAAAACATCTTTGCAGAAATCTTCGCCGAGTGTCCATTTGTTAAAGGCAAATTTGATGTCGAAAGCGCTGGCCAAAGCTGCATTGAGCGCGGCAATCTTCTCATCGGTAAAGCCTTTGGCGCGCAAGGTGGAAGGATTGACGCCCGGTGCCTGATTGAGATTGCCGTGACCGACTGCATATGCTTCTATTTCAGCGATCTGGTTTTCAGCATAGCCGAGGGTGCGCAAAGCTTCCGGCACTGCACGGTTGATGATTTTGAAGTAACCGCCGCCGGCAAGCTTTTTGAACTTCACCAAAGCAAAGTCAGGTTCAATACCGGTGGTGTCGCAATCCATCACCAGACCAATGGTACCTGTTGGTGCAATAACGGTGGCTTGCGCATTGCGGTAGCCGTGTTTTTCGCCCAATTCCAAAGCTTTGTCCCAAGCAGCACGTGCATGGGTAATCAGTGCCTGTTCAGGGCAATCTTGTGCAATAAGGGCAACCGGATTGACGGAGAGGCCTTCATAGCCTTCTGTTTCGCCATGGGCTGCCAAACGATGGTTGCGGATAACGCGCAGCATATTTTCAGCATTTGGTTCATAAGACGGGAATGCACCCAGTTCTTTCGCCATTTCAGCCGAGGTTGCGTAAGAAATACCGGTCATGATTGCTGTCAAGGCGCCGCAAATAGCGCGACCTTCGTCTGAATCATAAGGAATACCGGAGGTCATCAAAAGCCCGCCAATATTGGCAAAGCCCAAGCCCAATGTGCGATATTCATAAGAACGGGTAGCAATTTCCTTGGACGGGAACTGCGCCATCATTACCGAAATTTCAAGCACAATGGTCCACAGGCGGGCTGTGTGTTCATAGGCATTGATGTCGAATGTGCCGTCTGCATTACGATAGGTCAGCAAGTTGATGGAAGCCAGATTACAGGCTGTATCATCAAGGAACATATATTCCGAGCAAGGGTTGGATGCGCGGATCGGACCTTCGGCAGGGCAGGTGTGCCAATCATTCATGGTGGTGTTGTAATGCAGACCCGGATCAGCCGATGCCCATGCAGCATAGCCGATTTTATCCCACAATTCGCGTGCCTTGAGGGTTTTGATGGTGCTGCCGTCTTTGCGTGCAGTCAGGTTCCAGTCACCGTCATTTTCAACAGCTTGCAAGAAGCCGTCTTGTAAGGATACGGAGTTGTTGGAGTTCTGACCGGAAACGGTCAGATAAGCTTCTGAATCCCAATCCGTATCATAGGTCTTGAACTGAATGTCCGTGTAACCCTGCCGCGCAAACTGTATGACGCGACCGATATAGTTTTCAGGTACATGATTTTTCTTGGCCAGCTTGATTTCGCGCTTCAAAGCAGGGTTTTTGGCCGGATCAAAACAATCATTATTGTCAGCCTCGCAATTGATGCAGGCTTTCATAATGGCGGAAAGGTGCTGTTTGACGATCTTGGAACCGGTGACGAGAGCCGCAACTTTCTGCTCTTCTTTCACTTTCCAGTCGATATATTCTTCAATATCCGGATGGTCGACATCAACGACAACCATTTTGGCTGCACGACGTGTGGTGCCGCCTGATTTGATCGCTCCCGCTGCACGGTCGCCGATTTTGAGGAAGCTCATCAGACCGGATGAACGACCGCCGCCGGAGAGGCTTTCACCTGCACCGCGCAAATGTGAGAAGTTGGAACCGGTGCCGGAGCCATATTTGAACAGACGTGCTTCACGAACCCAAAGATCCATGATACCGCCTTCATTGACGAGATCATCGGCAACGGACTGAATGAAGCAAGCATGCGGCTGCGGATGTTCGTAAGCGGATTTTGACTTGGTCAGTTTGCCGGTTTTCCAATCGACATAATAGTGACCCTGACCCGGACCATCGATGCCATAAGCCCAATGCAGACCGGTGTTGAACCATTGTGGTGAGTTTGGCGCCACGCGTTGGGTTGCCAGCATGTAAGCCAGTTCATCACGGAATGCCAAAGCGTCTTCTTCAGAGTTGAAATAGCCGCCTTTCCAGCCCCAATAGGTCCATGTGCCAGCCAGGCGATCGAAAACCTGACAAGCATCCATTTCGGAGCCGTAGCGCTCTGATTCCGGCAATTGGGCCAAAGCGGTTTCATCAGCAACCGAGCGCCACAACCATGAAGGGACGGAGTTTTCTTCAACTTTTTTGAGCTTGGCAGGAACACCGGCTTTGCGGAAATATTTTTGTGCCAGAATGTCGGCAGCAACCTGACTGAACTGCGCCGGAACATTGATGTTTTCAAGACGGAACACAACCGAACCATCAGGGTTTTTGATCTCACTGGTGGCCGTGCGAAATACTATTTCTGCATATGCCGACTGGCCTTCTTTGGTAAAACGACGTTCGATCTTCATCTGTCCCATCCAACTTCTTGTGTGCCACAGCGCTATATATAGTGTGGCTTGTGTGTCATGCGGTTGATACAGGAGCTTCAATGCTTCCTGTGAAATTCAAGGTTTTGAACTGCTGTCGGTTACCACTTTTGCAAGTTGTAACCATAGAATTTTGCTGAACGTTCTCCGTTGAAAAAACGAGAGAAGCGCATTCTCATTGTGAAAAACGTTTGAATGCAGATGCGGTTGCAAACGGTTTTCATAATAAGCCATACACGGTATGCGGAAAATGACTCGACACTGATTATTACATCAAATTGTGTCTAATTAGTTTACGCACACAAGATGTAGCGTGTCCAGCGTGTTCTTACATCAAATTATGCTCATGCAAAGAAAGTTTTTCATCTGCATGACAAAATGCAGACATGAAATATCATTTCGAGAACAGCACTTTTGGGCACCTATTTTCGATTGAAATTATTTATGTCTGTGAAAGAACGGCCGGAAGATGAATACGCCCGGCAAATCACTGGATACCCAACTACTTCTTTATAAAGATGACTCGGCGCCAAGGGTCAAGCATTGGTTTAAATTAAACTAACGCGCACTAGATATTGTGGATAGGTAATCGAAAAAATGTGGATAGTGGGGAGAAAATAAAAAATGGCGGCCACGACCTTGCAAATCAGACAAAGCCGGAAATGAAGCTGGTTCAACCAGCTTCATTGATATAATCCTACTGTTATTATTGTTCGCCTGAGGTGATCGAGGGCGATAATTGTGGCGCAAAACCAAGGATCAATTTCTTCAATTCCGGCTCTTCAACCCGATCAGCTGCCACGTCTGGCGAAACCCAATCTAATATGCGTTCGCCACGCTCCGGCCATTTATCCAGCTGTTCAGTGAAAGCAACGGCATAAACAGCAACTGTAAAGCTGCTGATAGCTTCGGGTGGCATATCATATTTTTGATAATCATAAGTGCCGACAGGGATGGGATCAATCACGCCGCGAATGCCGGCTTCTTCAAAAGCCTCGCGCATGGCGGTGCGAGCTAAAGTGCGCCCTGTTTGCGGCCAGCCCTTAGGTATGATCCAGCGACCTGTGCCACGGCTGGTAATGGTGAGCAATTGCAATTCACCATTTTCAATGCGCCATACCAAAGCCGCCACTTGTTGCAAGCGGCCATTTGGCAGCATTATTTTTTTTTGGGTAACCACACTATCGGGAGCAAATATGTTCATGGCGAATATTCTCTTTATTTTTATAGTGGGACGATTCGCTAAAATAACAATAGTCTGCTCGTTCCGTTACTGTAACCTGACTGGCCGATTTTCCGCTATTGCAAATGAATATGCAATTGCATCACGACCTTTTAATGAATGCGAATATCATCGAAGAATAATATCTTCAAATCAGATATTATTACAGTTAAGTCATTAATATGGCTAAATTATAACGGTGGGCGGTGGCGGAAGTCCGCGTTTTGACAACAAAAAAGGCTGGTGATGTAATTTGCTGAATGCAACATTATTATATATGCAGCAATGAGCAAAAAAATGTGGAGTTTGACTATGGCGACCTATGATTATGATCTGTTTGTTATCGGCGGCGGTTCCGGCGGTGTGCGGGCAGGGCGATTGGCAGGGGCTATGGGCAAGCGGGTTGGTCTTGCAGAAGAATATCGCATGGGCGGTACCTGCGTGATACGCGGTTGCGTGCCGAAAAAACTCTATGTTTATGCCTCACAATTTGCTGAAAGCTTTGAAGATGCTGTCGGCTATGGCTGGAGCGTGGGAAAAAGCACATTTGATTGGCGCAAGCTTGTGGATGCCAAGGAAAAAGAGATCACCCGTCTGGAAGGTCTTTATCGTAAAGGCTTGGAAGGCTCCAAAGTCGATATTTTCGAAAGCCGGGCAGTACTGGTTGATGCACATACGATTGAGCTGAAAAGCACCGGTCAGCGTGTGACGGCTGAGCGTATTTTGGTTGCGACCGGTGGGCGTGTAAACGGTAACACATCAATGCCGGGGCATGAATATTGCATCAGCTCCGATGAAGCTTTTGATTTGGCCGAACTGCCGAAATCCATTGTGATTGCGGGTGGCGGATATATTGCGGTCGAATTTGCCAATATCTTCCATGGGTTAGGTGTTGAAACAACGCTTGTTTATCGCGGCAAAGAAATTCTTTCGCGCTTCGATCATGATCTGCGTGTCCTTTTGGCTGAGGCAATGACTGCCAAAGGCATCCGCATTGTGACGGAAACCGTCTTCGATGCGGTACGCAAAGAAGGTGATCGCTTGGCTGTTGAATTGTCTAATGGCGAAACACTGAGTGTCGATCAGGCAATGCTTGCGATTGGCCGCCTGCCCAATAGCGAGGGCATCGGCCTTGATAAAGCTGGCGTGAAGTTAGCCAAGGGTGATCATGGTGCGGTGATTGTTGATGAATATTCAAGCACAACGCAGCCACATATTTATGCTGTGGGCGATGTGACTGACCGTGTTCAGCTGACACCTGTCGCCATTCATGAAGCGATGTGTTTCCTTGAGACGGTCTATAAGGACAATCCGACACGGCCGGATCATGAATTGATCCCGACGGTTGTTTTTTCGCAGCCGGAAATCGGCACAGTGGGCATGTCGGAAGACGAGGCGATCAAGCATTGCGAAGAGGTTGAAATTTACCGCGCGCATTTCCGTCCGATGAAGAACACTTTGTCGGGGCGCGCTGATAAAATGCTGATGAAGCTGGTGGTGGATGGTAAGAGCCGCAAAGTGCTCGGCGCTCATATTTTGGGGTCGGATGCCGGTGAAATGGCGCAGCTCATCGGCATTGCTTTGAAAGCGGGAGCTTCAAAGGATGATTTTGATCGTACTATGGCTGTACACCCGTCAGCCGCCGAAGAGTTTGTTACCATGTATAGCCCGACTTATCGGGTAGTAAACGGCAAACGTATTTAAGGCAAAGCTCACGCCTCAAAATATCAAGCTGTTACGAATTGCGCTGGTATATGTTGTGTCTTTAGACTATATCAGCACAATCACGCGCGCCCGGAGAAGAGCTTCGGGCTTTCGTGAAAGGAGGACTTGAGTTCGTAAAAGTTTACGAATTTTTATAACAGGTGTTAACATGACGAAGAACTGGACCCCACATTCCTGGAGAAACATGCCAATCAAGCAAGTGCCGTCTTATCCGGATGCACAGGCTTTGGCTGATGTCGAAAACCGTCTTCGTAGTTATCCACCCTTAGTTTTTGCAGGCGAAGCACGTAAGCTAAAAGACCAGTTGGCAGATGTTGCCGAGGGACGTGCATTTCTATTGCAGGGTGGCGATTGCGCAGAAAGTTTTGCTGAACATGGCGCGGATAATATCCGTGACTTTTTCCGCGTCTTTTTGCAAATGGCTGTCGTGCTTACTTTTGGTGCTTCCAAGCCGGTTGTAAAAGTTGGCCGTATTGCCGGTCAATTTGCCAAGCCGCGTTCATCCGATTTCGAAACATTGAATGATGTTGAGCTGCCTTCATACCGCGGCGACATTATCAATGGTATCGGTTTTGACAGTGCATCGCGTATCCCTGATCCAATGCGTCAGGACATGGCATACCGCCAGTCAGCTGCGACACTCAACCTGCTTCGTGCTTTCGCACAAGGCGGTTATGCCAATCTGGAAAACGTACATCAATGGATGCTTGGTTTTGTCGGCAACAGCCCGCAAGGCGAGCGTTATGCGGCTCTGGCTAATCGTATTTCTGATACGATGAACTTCATGAAGGCTATCGGTATTAATGCCGATGCTCAGCGTAACCTTCGTGAAACTGATTTCTATACCAGCCATGAAGCACTGCTTCTGGGCTATGAAGAAGCATTGACCCGTGTCGATTCTACCTCCGGTGATTGGTATGGCACATCCGGCCATATGATCTGGATTGGTGATCGTACCCGTCAGGCCGATCATGCCCATATTGAATATTGCCGCGGCATTAAAAACCCGCTCGGTCTGAAATGCGGGCCTTCCTTGCAGCCGGATGATTTGTTGCGTCTGATTGATCTTCTCAATCCGGAAAACGAAGCTGGTCGTCTGACACTGATTGCCCGTTTTGGTTATGATAAAGTGGGTGACCATTTGCCAAACCTTATCCGTGCTGTCGAGCGTGAAGGCCGCAAGGTTGTTTGGTCTTGTGATCCGATGCATGGCAATACAATCAGTGCCGGCGGTTACAAGACCCGTCCGTTTGATCGTGTTCTCAAAGAAGTGGAAAACTTCTTTGCCATCCATCAGGCAGAAGGTACTCATCCGGGTGGTATTCATATCGAAATGACCGGTAAGAATGTAACTGAATGCACCGGTGGTGCGCGCGCGATTTCTGCTGATGATCTGTCTGACCGCTATCACACCCATTGCGACCCGCGCCTCAATGCAGATCAGGCCATTGAACTGGCATTCTTGCTCGCAGAGCTTCTGAAAAATGAACGCGACGCCAATCCGGTTGCCAGAGCAGCAACTGCTTAAAATATCTGGAAAGGCGGAAAATGAGTTTTCCGCCTTTTTTCTATGTAAAAATCTTGGTTTCCTGACATATTCGCTTCAAACCCAGATTATCAACTTGGCTTGATCGGGTTCTTTCGGCTAAAGACCAGTTTAAATTTCGCAAAACGGATGAGCAATGCGTCGTATTTATCTGGCCTTTATCAATTCAATCAGAGCACTGAGCCATATGGCGCGCCATGAAAAGGCTGTGCAACAGGAATTGGTTTTATTGTTGATCGCTTTACCAGTGGCGTTTTTTCTGGCGCCAAGTTTTTTAAGTTTTTTGGTATTGATTGGCGCTGTGGTTTTGGTGTTGCTGGTTGAAATTATCAATACAGCTATTGAAGCTGCCTGCGATGCTGTCACTACCGATTTTAACAAGAATATCCAGATTGCCAAAGATGCCGGTTCGCTGGCTGTGCTGATTGTGATTATCGCTGCAGCAACCATTTGGGGCTATGTGTTGATCAATACCTATTGGTTGAACTGAAAGACGGCACATATCGTCTTTTGGGCTAATGGCGGTTGCTGACAATTGCATCCATAGCACGCGCAGGGTAAAGCTTTCTCATGAGTCACATTGATGAGAATCCTGCCATGATGCGAATTGCGATTGCACAGCTCAATCCTGTTTTGGGTGATATTGCCGGAAATTTGGCAAAAGCGCGTGCTGCACGGGCACAAGCTGTCTCTGCCGGTGCTGATCTTGTGCTGTTTACTGAAATGTTCATCAGTGGCTATTCGCCGGAAGATTTGGTGTTGCGCCCAAGCTTTGTTGCTGCTTGTGAGAAGGCGGTTAAAGAACTTGCCGCAGATACCGCCGATCAAGGCGCTGGTGTTATCATTGGCATGCCGCTTTTGCGTGATGGCAAACTTTATAATGCGGTTGTTGTGTTGGATGGTGGCGAAATCATTGCCGAACGGTTTAAGGTTGATTTGCCTAATTACGACGAATTTGACGAAGAACGCGTTTTTGCCAGTGGTGAACTGCCGGGGCCGGTCAATTTCCGCGGTATCCGCATTGGTATTCCGATTTGCGAGGATATTTGGGGTGATCTCGGCGTGGCCGAAACCTTGTGTGAAAGTGGCGCAGAACTGCTGCTGGTGCCCAATGGTTCGCCTTATCAGCGTGATAAATTAGAAATGCGTCATCAGGTTGTGTTGCGCCAGGTGATCGAGACCGGTCTGCCACTGATTTATGCCAATCAGGTTGGTGGACAAGATGAGCTGGTTTATGATGGCGGCTCGTTTATCTTCAATGCTGATCGCTCGCTAGTATTGCAAATGCCGCAGTTTGAAGAGCAAATAACCGTGACAGAATGGGCACGCGGCGAAGATGGCTGGGTTTGTACAAGCAATAACATTGCAACGCTGCCGGATGATTTGGAAGCTGATTACACAGCTTGTATGCTGGGCTTGCGCGATTACGTCAATAAAAATGGTTTCAAGGATGTGATCCTCGGGCTTTCCGGTGGTGTCGATTCAGCCATTTGTGCTGCCATTGCAGTTGATGCGCTTGGGGCTGATCGTGTGCGCGGTATTATGCTTCCCTATCGTTATACCACGGAAGAATCCTTAAAAGATGCTGCCGATTGCGCCAAGGCGTTGGGCTGCCGTTATGATATTGTGCCGATTGCCGAACCGGTTGAAGGTTTCTTAAGCGCGCTTTCTCCGCTCTTTGCTGGAACAGAAAGCGATGTTACGGAGGAAAACCTGCAAAGCCGCGCGCGCGGTACCATTTTGATGGCACTGTCGAATAAGTTTGGCTCAATGGTGATGACCACCGGTAATAAGTCGGAAATGGCTGTTGGTTATGCGACGCTATACGGTGACATGAATGGCGGTTTCAATCCGATAAAGGATGTTTATAAAACCCGCGTCTATGCTTTGTGTGAATGGCGAAACAAGCATGTTCCTGCCACATCCTTGGGGCATGCAGGCGAGGTGATACCGGCCAATATCATCACCAAGGTGCCAACCGCAGAACTGCGTGAAAATCAAACTGATCAGGACAGCCTGCCACCATATCCGGAACTGGATGACATGCTGCAATGTCTCGTTGAGGGTGACATGAGTGTAAGCGAAATCGTTGCGCGCGGGCATGATCGGGCTGTGGTTAAACGCATTGAGCATTTGGTGTATATTGCTGAATATAAACGCCGACAATCTGCACCGGGGGTAAAAATTACCACGAAAAATTTTGGTCGTGATCGGCGTTATCCGATCACCAATCGCTATAGAGACATTTTAGAAAAGTAAATCAGATGACTGTTACAGTGCGTTTTGCTCCGTCACCAACGGGATATATCCATATCGGCAATACCCGTCCTGCTTTGTTTAACTGGTTGTTTGCCCTTAAAAATGGCGGCAATTATGTTTTACGTTATGACGATACCGATGTTGAACGCTCCAAACAAGAATATTCGGAAGCCATCGCTACCGATCTTGATTGGCTGGGTATCAAACCTTCGCGCGTTGAATATCAGTCAAAGCGTTTTGATGTTTATCAGCGGGCAGTTGATAAACTGAAAGAAGCAGGGCTACTTTATGATTGCTATGAAACAGCAGAAGAGCTGGAGCGTCGCCGTAAAATTCGCCTGACCCGTCGCCTACCGCCGGTTTATGGTCGTGAAGCACTGAAACTTACGGAAGAAGAAAAAGCGGCTTTTGAAGCTGAAGGCCGCAAGCCGCATTGGCGCTTCCTGCTGCCAAATTTTGCTGAAAATCCATTTGAAACCCAGCGTACCGAAGTGCATTGGGATGATCTGGTGCGTGGCCCACAAACTGTCGATCTGGCTTCAATGTCTGATCCGGTGCTGGTGCGCGAGGATGGAACTTATCTTTATACGCTGCCATCCGTAGTTGATGATATTGATATGGGCATCACCCATATTATTCGCGGCGATGACCATGTCACCAATACCGGTGTGCAGATTGCAATTTTTGAAGCGCTTGGTGCAAAGCCGCCAGTGTTTGGGCATCATAATCTGCTGACCACCGTTTCAGGTGAGGGGCTGTCGAAGCGCAGTGGTGCATTGTCTATCGGGAGCCTACGTGACAGTGGTTATGAGCCTATGGCGGTTGCATCTTTGGCTGTGCTGATTGGTACCTCTGAAAATGTGGTACCTGTTGCAACAATGGCGGAGCTTGCGACAAAAGTTGATGCCGCGGCTACATCCAAATCTGCTGCCAAGTTTGATCCGTCTGATTTGGATGCATTAAATCGTGCATTGATCCATCAATATAGCTATGCCGATGTTGCTGACCGTTTGGCAGAGCAGGGCATTCAAGGTGACAAAGCCGAAAGTTTCTGGCTGCTGGTTCGCGGCAATCTGGAACGTGTGGCCGATGCGGCTCTTTGGTGGCCGATTGTGTTTGGCGATTTGCGCGACAAGCCCGAACTTTCTGACGAAGACCGTGATTTTGTTCGTGAAGCTTTTGCACTTTTGCCAGCTGAACCATGGGACAATACCACATGGAAAACATGGACGAAGCAAGTGCAGGCTGCCACAGGACGCAAGGGCAAATCTTTGTTCATGCCCTTGCGTTTGGCATTGACACTTAAGGAGTCTGGTCCGGAACTGGCTGAGATGTTACCGCTTCTTGGTCGGGAAAGAACTTTGAACCGACTACCCTAATTTTTGGATCGGGCTGATAGGGGCGCTCTGCCCCTGCTGCCACGTTTTTTAGCTCCTGTGAAACCGGTGAAAAGGACAAAGCTTTAACCGGTTCGTTTTTTAGCTCGCTGTCTTTTTTATCCAGTGTTTCCGGCATTATTTCATGGGTAATTTTCACCGATGCCGGCGGTGTGTAGACCTTATATTCCTCATCCTCCAACGGGTGTCTTTCTAGTTTTCCAGACAATTCTTTAACGGAATTTTCCGCGTTGTTCAGCTTTGAATATTTTGCAGCTTTTGCTCGAGCCGATGTTTTATCTGTTTTTCGTGAAGCATTGATTTTCTGCTTATATCGATGGCTATCGCGAATAGTGCATCCGTCATCACGTAATGAAGGATGTGTAATTGAGTTGCCATTGATCACGGCGTGATAGATCTCTGCCTGATTTTGCAATGTTTGCATATCTGACTGAAGTGCAGCAATTTTCGCAACTTGCCAGTCACAGAATTTAGATTTCCCGCGAGTAGAAAATGGTGATCTTCGGCAATTGGAGTTTAATATATTCTCATGCGCAGTGATAAGTTCACTTCGTTTTTTAATTATTTGATAGCTGAGTAAATTATATTCTTTGATTAGTTTGTTTTTTTGATCTGCCGTGCAGCTATTAGGTTGGCTTGTTTGTGAACAGCCAGCTAAAATCAAGGTTAATGTCAAAAATATAAAAAAAGTAAAAATGCGTACTGAAAGTCGTGAAGTATATTGCACGTCGATATTCCCCCAGAACGATGAATGAAATCTGGGGGAATATTTGCATATTATAGTTAACTAACTACTAATAGTTGCATTTTGCAACCTTGAGTTTATTTTTGAACTGCACGTTGTGAAGCTTCCACAACAGCCAAAGCTGTCATGTTGACGATACCGCGCGAGGTTACCGATGGGGTCAGAATATGCGCCGGACGGGCTGCACCCAGCAGGATCGGGCCGACATGCAGTGCATCTGTCATCATCTTCACCACATTCATGGTGATGTTGGCAGCATCCAAATTCGGGAACACCAGCAAGTTGGCTTCGCCTTTGAGGCGTGAATTCGGGAAGACACGATCACGCTGGATTTGCGACAGAGCCGCATCGCCATGCATTTCGCCATCAACTTCAAGTTCGGGCGAAATCTGTTGTAAGATGTTGCAGGCTTTGCGCATTTTGGCTGCACTTTCGGAATCGCGCGAGCCGAAGTTGGAATGCGAGAGAAGTGCCGCCTTCGGTTCAATACCAAAGCGGCGAATTTCTTTCGCAGCCAGAATAGTCATTTCGGCGATTTCTTCTGCGGTCGGATCAATATTCACATAGGTGTCGGTGAAGAATAAAGTCTGACGCGGAGAAATCAGCAGGCTGAGCGTTGAAAGATCACGCAATGGTGCTTCAATGCCCAATATCTGTTTAACCAATGTTAGCTGGCGTTCAAAACGACCTTCCAAGCCACAGATAAGCGCATCGGCTTCATCACGCACCACTGCCAAAGCCGCAATCACAGTCGGGTTGGTGCGAACCAGCGCACGCGCCGCTTCCGGTGTGATGCCTTGGCGACCAGTCAGCTTGTGCATCAGCTCGACATAGTCACGGTAGCGCGGATCATCTTCCGGGTTGATGATTTCAAAATCAACTCCGGGACGGATTTTGAGGGCAAAACGTTTCAAGCGTGTTTCGATTACACTTGGGCGGCCAATAAGGGTTGGAATAGCAATGCCTTCTTCCAACACCACTTGTGCTGCACGCAGCACACGTTCATCTTCACCATTAGCATAAATAACACGCTTTTTGCTGGCCGAACGGGATGCGGCAAAAACCGGTTTCATAATAAGACCGGAGCGGAAGACATAACGGTTAAGCTTATCAATATAAGCTTCCATATCTTCAATTGGGCGAGTGGCAACGCCGGTGTCCATTGCAGCTTTTGCAACGGCTGGTGCAATGCGCAAAATGAGGCGAGGGTCAAATGGTGATGGAATGATATAGTCAGGGCCGAAGCTTGGCGTATCGCCCGAATAGGCTTTGGCTGCAACATCCGACACTTCTTCACGTGCCAGACCAGCAATCGCCATCACAGTTGCCATCTTCATTTCTTCGTTGATGGCGGTTGCGCCAACATCCAATGCACCGCGGAAGATGTAAGGGAAACAAAGAACGTTATTGACCTGATTTGGATAGTCGGAGCGACCGGTGCAGATGATTGCATCGGCGCGAACAGCGCGTGCAGCTTCCGGCATAATTTCGGGTGTCGGATTGGCCAGTGCCATGATGAGCGGATTTGGTGCCATCTGGCTCAAGAGTTCAGGCTTGAGAACGCCAGCGGCGGAAAGGCCGAGGAATACATCTGCGCCACCAATGACATCTGCCAATGCGCGATGGTCGGTTTTTTGCGCATAAACGGATTTCCAGCGATCCATCAATGTGTTGCGACCGTCGTAAACCAGACCATCAATATCATTGACCCAGATATTTTCGCGTTTTGCACCCATCGAGACGAGAAGGTTAAGACACGCGATTGCGGCAGCACCCGCACCGGAGGTGACGATTTTGACATCGCTCAATTTTTTACCGGCAAGTTCCAGACCATTCATGACAGCGGCTGCAACTATAATCGCCGTGCCGTGCTGATCGTCATGGAATACTGGAATATTCATCTTTTCACGAAGCTGCTCTTCAACTTCAAAACATTCCGGTGCTTTGATGTCTTCGAGATTGATACCGCCGAAGGTCGGCTCCAGCGCGCTAATGGTATCAACCATTTGCTCGACTTTGAGAGCATCAATTTCGATATCGAAAACATCAATATCAGCAAATTTTTTGAAGAGAACTGCTTTACCTTCCATCACTGGTTTGGAAGCAAGCGGGCCGATATTGCCGAGGCCTAAAACCGCGGTACCGTTGGAGACGACTGCCACAAGATTAGCACGAGCAGTAAAATCGGCAGCCAATGCCGGATCTTCCTGAATGGCAAGGCAAGGCGCTGCAACACCTGGCGAATAAGCGAGTGCAAGGTCACGCTGGTTGCCTAAAGGTTTGGTCGCTTGAATTTCCAGTTTGCCCGGCTTCGGGTAGCGATGGAAATAAAGCGCTGCTTCGTCGAAATCTGAACGGCCCGAAGGGGTTTTAGTCGTCATGTTCGTCTCGCTTTCATAATATTACTCTGGCAGCCATCCTGTTTCATCAGCGTGATTTTTCCGCTTTCTGCCTTGACAGTATTTTCCTCTGTTACGGTCAAAGCAATATATCAGGGATTGGTTTGGTGATTAGAGCCAGAATTGATAATCACCTTTAACGAATATTCATGTCACTTAAAGGTGATGATTTGTCGCCGCTGAATGCGCCCGCTTTTAAACACATATCAAGATATGTGGCTGGCTTATGATGATATGGCGCAGGCGGTGGCATCAGGAGTGCTCCGGTATCATTGGCAAACTTCTCCTTCTGCATTAAAGCTTAAATCGACATGCAGCAAGCATCCAGATGTTATAATAATATCTTTATTATAGGATTATCGCTTTTCTGTCATTCGTCTGCTAAATGCGCTTAACTAAACGGTTGTATATTGATCGAAATAAAGCCAATTTTAATAGGCTGTTAAGGTTTGTGCGACTCGTATATAGAAAGCTGCATGTTGACCGACACTGTAAGTGATGCAAAAAAACAAATGCGTGCCGCCCCCCAAATCAGCGTCACGAAACAGGAAAACGGCGAACTGCTTTGCTTGAGCGGTCGTTGGACGACGCATTGTGTCAACCAGATCGATATGCAGATGCGCAAGCTTGAGCGTTCGCATCGTTCCGGTTTCATCCAGATTGATATGAGCGATGTGCAGGGGTTGGATACAGCAGGTGCTTGGTTGATCGAGCGTCTGCGTCAATCATTTGAGCGGACTGATGTTCAGGTTGAGATCATCGGCTTGAAGGCTAGTTGGCAGCCATTGATGCAAGAGGTCGGCAAGGCAGTCGAACCTGTTACGCAGCGCAAAAAAGACAAAAAAGACTTCTTCTTGACGACATTTTTTGCCGCAATCGGCGAAGGTGTCTTCTCGATGTACAAAGACTTTAAAATGTCGATGTATATTTTAGGATCCACTATTCGCGGGTCGCAAATGAAGCAGGGGCGCGGTACTGGTATCAGTATGCCGGCAATCGTGCATCAAATGCACCGGATGGGCGTGGGTGCAATACCCATCGTCATGTTGATGTCGATGATTGTCGGAGCAATTATTGCGCAGCAGGGCGCGTTCCAGTTACGTTATTTCGGTGCTGAAATCTTTGTCGTTGACCTTGTCGGTATTTTGGTATTGCGCGAACTGGGGGTTTTGCTGACGGCCATTATGATTGCCGGCCGGTCAGGCAGTGCGATTACCGCAGAAATCGGTTCGATGAAAATGCGTGAGGAAACTGACGCTTTGAAGGTTATGGGGCTCAACCCTGTCGGTGTATTGGTTTTTCCGCGTTTGGTCGCTTTGGTGATTGTGTTGCCATTGTTGACTATTCTGGCCGATGTGGCAGCCCTTTTGGGTGCCGGTGGCGTTGCATGGTTTTATTCCAATATTTCACCAGAGGCATTTATTGCGCGTCTGCATGATGCGGTAGCATTGAATACTTATTTTGCAGGATTGATCAAAGCGCCGTTCATGGCGATGATTATCGGTATTATGGCTTCAGTCGAAGGTTTGAAAGTTGGCGGCAGTGCAGAATCTTTGGGTCGGCGTGTAACAGCTTCGGTGGTCAAATCCATTTTTGTGGTGATTGTGATCGATGGTTTGTTTGCAATGTTCTATGCTGCGATTGATTTTTAATGAGGTACAGCAATAAAAGTGGTTATAACAATCATTGCCATGACTAAATGATCACAGGTCTAAAGAATAATCATTTTAGAATATTATTGATATTCGTAAAATACGTCAGATTGAGTTAAAGAGTATATATGGAGCAGCAGTATCAAGATAACCAGAAAGCACATGTCTTGAGCAACGGTGAGCATGAGACAATGGGCAATAATGAACATGAACCGATTATTTCTGTTCGTGATGTCACTGTGGCTTTTGGCAAAAACACTGTGCTGGACAAGCTCAATCTTGATATTTACCCCGGTGAAGTCTTGGGTTTTATCGGGCCGTCAGGTTCCGGAAAATCTGTTTTGATGCGTGCAATCTTAGGCCTGACCCCTAAGAAAACCGGCAAAATCGAAGTGTTCGGACAAAATCTTGATGGTTTGAATGAACGTTCAAAAATGGCCGTTGATATGCGTATGGGGGTATTGTTCCAGCATGGTGCGCTGTTTTCTGCGCTGAATGTCTTGGAAAATATTCAGGTACCAATGCGCGAATATCTCGATCTTTCGCCAAAGCTGATGGATGAGCTGGCCAGATTGAAAATTGATTTGGTGGGGCTGAAACCTGATACGGCCGAAAAGTTTCCGTCTGAACTTTCCGGCGGTATGATCAAACGTGCAGCTTTGGCCCGTTCTTTGGCGCTTGATCCGGATGTGGTGTTTCTTGATGAGCCGACTTCCGGACTTGATCCGATTGGTGCAGCAGAATTTGATGATCTGATCGCTAATTTGCGCGATACGATGGGATTGACCGTTTATATGGTGACCCACGATCTTGACAGTTTGTTTGCAATTTGTGACCGGATAGCGGTATTGGGCAATAAAAAAGTACTCGTCAGCGGCAGTATGGAAGAAATGCTGGAGTTTGATGATCCTTGGGTTAAATCTTATTTTCGTGGCAAGCGGGCGCGGCAGATTGATCTTTCCGCACCGAGCCGGCGCAGACCCGGCACTTTCCGCTCGCAGGCAGGGTAAATTATGGAAACGAAAGCCAATTACGTTCTGGTGGGCGTTTTTACACTGATCGTCAGCCTCATTGCTTTCGGATTTGTGTATTGGATTGCGCGCTATGGTGAGGCACGCGATTCACTGCCGCTCGAAATCAGAATTCCGGGCTCTGTCACAGGCCTTGCGCAGGGCAGTCAGGTGCTGTTCAACGGGATTAAAGTCGGCGATGTACGCCGTCTCCATCTGGATGAAACCAATCCTGATATGGTGATTGTGTTGACGCAGGTGAATGCAACAACGCCGATCACGCGTTCAACGGTTGCAACTCTTGGCTTCCAGGGTTTGACCGGACAGGCTTATGTCGAGCTTAAAGGTGGCCGTCTGGATGAGCCGAATTTGCTGACCACAGCTAATGAAGGGGGCTATGTTGCCCGTATCAATGCCGATCCGTCGATTGTGAACAATTTGCTTGCCACGGCACAGGATATTTTTGCCCGTGCCAACAGTGCTATCGGTGCTTTGGAAGGTTTTATCCGCGATGTACGTGAGCCACTGACAGATACAGTGAAAAACACGCGCACCTTCACAGATGCTTTGGCCAAAAATTCCGACATTGTTGAGAAACTTGGTTCAAATGCAGAAGACATTCAGCTGATGATCAAGGATGCGCGTGAAATGATGTCACGACTGAATAATGCTTCGATGCGTGTGGAAGATATTATGCAAAAAGCAGATAATATGTTGTCTGCTGATGATAAAAACGGTGTTGTTGCACAGCTTAATGCAACGCTCGAATCAATCCGTAAAACCTCCGATAATCTTAATAATCGTATGGCACCGATTACCGATAATATACAGCGTTTCTCGGGGCAGGGATTGCGTGATGTGGAGACTGCGGTCAATGAGAGCAGACGTGCGATCCAGCGTATCGAGCAGGCCATCACCGATCTTGAGAAGAATCCGCAACGTATTATCTTTGGCGGTCAGGGTAATGTGCCGCAATATGACGGGAGATCACGTCGATGAGTCAATTTGATGTCAAGCTCCTGAAGCGAGCCCGTTTTGGCTTGATGATTGCTGGACTTGCCGGTTTAATGGCATCCTGCGGCACCACCGCGCCGCTTGATACCTATAGTTTGAGTGCGCCAAACTCCGCAGTTACAGCAAAAAGCCGTAAATCTGTACAAATCTTGGTGGCAGCTCCTGCCGCACTCAAGGCACTAGATAGTCAGAATATTGTGGTCAATCCGGCATCGGGATCAATTGCATATCTGAGCGGTGCCCAATGGGGGGATCGTCTGCCGAATATTATCCAGTCGCGTCTTGTGCAGGCTTACGAAAATACCGGCTTGCTCGGTGGCGTAGGGCGTCCGGGTGATGGTCTGGCGATCAATTATCAGATACTGACAGATATTCGTGAATTCGGCATTCGTGCATCCACATCACCGCAAACGGCAGTCGTTGAGCTTGCTGTACGGGTTATGGATGATAAGAACGGACATATACGATCAACGAAAGTATTCCGTAATGTCGTGCAGGTTCGTGGTAGCGGTAATAATGCTTATCTTGCTGCTTTGGACCAAGCATTTGAGAAAACCGCAGCTGAAATCGTCAGCTGGTCTTTCCTTGTGATGTGAGTTAAGCGTTCAATTTTGCTCAGTTAAAAGCCACCCTTAATGGGTGGCTTTTTATTTCTAAAGTCAAAAAATATTATTTTAAAAGATCATCATGCAAAGGCGTTTTTACCAAAGCAGAGCAATGATTATCAAAGTCATAACCATGAATGGGTAGTTTAAAGACCGGAAGGAAATGCAGGAGAATTCTCAACTGTTGTTTTTAAAATGGCGCGAGTGACGGGGCTCGAACCCGCGACCTCCGGCGTGACAGGCCGGCACTCTAACCAACTGAGCTACACCCGCGCATTTTAAAAGAGGCTTTCTATTTGAAGGCCTTAGCTGTTTAGCATTGCTGCTGAACATGAGTGGTTGTTTAATGTTATATATTGCATTCGTCAATGCTGTATTTTGCAGAATATGACAAAAGTTTTCATTACCCACAGGCTAAAATTTAAAAAAACGATTATCGGCTTTGGATCGTTAGAAAAATGATGCGGCGGATATAATCAGTCGCATCAAAATATCAAAAACCGAAGATAAATATATGAAAAATAGTACGAATCTTATTTTCTATCAGCGATAGACCAGCACTGGTATCCGGCTCATTTGTAAAACTTCGTTGGTCTGGCTGCCTAAAAGCCTTCTTACGACGCCGCGTCGTCCGTGTGAGGCCATGATGATCAGATCACAATCCAATTGATCGGCAGTGTCGACAATCGCTGTGGCGGCAGACACTTCCGAAATATGACGCGTAGCCATCACAACGCCGGAAACAGTGGCAATATCATTTGCCTCTTGCAGAATGCGGGAGGCGGCTTCTTCGATGGTTTTGTCGTAATCATCGCTGTCGATTGGTGCATTTTGCCATGCTACCGTGAAACTTGAGAGGGAATAGGGAATGCTGACGGTCAGAACCGTGAGCTTGCTTTCATGTTTTTTGGCCAGTTCAACAGCATATTTGATGCTTTTGATGGAGGTTTCGGAGCCATCGGCTGCGACTAGAATATGCTTGAACATGAAATCCCCTTTGGTGTGATATTTGGATATTAAATGCTGGAGCCGCAGATGCATTGATTGTGATCAAGAAACCATCACAAACCGCTTGCTTTGGCTTTTTGCCAGAGCGTTTCCATTTCTTCCAAATTGGATTGTTCCGGTGATGAACCGTTTTGCTTGAGGCTTTTCTCGATATAGTGGAACCGGTTGAGAAACTTATCATTGGCACGCATCAGAGCAATTTCCGGGTCGATATTCATATGTCGTCCCAGATTGACCATAGCAAAGAGCAAATCACCATATTCTTCTTCAATATGCTTCTGATCAGCCGATAGTTTCGCTTGTTTGAGTTCTGCTATTTCTTCTTCGATCTTTGCGAGAATCGGTTCCGGCTCGCTCCAGTCAAAGCCAACTTTGGCAGCCTTTAATTGGAGCTTTAAAGCGCGCAATAATGCAGGAAAAGCACGTGGAATATCATCGAGATAACCGTTCTTCCCCAACGTAGGCAATCCCGCGTTAGCACGGCGCTGTTCACGTTCGGCTTTTTCTTCCTGCTTAATGCGCCCCCAAGCCCCTTTAGCCATACCGGCATTACGGGCTTCTTCATCGCCAAACACATGCGGATGGCGACGGATCATTTTATGGGTGATGGCATGTACGACATCTTCAAAGTCAAATGCGCCTTCTTCCTCGGCGATGCGCGCATGGAACACGACTTGCAACAGCAAATCGCCTAATTCTTCGCGTAAATCATCTTTGTCCTGACGCTCGATAGCATCCAGCACTTCATAGACTTCTTCCAAAGTATAAGGAGCAATAGTTTCATAGCTTTGCTCTACATCCCAAGGGCAGCCAGTTTCAGGATTGCGAAGTGCTGCCATGATTTCAAGCAGTCTTTCAATTTTGCCGGAAGGTTGCAAAATAGTCTCCAAATCTATCCGTTGCGATGCTATGCGATTCTCAATATGTCTATCATGGTTGAGCGTTGCCTCATCTATTTTTTGATCATTCCTTTCAATTTTGTGAGATTGACCGATATAATATGAAGGCGCAGCGGATAAGGCATTTCAGGAAGGCAGAAACATGGCTGTTATGGTGACCGGAGGTGCCGGTTATATCGGATCGCACACATGTGTTGAGCTGTTGCAGGCTGGCTATGATGTCGTGGTCGTTGATAATTTTGATAATAGTTATCCGGAAATTCTGCGTCGGGTGGAAGAAATTACAGGACGGAAGCTGTTTCGCGAAGCAGGTGATGTGCGTGACCGTATATTTCTGGAGCAAGTTTTAAAGCGTCATAAATGTGATGCAGTGATGCATTTTGCCGGCCTTAAATCTGTGACGGAATCAACGCAAAAACCGTTGCATTATTATGATTGCAACGTAGTCGGCACTATTCGTTTGCTGGAAGCTATGCGTGCGGTGGATGTCAAAAGGATTGTATTTAGTTCATCGGCAACAGTTTATGGCGAGCCGGAGCAGTTGCCATTTACCGAGGATCACCGGTTGCTGCCCGCCAATACTTATGGGCGCAGCAAACTGATGGTGGAAGATATTTTACGCGATATTTATCGTGGTAATCCGAGTTGGCAAATTGCTATTTTACGTTATTTCAATCCTGTTGGTGCGCATGAAAGCGGGTTAATAGGTGAAAATCCGAAAGGTGTGCCTAATAATCTGATGCCATTAATTGCGCAAGTTGTAAGCGGCAAACGTGAAAAATTGACCATATGGGGTAATGATTATCCGACCCATGACGGCACGGGTGTGCGTGATTATATCCATGTGGAAGATGTGGCTAAAGGTCATGTGCGAGCCTTGAAAATGTTGGATGAGCCGCAATGTTTGACACTCAATCTGGGTACAGGGCAGGGATATAGTGTTTTTGAAGTAATCAGGGCTTATGAAAAAGTGACTGGAAAATCGGTTCCTTACGAGATTGCTCAGCGTCGAGCTGGTGATATTGCTGAATATTATGCCGATCCAGCACGGGCAAAAGAGATATTGAACTGGTCGGCGCAAAAAACACTCAATGATATGTGTCAGGACATGTGGAACTGGCAGTGTAAAAATCCAAACGGATATCAATAAAAAGCTGTAAGTGTGCTGATGCGCTACTTGCTCGCCGAAGGAAAAAGAATGACTTTGAATAATGAAACACCGGCAGCTTTTGATGAAGAAGCCTTGGAAGAAGCTTATGAGCGCGCGTTAAGCCTTGAAAAAGCCGGTGATTTTGAAGCTGCCAGCTTAGCTTATAAGGAAGTTTTGCAAATCGATCCTTCTGATCATGCCGGTGCTGCTGTCAGACTTGCCAGTATGGGCAAAGGGGATGTGCCGCCTAAAGCGCCGGATGCTTATGTGGCAACGTTGTTTGATCAGCATGCAGATATGTTTGATACGATTTTGGTCGATCAGCTTGGTTATGATGTGCCGCTGCAATTGCGTGAAGTACTTTTGAAGTTGGACGAAGATTGCCAGTTTGAGCGTATGCTTGATCTTGGTTGTGGCACTGGCCTTTCGGCAGATGCGCTGGATGATATTGCCACGCACAAAACCGGCGTTGATATTTCTGAAAACATGATCGAAATCGCCTATGAAAAAGGTGATTATGATGCGTTATTTGTCAGCGAAGCGGTGTTGTTTTTACAAAAAAACACAGCTGCACCGTGGGATTTGATCGTTGCAACTGATGTTTTGCCCTATATGGGTGCATTGGAAGATTTTTTTGCCGGATTGAAAGCACATATCAATCAAGGTGGTGTGATTGCTTTTTCATCCGAAACACAATCAGATGAAATTTTTCAGAAGCGTCATTATATGGTTGGTGCCTATCAGCGTTTTGCGCACGCAGAAAATTATTTACGTCGTTTGGTGGAAGCGCATGGTTTTGAATGTCTGGCTTGTCAGAACATTATTGTACGTCATGAACAAGGCCAGCCGGTTCCGGGACAGCTGATCGTAGCGCGGTCACTTTGACGCTGTCTGGTTGAACTTTCACGCATAAATACGTATCTCCTCGGATACGACTAAAGAGTTAACCGGATGATGACCGGAGTTTTATAAAATCTAGGATGGGTAATGACAAAAATTACTTATATCACTGCGGATGGTACCCCTTACGAGGTGGAAAGCCCGAACGGTTCCAGTGTCATGGAGGCGGCAATTCGTAATGGTATTCCGGGTATTGATGCCGATTGCGGCGGAGCTTGTGCTTGCGCGACCTGCCATGTTTATGTCGATGAAAATTGGCAGGAAATTGTGGGCGAACCTGATGCAATGGAAGAGGATATGCTGGATTTTGCCTATGATGTTCAGGCAAATTCGCGTCTTTCCTGCCAGATCCGCGTTCGTGATGAAATCAACGGCCTTATTGTGCGTCTGCCTGAGCGTCAGGGCTGATGTAATTATCCAGATATTTAAAAACAGTCAGATAGGAATCCAAAGCAAGTTCTTTGAGATTATTGGCTTCATTCAAGGGGATCCAGCATAATTCGGAATGCTCGTCATTTCGAATTGCCGGATTTCCCTCCCATTGCTTTATAATATACAAATAATAAGTGACTTTTTCGGCAGTGTTCGGGTCTTTTATCTCATAGATAAAGCTGTATTTTTGCGGTGCAATACCTAACTCTTCACGCAGTTCGCGTTTCAAAGCCTGTTCTTGAGTTTCACCGTTTTCGACATGTCCGCCAGGAAAACTCCAGCAATTAGCATAGGCATGACGATGAGAACTACGACGTGCCAATAAAAGCTTATTATTCTGTATCAGCAGACCATTAACAATGTTTCTCGCCACATTTAAGCTCCCTACAAACTGAATGATCAATTTCTAGAGCGTGTCTCACTTAATCGTATCCAATGTGCTCGCTCTACCGTTTTGTTTTTACGCATGTCTTTATCCCAAAACCGGTGCCCACTTTTGGGAGACATGCTCTAGTCAGTACGTTGGGAACTTAAAAACTTATCGGTAAAACACCATCTAAATATCGAGTTTGTCGGCAAATTCGGCATTTTCCTGAATGAAGCGGAAGCGGGCTTCCGGCTTGGTGCCCATCAGGTCATCAACCGTTGCCTTGGTGGCTTCTTCAGTGCTGTGATCAATCTCCACACGCAAGAGTGTGCGTTTGGCAGGATCCATCGTCGTTTCTTTCAATTGCTCGGCACGCATTTCACCCAAGCCCTTAAAGCGGCCGATTTCAATCTTACCACGTCCGCTGAAATGCGTACGCAGCAATTCATCCTTATGTGCATCATCACGGGCATAGGCAGTTTTGCCACCTTGGCTAAGGCGATAAAGCGGAGGCACCGCGAGAAAGAGATGGCCGTTACTGATCATTTCCGGCATTTCTTGATAGAAGAAGGTGATTAAAAGCGAAGCAATATGCGCGCCATCCACGTCAGCATCCGTCATGATGATAATGCGGTCATAACGCAGATCTTCTTCGCGGTATTTTGACCGTGTTCCACAGCCAAGCGCTTGAATAATATCGGCAATCTGTTGGTTGGCTGTAAGCTTATCGCGTCCGGCGCTCGCTACGTTCAGGATTTTACCGCGCAGTGGCAGGATCGCCTGATTGGTGCGGTTACGTGCTTGTTTGGCGGAACCGCCCGCGGAATCACCTTCAACAATAAACAGTTCTGCATTGTTGGCAGAGTTTTGTGAGCAGTCTGCGAGTTTACCCGGCAGCCGCAATTTGCGTACAGCCGTCTTGCGGTTGACTTCTTTTTCCTGACGGCGGCGCAGACGTTCCTCAGCACGTTCAACCACCCAGTCGAGCAATTTGGAGGCTTCCTGCGGCGAGGCAGCCAGCCAATGATCAAACGGATCACGAATGGCATTTTCAACGATACGCTGCGCCTCAACAGTGGCAAGCTTGTCTTTGGTTTGGCCGACAAATTCCGGTTCGCGAATAAAAACAGACAGCATGGCAGCTGCTGATGTCATCACGTCATCGGTGGTAATGACAGAGGCACGTTTATTATTGGTCAGTTCGGCATAGGCTTTCAGACCACGTGTGAGAGCGATACGAAGGCCAGCCTCATGGGTACCACCATCACCGGTCGGGATCGTGTTACAATAAGAATGTACAAACGCATCGCCACCATACCAGCTGACAGCCCATTCCAAGGCACCATGACGACCTTGCGCTTCGGTTTTACCGGCAAAAATTTCGCGTGTGACCTGAAAGTCTTTGCCCAATGTGGTGGACAAATAATCCTTCAAACCACCTGGGAAATGGAAGACAGCCTTTTCAGGCGTATCCTGTTTCGGGTCGAGAAGTGAAGGGTCACAACTCCAGCGGATTTCAACACCACCGAACAAATAGGCTTTCGAGCGCGCCATACGATAAATGCGCGTCGGGTCAAATTTGGCATTTTTACCGAAAATATCCGGATCCGGATGGAAGCGCAGGCGTGTGCCGCGGCGGTTATGCACTTCACCGAGTTCTTCCAAACCGCCTTGCGGAATACCGCGCGAGAAGCATTGGCGATACAAGCGGCGATTACGTGCAACTTCTACTTCCAACACATCGGAAAGCGCGTTGACGACCGAGACACCAACGCCGTGCAGCCCGCCGGATGTTTCATAGGCTTTACCGTCGAATTTACCGCCGGCATGTAGCTTGGTCATAATGACTTCAAGCGTAGATTTTCCCGGAACCTGCGGGTGATTATCGATCGGAATACCGCGACCATTATCGCTGACAGACAAGAAACCATCAGCATCAAGGCTGACTTCAATAAAGTTTGCATGTCCAGCCACCGCTTCGTCCATCGAGTTATCGATGACTTCAGCAAAGAGATGGTGCATCGCTTTTTCGTCGGTACCGCCGATATACATACCAGGGCGCAGACGTACCGGCTCCAAGCCTTCCAGAACACGGATGGCAGAGGCATTATAATCACCATTATCGGCAGCTAATGTTGCACGCTTGACGGACTCAACCGGTGTGGGAGCAGAAGGTGCAGCAGAAACGGCAGGTATTGTTGGTGCGGCTTTTTCTGCCACAGGGGCAGGGGCTACCGCACTGATGTCAGCCTGCGATGTCATTTGCCTTTCACGGGCTTTACTCACAACACTTGAAAAAAGATCGTTGTTGTCGTCCATGTGCTTTGGTTCAGCCTATCTATTAAATATACCGCATCAAACGTGCAGACAATTACGGGTCGTCATTTATCGTTTTAACATGGGCAAAAGCCCAAGCAATGCGTTGTTACGAATCATTCTTATCATGCCATGCAAATTCTAACAAAGCGAATAAGGTTCGCTTTATGTTCTGCATTATTCGTTGCAAAAGGTCAAGTTTTACACGGGTTTTACGTGAGATTGACATTTTCCACGATTGACAGACTGCAAAGGATAAAAAGATTTCGATGTTTTGATTGCTTCTTAAAATATAAAAGTCCGGCATGATTGTTTTATGTCATGACGGACTTTTCATTTGCATAGATAGCGATGCTTTTTATGCTTTGGGTGCCTGATGTTGTGAAGCAAAGAGTTTGCCACGTTCTGCAATCAGCATACAGATGAAGCTGATAACGCCCAAAATGGTAAAGCCTAATGCAATGGGTGTAGTCGTGCCATCAAAGGACTGACCAATGACAGCTCCCAATGTCGCGCCCAAAGTCGTCTGGGTGAAGCCCAGTACCGAGGAGGCTGTTCCGGCCACAGCACCCAACGGCTCCATGGCGAGTGCATTAAAGTTGGACGTGATTAGCCCGAACGAGAACATGATGACCATGTAAAGCGGCAGGAGCAGGAATAGTGGCACGGGCCCTTCAAAGCTCAATGACAGTACAAACCATAGCAGGCTGAAACCAATAAAGATAAACAGCATAGTTTGTGAAATACGACGCATACCATAGCGACCGACAAACCGTGAATTCAGGAATGAAGACAGCGCCATAGTGGCTGCTACCGCGGCGAAAGCCAGTGGAAATAATTCACCAAGCTCATAAATACCAACATAAATCTGTTGTGAGGAGCCGATAAAGCCGAACAGCGTGCCTAAAATGAACGAGGTGCCGAGCATATAAAAGAAGGCAACACGGTTGGTCAGCACCAGGCTGAAAGACTGTGCGAGGCTTGCGCCAGATAATGAACGTCTTTTTTCTTCCGCCAATGTTTCCGGAAGACGGAAATAAACCCAGACCATCACCACAGCTGCTGAAATAGCCATGAAAACAAAGATCAGGTGCCATTCACCAAAAAACATGATGAATTGACCGGTTGCAGGTGCAATGACCGGCAAGATCATAAAGACCATCATGATCAGCGACATGACTTCCGCCATCTGACGGCCACCATATAGGTCGCGTACGATGGAAACAGCGATAACACGCGTGCCTGCGGCACCAATACCTTGCAATACACGTAAAAGGATCAGCATCGAGAAGCTGGTGGTAAAAGCGGATGCCAGCGCGGTGACAATATAAATGCTGGTTCCGACGAAAAGCGGAATGCGACGTCCGAAGCGATCACTCAACGGGCCGTAAAATAATTGAGAAACGCCAAGACCCAGCAAATAAGCAGTAATAACGAACTGACGATGGTTTTCAGATTCGACACCAAGGCTTGCCCCAATTTCCTGTAAACCGGGAAGCATAATGTCAATTGCCAGAGCATTGATCGCCATCACAGCAGCAATCAGAGCAATGAATTCGCCCCGACCGCGCATGCTGTTACCTTGTCCTGTGTGACCCTGTTTTATATCAATTGGCAAAATACTCTCCTGTCTGCGGCATACATCTGATCAACCCGCGACTGCACCTGAACCATATTGTCCAAGTGTATCGTGCGCGTGAAATACGTTTGAGTTGATCAAAAATTATCGTTCGACCCCCGGCCTTATGATTGGCCGGTATAATCAAGCAATAATGTTTTAAAAATTTTTTTCAATGATGGGTTATATCAATTGAATAGTGAAACTCATTCATGAATGACAGTATCTTTAAAAAAAAGAAGCTGGCTCACGAACTCGTGAAGATAATGAAAGCCTCAATATTACATCAAATAACACTGAGGCTCAAAAACAGCAAAGGTGCCGGAGACCGGCACCTTCAAACATCCAATGAAGATGAATGATATGAATCAGGCTGCTTTAACAGCAATGCCTTTTTCTTCAAACAGTGCTTTCAGTTCGCCGGACTGGAACATTTCACGGGTAATATCACAGCCACCTATGAATTCACCTTTAACATAAAGCTGAGGGATGGTCGGCCAGTTGGAATATTCTTTAATCCCCTGACGCATTTCATCGGATGCCAACACGTTGATTCCTTTGTAATCAACGCCGATGTAATCCAGAATCTGCACAACCTGTCCGGAAAAACCGCACTGTGGGAAACCAGGCGTACCTTTCAGAAAAAGTACGACATCATTATTTTTTACTTCACTGTCAATAAGTTCGTTGATGCCGCTCATATTCTTCGTCCTTCTCTTTTCCCGCCCAATCAGCAGAAATTTCTGTCTAAATTGTAGGGTGTGATCATTTAAATGATCCGGTCTGTTCGTTGTTAAACTGTAAAAAACACTTTTTTAAGTTCAATGCAAGATTGTCTTGAACCCTGCGGCAATTACAGCTTTAGCATGATCTTTAAGGCTTATGCCTTTTCAGGAATGCTTGTTTGCAGGGCGAGGGCGTGCAGAGCATTGCCCATATTGCCACTCAAAGCATCATAAACCATCTGATGCTGCTGTACGCGTGATTTGCCACGGAAGCTCTCCGCAACAACTTCAGCAGCGTAATGGTCACCATCTCCGGCAAGGTCACGGATCGTCACCTGTGCGTCAGGTATTCCGACGCGAATGAGTTTTTCGATCTCGTGAGCATCCATAGCCATGTTGTTCTCCGCCAATTCAAAGAATTAAACCGTAATTCGCATATTTGCCGAACAGATATGGGAATTAGAAGTGATAATGACAATAAGCATGAGCCAAGGCAAGGCCTGCACCCATTTATGGGCGGGGCGGTTCTTTTGGTCGCGGCTGATGTTTAATATCGGGGGGGATTTATAAAAAAAAGCCACTCGAGAAAGAGTGGCTTTTTAAATGATTTCAGGAGCAAGATTACTTGATCTTGGTTTCCTTGAATTCAACGTGTTTTCTTACGACTGGGTCGTATTTAGTCTTTGTCATTTTTTCCGTCATTGTACGGCTGTTCTTCTTGGTAACGTAGAAGAAACCCGTATCTGCGGTTGACAAAAGCTTGATCTTGATCGTGTTAGCCTTAGCCATTTCGCTATACCTGCTCTTTTAAAATTGAAACCGCCAGCGATTCCGGCGACTTCACCCGGTAGCGGAAATTCCGCGCGACACTACGAAAAAACACAAGAATGTCAACCCCGCTTATTGAATCTCATCAAGCGTATTGCTGCAATCAGGGCATATCCGGCAAAAAAGATGCCAAGAACCAGCGGAAAACCATTTACGCCGACAATATCCATGCCTATTCCGACGAATTGCGGGCCTGCCAGCATGCCGATTGCATAGCAAAAAACAAAGGCTGCATTGGCTGATGCAAGCTCGCGTCCTTTGAGAGACGAGCCAAGATGGGCAAGGCCGATCGTATAAAGTCCTGCGACAACACCGCCCCATAAAAACAGACAAGCCGCCAGTAAATACCAATTGCCGAGCAGGAAGGGCATGCCGATCATACCTGCCAATCCGGTTATTGCACAAAAGAGCAATAGCTTGCGCCGGTCTGAAATACGGTCACTGACGAGGCCAAGCGGAATTTGCATCATAACATTGCCGAGGCCGATCATTGTCAGCAGCAGGGCTGTATCGCTCTCAGGATAGCCTATTTTAGCACCAAACACCGGAAAGAGTGCAAAGCCGCCTGTTTCCACAGCACCAAAGACAAATACGGCCATCGTGGCGGTTGGTACTGCAAAAATAAATGGCAGGAAGGGCACATGTTCGCCTTCGTCAAAATCCGGACTGTCGCGCCATGCGATGATAACCGGAATGATCGCAAGCATAATAATGCTGAAACCGACGGCAAAAGGCATCATACCGCCACTGCCTATTCTGGAAAACAGCCAAGGGCCGAAAGCAAAACCTATCGATAGAGAGGTGGCATAAATGCCAAGTACGAATCCACGTTTTTCTGGTGGGGCGGAAGCGTTTATCCAGTATTCGGAGAGAACAAACAAAACGGTCAATGCAAAATGCAGCATGACACGCAGGGCAAACCACATCCACAAATCTTGAAAGAAATGGAAGCCGATAAAAGCGGCACCACCGACAAGCAGCATCAGTAAAATGGTACGCACTACACCGAGCCTGGAGGCAATGGGCGAGGCGAGAGGAGCAGCAGCAATGGAGGCAAGACCGGCAAAGGCTGTATTGGCACCAATGACGGTAGAAGAATAGCCACGGCTTTCAAGGAGTACGCTTAATAGCGGAATACCTAAGCCGATTGCAGCACCAACGGCACTGATTGTTGCGATGGCTGCGCCCAATGAGCGCCAGTTTAACTCGACAGCTTCGTCAGAGGATGGCAGATTTGTCATAAATCAGATTACTTCGCGATGATAACGACCATAACGGGGGCGATATTGCACCACCGGAATAGAAGCGGGTAATGACGGTTGGTTATCGTCTAACAGTACTTGTGCATGTTTTAAAATAGATTCGGTAATTTCCAGAATATCAAGATTGAGTGCCTGATCAAAAGTTAGCCAACTCAAATCCTCCAGTTCGCCGCTCGGTTTTAGTTCTTGCATGTGCAAATCGGGCAATGTGTCGCGAAAAGCCATGAAAAAACGGGTATCAAAGCGGCGGACATGATGTGGCGGCGTAATGGCGCGGGCAAAATAGCGAAGTTTCGAGAGATGGGGTAGGTCACCGGATTTTAAAAAATCACTCCATTCCGGATGATTATAATCAGAGACGGTGGAATCACCAACGCGCACAGGTGTGGAGAGACGTAAGCCCGTTTCTTCAAAGGTTTCACGAATCGCACATAGTCCCAAGGCGCGCGCACGGCGCATGGAGGGACGTGATCCCATACTTGCCAATAGTTTATTTTGATCTGTTTCGAGTAGTTCTGAGGCAGAAGAAATTGAGCCGTCTTGCAGATCGGTACGGCCACCAGGAAAGACATATTTGCCGGGCATGAATACCAGTTTTGCATTGCGCCGCCCCATAAGCACGCGCGGCTTTGACTGCGAACGGTCAATCAATAAAAGCGAGGCGGCGTCTTTGGGACGTTTTCTGGAAACAGGCTTGTCCGACACTGGTTTTTGCGGAAAAGATTCTGCATCGCGCGGTTTATATTGAAACGCCGACATGAAATAATTGCCCTTAAAACCATCCTAAAATCCTGCCGCCATGTAATTTGTTTGAAATTGAACAGCATGGCAATGCAGATGGTACAGGATTTGAATGCTTATCAAAACGGCCGACACTTATGAAATAAAAGCCGGCCGATCGTTATTCTTTATTTATAATGGAGAGCGTTTTTTACGCATCCCCTTTTTCTTCGCCGCCGAAGCCGTGCATATAAAGTGCCCATTGCAGGCCGATGATCGAGCCTTTGATCGGTTGGAGCATTGCAAGGGAGAGGATGACCGTTAGTGGCGACCAGATAGCCAGATGCACCAGCAGCGGCCATGTGGTTGATGCTTCCATGATCATTGCGCCGGCAATGACAATGTGACCAACGATCACAACGGTCAGGTAAGCCGGCAGATCATCAGCGCGCTGGGCGCGATAATCTTCACCGCAAACAGTGCATTCATCAACGGATTTCAGATATTTACGAAAGAGTTTGCCTTCACCGCAATGGGGACAACGGCATAGCATACCACGCCACATAGCTTGACCAAGTGAACGGGCAGGGCGTTGTGTATGTTCATTTTCACCGCCGAAAACCTGCGGGGTTTCAACTGTTTTTACCTGTAACGCGCTCATCAGCGACCTCTTTTTCGGCTGCCAGAAAATGCGGTTGAGGGACCGGATTTTCCTCGGCTCATGCGACTTGCCCTCTTTGA
This sequence comes from Paenochrobactrum sp. BZR 201-1, assembly GCF_044987585.2. Taxonomy (NCBI): domain Bacteria; kingdom Pseudomonadati; phylum Pseudomonadota; class Alphaproteobacteria; order Hyphomicrobiales; family Brucellaceae; genus Paenochrobactrum; species Paenochrobactrum sp. BZR 201-1. Next base: position 47,805 of record NZ_JBJDRZ020000019.1, on the reverse strand, counting down.
CTTATGATAGGATTTCGTCGTTGAGGGTAGTGGACGCGGTTCAGAAACCATTTCAAAACGAAGTGCACCGGCAACCGGCAGGGCTTCGATAAGCTTCACATCCACAATATCGCCGAGCCGGTACCCTTTACCGCTGCGCTCACCCGCTACTGAATGATTAGCTTCGTCATATAAATAGTATTCATAACCTAAAGTTGAAATGGGAATAAAGCCATCTGCACCATATGTCGCAAGTGCCACAAACAGACCGGCCTTGGTGACACCTGAAATGCGACCTTGAAATGTATCCCCAATCTGGCCTGCCAGATGATGTGCAATCAAACGGTCAACGGTTTCACGCTCCGCCAACATGGCACGGCGCTCGGTTATCGAAATCTCGGCGGCAATTTCTGCTAGATTGGCTTCTTCCTGAGGCGTGATACCGCCAGTCCCCAAATGCAGAGAGCCGATAAGCGCGCGATGCACGATCAGATCGGCATAACGGCGGATTGGCGAGGTGAAATGCGCATATTTATGTAAATTCAAGCCAAAATGGCCGATATTTTCAGGGCTGTATTCTGCCTGACTTTGCGAGCGCAGCACTACTTGATTAACGAGCTCTTCGTGATCGGTGTCTTTGACCTGATAAAGAATGCCGTTGAACTGTGATGGTCTGAGCTCTGCACCACGCGCAAGACTGATATTGAGGCTGCGCAAAAACTCGCGCAAACCTTCCTGCTTCGCCATTGACGGAGAATCATGGATGCGGAAAATCAGTGGTTGTTTTTTCTGCTCCAAAGATTCGGCAGCTGAGACATTGGCCTGAATCATGCATTCTTCGATGAGCTTATGTGCATCAAGACGCTCAGGGATAATCACCTTGTCGACTTTGCCCTCAGAAGTGAGCAGGATTTTCTTTTCCGGCAGGTCAAGTTCGAGCGGTTCGCGCTTGTCGCGGCCACGCTTCATGACAAAATAAGCTTCCCACAGCGGTTTGAGCACTTTTTCCATGAGCGGTGCTGTCACATCATCCGGTGCGCCATCAATGGCAGCTTGTGCCTGACCATAGGCCAGATGTGCCGCCGAGCGCATCATGACGCGGTGGAATGTATGGGATTTTTTGCGCCCTTCAGCGCTGAAAATCATCCGTACTGCGAGTGCAGGACGGTCTTCGCCTGCACGTAAAGAGCAAAGATTATTGGAGATACGCTCCGGCAACATCGGCACAACCCGATCCGGGAAATAAACCGAATTACCGCGGTGCAGCGCTTCCTTATCCATTGCTGAACCGGATGTCACATAGGCCGCGACATCGGCAATGGCGACATAGACAATATATCCGCCTAAATTATTCGGGTCTTCATCGCGCTCAGCAAAGACTGCATCATCATGGTCTTTGGCGTCTGCCGGATCGATGGTTACAAGCGGAATATTGCGCCAGTCTTCGCGTTTGCCAAGTTCCAGCGGTTTGCATTTTTCGGCTTGTTCCAACACGCTTTCCGGAAAAACATGCGGAATATCATGTGCATGGATAGCAATCATCGACAGAGCTTTTTCACTGTCGAGAGCACCAACGACCTGAGAAACCTTGCCGCGGACAGGGCCGAAGCGTTTTGAGCGCGTGACCTCAACTTCAACCAGATCGCCAGCTTTCGCTTCGCTAATCTGATCTGTATCGATCAGCACTTCCGGTTGTTTTCTGTCAACCGGTTCAATGCGCCAGCCGCCTTTTTCAGAATGGCGCAAAACACCAAGCACAGAATTTTCGTGGCGCTCCAGCCGCTTAATTAAACGTGCCGTAAAACGCGGGCCGGAATTATCTGAATTACGGAAGATTTTTGCCATGATCCGGTCGCCAATGCCAACCATCGGGCCTTTATCCTCACGGGAGCGGCGAATGAGAACAAGCGGCGCTTTATTCTCATCATCATCACTTCCATTTGTCGGCCACTCGGCAGGACGCGCCATCAGGCCGCCATCACTGTCACGACCGGTAATGTCGAGCACGGCAATGGACGGCATGGTGCCCGGACGCGATAATTTTTTGGAACGTTTTTCCAACTCACCTTCATCGGTGAGATCGCGTAAAATATCTTTTAGATGGATACGCGCATTGCCTTTGAGATTAAACGCCTTGGCAATGTCACGTTTGCCGGCGCGATCAGGATTTTCTTCAATGAATTTGAGAATATCTGCACGCGTCGGCAAATAAGCGAGATTGGTATCAGTCCGATCAGAATCATGCGGGCCCGAATTTGCTTTTGAGGCACGTCGTTCTGTACGCATAGATTTACCCTTGTCGGGATTGGTGGGGAAGCGACGTGCCAATTTTTATTCCTCTTCAGCCGTTACGGCTTTCTTTTTCGTCGTTGTTTTAGCCGCAGCCTTTGGCTTGGCCGCAGCTTTTGTTTTAGCCGGAGCTTTGGCTTTGGCTGGTGCTTTTTCTTTTACAGCAGCTTTTTTAGCCGGAGCCTTCTTGGCCTTTGTCTTTGTAGAACCTGCTTTATCGGTAATCAGCTGCAAGGCTTCTTCCAAGGTGACGGTTGTCGGTTCTTTACCTTTTGGCAATGTGGCATTGATTTTGCCCCAGTTGACATATGGGCCATAGCGTCCGTCACGCACCGTAATGGAGCCGCCATCCGGATGGTCGCCAAGGGTTGCCAAAGCTGCTGGTGTGGAGCGCGTGCGTCCGCCACCTTTGGAGGCTTTGTCGGCGAGTACAGAAACAGCACGATTGATGCCGATGGTGAATACCTCATCGACATTTTCAACATTGGCATAAGCACCGTCATGCATCACATAAGGGCCATAACGACCAATACCGGCAGAAATCATCTTGCCTGTTTCAGGATGCAAGCCGACATCACGCGGCAATGCAAGCAAAGCCAGTGCTTTTTCATAGTCCACCGTATCCAGCGTCCAGCCTTTCGGCAGGCTGGCACGTTTGGCTTCTTTGCCTTCACCACGTTGCAAATAAGGGCCAAAACGGCCAGTACGCGCAGTGATATCTTCCTGTGTTTCGGGATCTTGGCCCAGCACTTTTGGCTCATTCGAACCATTGGCGCCATCAGCCCCTTCTTCACCGTTGAACTGGCGGGTGAATTTACATTCCGGATAGTTGGAACAACCAACAAATGCACCATATTTACCAAGCTTCAGCGAGAGCTGACCAACGCCACATGTGGGGCAGCTGCGCGGATCACTGCCGTCACCCCGATCAGGGAAGGCCATTGGAGCCAGCGCTTCATTGAGCGCATCCAGCACATTGGTAACGCGCAGTTCTTTGGTGCCGTCAATCGTGCCGGAGAAATCCGTCCAGAATTCACGCAGCACATCTTTCCAAAGCAGTTTGCCGTCGGAAATCAGATCGAGCTTTTCTTCCAGATCCGCAGTGAAATCATATTCCACATAACGTTTGAAGAAGTTTTCCAAGAAAGCTGTTACCAGACGACCTTTGGCTTCCGGAATAAGTTTACGCTTTTCAATCGTAATATATTCACGGTCACGCAAGGTGGCGAGTGTCGCTGCATAGGTGGAAGGGCGGCCAATACCAAGTTCTTCCATTTTCTTGATGAGTGATGCTTCAGAATAACGCGGCGGTGGCTCGGTGGAATGTTGGGTCGCATCAATGGTTTGACGTACCAGTTTTTCACCGGCGATGATTTCCGGCAGACGTGCGCTGTCCTCGTCTTCATCTTCTTCTTCGCGGTGATCCATATAGGCCGCCAAGAAACCGTCAAAGCGCGTGACAGAACCAGTCGCGCGTAGCATGGCAGCACGCGAACCATTGGTGGCTTCAATATCAACGGTTGTGCGCTCAATATCGGCCGACTGCATTTGGCTAGCGATAGCGCGTTTCCAGATCAGCTCATAAAGACGTGCCTGATCGTCATCAAGATAGCGGCGCATTTCTTTAGGTGTGCGCATAAAGTCCGTCGGACGGATTGCTTCGTGCGCTTCCTGAGCATTTTTGGCCTTGGTCGAATAATAGCGCGGCTTTTCCGGCACATATTTGTCGGAGAAGGTTTTGCCAATGGCAGCACGTGCTGCTTGAATGGCTTCAGGCGCCATTTGCACACCATCGGTACGCATATAGGTGATAAGACCGGTTGTTTCGCCACCGATATCAATACCTTCATAAAGGCGCTGCGCTACCTGCATGGTGCGCGATGCACTAAAGCCAAGCTGACCGGAGGCCGCCTGTTGCAGCGTCGAGGTGGTGAATGGCGGGCCCGGATTGCGCTTTGTAGGCTTTGCTTCAACAGAAGCTGCTTTAAATTCGGCACCATCCAGCATAGTGCGGATGGCCGTTGCCTGTTCTTCATTTTTAATGTCGAGTTTGCCTAAGCGCTTGCCGTCCAATGAGGTGAGGCGCGCGACAAAATCATCATTGCGTGGTGTTTGCAGCTTGCCGGCAATGCTCCAATATTCCTCACGAACGAAACGCTCGATTTCATTTTCGCGGTCGCTGACAAGGCGCAATGCCACAGATTGCACACGGCCAGCCGAGCGGGCACCCGGCAATTTACGCCACAAAACCGGCGACAGATTAAAGCCGACGAGATAATCGAGCGCGCGGCGTGCCAGATAGGCATCCACCAGCGGCATGTCGATATCACGCGGGTTAGCCATTGCATCCAATACTGCCTTTTTGGTAATCGCGTTAAAGACAACGCGTTTAACCGGCTTGGCGCCAATTGCTTTTTTCTTATTCAAAACTTCCAGCACATGCCAAGAAATGGCTTCCCCTTCGCGATCAGGGTCAGTTGCCAGAATGAGGCTGTCACTGTTTTTCAGTGCTTTGATAATATCTGCAAGTCGCTTGGAAGATTGACTGTCAACTTCCCACGACATTTCAAAATCTTCATCAGGGCGGACAGAACCATCTTTGGCAGGCAAATCGCGCACATGGCCAAAAGATGCCAGAACCGTATAGTCTGATCCCAGATATTTATTGATAGTTTTAGCCTTGGCAGGCGATTCGACAACGACGACGTTCATTACAACAGCCTAAATTCTTGGTCCCCCACAGTGTTTTTACGCACATGCCCGAATGGCGAGGGTTTCCCATCACATGAACAGCGCAGACCATTTGGTCAAGAGTGCGCCTTGATTTTTGTTTAAAATACAACCTTTGGTTTTATTTGTTGATAAGCACTCTTATCAAGAGTACCAATTTTAATCTCTAAAAGAAAATACGATATTGTGAGCCATACTTAAAATTATTTCAGATGATCAATTTTAAATGACGGAGCGGGGGAGTTAATGGGTGATGGGCGATTTAATAAAATTGAAATTCTGCAATTTATTGAAGATATGCTTTGCGATATGCGGATAATGGCGAAGTCGACGGATTGTCATGTGCTTGTGTACTTGCTTGAAATGGCGGTAATTGAAAGCCGCGATCAGATTGAAGCAGAAGAAAATCAGAGCGTGGGTGTTAGAATTTCACCCTCACATGCTGGGCATTAAAGCTACATGTCCATTGGGATATCGGCTGAGCTGACCTGCCAGATCAAGCTCCAGCAAAATGAGAAAAACCTGTGCCGGTTCTATGCCTGTGTGACGGATAATCTCATCAACGGAAACCGGAACAGGACTTAACAGATTAAAGATTTGCTCTCTGTCTTTATCGGAAGCAGGAGGCGTCATTTTTTCCGGATGTGGTGTTGTATTCAGCAAGGAGTGCGACTGATAGTCTTGCTCCACTTCTTCTATTTTCAAACTCAGTTGATCCGGTTGGTGCGTAAATTGCTTGTCTGTGCTTTGTTGACTTTGCCTAACCAGTTGCGGTGACAAGGCTTCGATAATGTCATTGGCTTCGGTCACAAGCAATGCGCCGTGTTTAATCAGTTCATTGGTGCCGCTTGCGCGTGGATCAAGCGGTGAGCCGGGAACAGCAAATACTACCCGCCCCATTTCGCCAGCCATTCTTGCTGTAATCAGTGAGCCGGAACGTTTTGCGGCTTCGACGACAAGTAATCCTGATGAAAGAGCGGAGATGATTCGGTTCCGGCGTGGAAAATCTTGTGCACGCGGCTCCCAGCCAAGCGGCATTTCACTCACAACCGCGCCACCATTTTCCGGAATCTCGTGATAGAGGCCAATATTTTGTGGCGGATAGGGACGATCAATACCACCGGCCAATACCGCAACAGTGCCGGTTTTTAAGCTATATTGGTGGGCGGCGGCATCAATACCGCGTGCAAGGCCGGCAATAATGGCAAAGCCTGCTTTGCCTAATTCTGCTGCGATTTTTTGTGTGAAACGTGCGCCCGCAATCGAGGCATTGCGTGAACCGACAATGCCGACAGGCGGTTTGGTGAAAACCGATAAATCACCTTGAACCGTAATTAATGGCGGTGGAGCATCACAATTTTTTAAATAAAGCGGATAATCGGGTTCGCCCATGCCGATGAGGCGTGCGCCCAAATGTTCAACGGCTTCCATTTCGCGTGTTACCTGCTCAAGCGAGGCGAGGCGAATACGACGGTAAGAACCACCGCGGCGGCTGAGTTCGGGAAGCATTTCCAGCGCATTGCTGGCAGAACCGCAGTGTAAAATCAGATCCCTGAATGTGACTGGGCCGATATTCTCACTGCGGATAAGGCGTAGCCAGTTCAGTCTTTGCTGGTCGGACAGGCGTATTCCATGAGGTGAAACCGCCTGATCGTTCATTTTTTTTGTCCGATCTTACTTTCACTGCCATCAATCAGGCGGATGATATTGGCGTGATGTTTGATGAAAATAATCACAGTCAGAACGGCCATTAAAATAGCCGTGTTGATATTACCTTGCAAATAAAGCGCAATAGGCGCCATCACGCAGGCCACAAGTGCCGAAAGTGATGAATAACGGGTCAGAAGCGCAATCAACAGCCAGACACCGGCAAAGATAAGGGCAACCTGCCAAGCAAGGGCAATCAACACGCCTAAATAGGTAGCAACACCTTTGCCACCCTTGAAGCCCAGCCAAACCGGAAAAGTGTGGCCGATAAAAGCGCCAAGACCCGCAGCCAGTGCGAAATCTGCGCCATAATAGCTGGCGAGCAATACAGCCGCTGTGCCTTTCAGCATGTCACAAATCAATGTGCCGGCTGCGAGTTTTTTATTACCGGTGCGCAGCACATTGGTGGCACCAATATTGCCTGAACCAATGGAGCGCACATCGCCAAGCCCTGCCATCTTGGTGAGCACAAGGCCAAAAGGAATGGAGCCCAGCAAATAGCCGAGGGCAAGAGCTGCAATAATTAAAAAAATGTGGGCCTCCCATGAGGTATTCTTATGAGTTGCATCATCAAAATTTAACGATTGAATCGATGCCGACAAGTTTACAGGCTATCTGATGAGGATAGCCTGTTTATTTTTTATATTACAGTTTGAAAACGGTTTTTCCAGCAACCATTGTTTGCAGAACACGTCCCGTTAAACGTGCACCTTCAAAACAACTGTTTTTCGATAGGGAATGCAGGTCTTTTTCATGCACGACCCAAGGCTCTTCCAGATCGACAATAATCAAATCCGCTGAAGCATCCGGCTTCAAAGTGCCGGCATTAAGGCCGAAAATGCGCGCTGGTGCCGTGGAAAGCACTTCTGTGAGGCGCAGCAGGCTCAAATCTTCATTATGATAAAGACGCAGCGCTGCTCCGAGAAGAGTTTCAAGGCCGATGGCACCGGCTTCCGCATCGGCAAATGGCAGGCGCTTGGTATCAACATCCTGCGGATCGTGAGCAGAGACGATAATATCAATCGTACCGTCTTTGACCGCTTCTATCATCGCCAAGCGGTCTTCTTCCTGCCGCAGTGGCGGTGACAGGCGGAAGAATGTGCGGAATTCACCAATGTCGTTTTCATTGAGCGATAAGTGATTGATGGAAATGCCAGCAGTTACATTCACAGCGTCAGCTTTAGCTCTGCGGATAGCATTGGCCGACATTTCGCATGAAATTTGGCTGGCATGGTAAAAGCCTTTGGTAAGAGCTGCCAAGCGCAAATCACGTTCAAGCGGAATAAGTTCAGCTTCACGCGGACTACCTGAAAGACCAAGCCAGCTAGCAAGCAAGCCTTCATTCATCACGCCATTGGCACCCAAATACGGGTCACGTGCTTCGCAGGAAATAATCGCATTGAAATCACGTGCATAGGTGAGGGCGCGGCGCATCGTCTGGGTATTATGAATTGTATTGCGGCCTTCGCTGAAACCGACGGCACCCGCGGCACGCAACAGGCCGAATTCGGTCAGCTCTTCGCCATTGAGGCCACGCGTAATGGCAGCAGCCGGATAAACATTGACGATGGCCGTGTCGCGTGCAGTGCGTTTGACAAATTCAACCAGCGCCACATCATCAATCACCGGATCGGTATCCGGCATCATGATAAAGGAGGTGACACCGCCGGCAGCAGCTGCACGGCTGGCTGATGCAATGGTTTCACGATGCTCGGCGCCTGGTTCGCCGACAAAAACGCGAGCATCGACAAGACCGGGCAGAATGGCTTTGCCTTGCAGATCGATAATTTCGCAATTGTCAGGCACACCTTGATTATGTGCATTTGCGCCAGCGGCCAAAATTTTTGCATCCTGAACAATCAGGCTACCGATTTCATCCAGCTGGCGGGATGGGTCAACGATACGGGCATTAGTAAAGCAGATCGGTTTCATCAGGCTTCTCCCGTGCTTTGATTGCGTCGCGGATCAAGCAGGGCTTCCATGACGGCCATGCGCACGGCAACGCCCATTTCCACCTGATTTTGAATGGCGCTTTGCGGGCCATCGGCGACATCGGAGGCAATTTCCACACCGCGGTTCATCGGGCCGGGATGCATCACCAGCGCGTCTGGTTTGGCAATTTTTAATTTTTCTTTATCAAGGCCGTAGAAGCGGAAATATTCACGCACGGATGGCACAAAAGAACCGGCCATACGTTCACGCTGCAAGCGCAGCATCATCACGACATCTGCGTCTTTCAAGCCTTCTTCCATCGAGTTGAAGACTTCAACGCCCATATTGGCAATGCCTGCGGGCAGAAGCGTTGAGGGGGCAATCACCCGTACACGCGCACCCATCGTGTTGAGCAGTAAAATGTTGGAACGTGCAACGCGAGAATGGAGAACATCACCACAGATGGCGACAATCAAACGACCGATCTTGCCTTTGGCGCGACGGATGGTGAGGGCATCAAGCAGGGCTTGGGTCGGGTGCTCATGGGCACCATCGCCAGCATTGACCACAGAACAACCAACTTTTTGGGCAAGAAGAGCGGCAGCACCGGCAGAGGCATGGCGGATGACCAGAATATCCGGCTGCATGGCATTGAGTGTCATGGCCGTATCAATCAGTGTTTCCCCTTTTTTAACGGAGGAATTACCGACAGACATATTCATGACGTCTGCGCCCAAGCGCTTGCCTGCAAGCTCGAAGGAAGATTGCGTGCGCGTAGAAGCTTCAAAAAACAGATTGATCTGCGTTCTGCCGCGCAAGATGGATTTTTTCTTTTCAAACTGGCGCGAAACAGCCACTTCCTGATCGGCAAGATCAAGCAGGCAGTTAATGTCCAGCGGCGATAGTCCCTTGATACCAAGCAAATGGCGATGAGGGAACAGCGGGGAAACGTTTTGTGATGTCATGGCAAGTTATCCCTATAAGACGCTGTAAGGCGCGCCGCAAGCAGAGTTATCGTGAGTCTGCATAAAAATCTTGAATTTAAAAAGGGAAGATGGTGCGAATGCGAGGTGACAAACAAAAATGGCTCCGTATGAGCCATTGAAAATAGTGTTTTGTCGAACGCGATAAAAACTGCGCGAGTGACAGAATTTATTTGGTTTCGACGATGAACATTCTTGCTTCTTGAGCCTGCATGCGCTCCAGCTTGATGGGCATATATTTTTCTGAATTATAAAAATCAGTCGCTTGGGCAAGTGTGGGAAATTCAAAAATGCCAGCCAGCGGAAGAGGTGTATCATCTCCTTCAAAAACCTGCACAACGGGGCCGAAGTGCACTATTTTTCCACCTGCATCCTGTAGGGCAGTTTGAAAGCGCGGCGCAAGAGCTGCTTGTTTGATGGGGTCTGTTACACGAAGATTAATATGAACATATGCTGGCATTGTTTTATCTCCATATTGCTAAATAATGTATATACAGTATTTTAATTTAATGGAATTGTCGAGGTGACATTAATGAGAGAATGGGATTCTGCATCTTTGGAGATGATTGCTTCTGAATGCCCTGCATTTCAGGCACGAGCGACGGCACGCGCAATCACTCGTTATTATAATATATGTTTCAAACCATTTGGATTAACGGCAGAGCAGTTCGCTCTTTTAGTTGGTGTCGGCGCTAATAAAGATGCGACTGTGGTTCAGTTGGCAATGAGTGCGGGGGTTGATGCAACGACCCTTAGCCGTAATGTGCAGCATCTGGTGACACGCGGTCTGATATATACGGAAGGCGGACGTGGTCGTTCGGGAAAACGACTGAACCTGACAGATGACGGACAGGCTTTAATGATAAATGTTGTGCCGGTCTGGAAAGCAGCAAAACAAGAATTATCGCAGCAAATGGGAGACGAGAGGTTATTAGCTGTAAGTCAGGCTATGTCAGAGCTTATGAAAGCAGTCAGTTCGTTGTGACTTTTTTTGACCGAGCGTGGATTGAAATGTTTTATCACTTATATACAGTCGTGCATTTATAATATTGCATGGTGATGATGGCCACGTTCCGATTGTTTTATTTGCACAGGCGTGACGTATATGAACTATCATTTGTGGTTTGGCTTTATAGCGGCCTCTATTGTTGTGGGTATCGTGCCGGGCGGGTGTATTAAGTATCGTCAGCTATGCAATTAGTTCTGGCCGGCGTTGGCGCATTGCTTGCAAGTTCCGCAACTGCTTTTATGCTTCTTAAATGGGCAGGGGCATTCTATCTGATCTGGCTTGGTATTCTTGCAATCCGGAGCAGTCATATGAACGCTAATGATACGGATGCAGCCATCAATCCTATTTCAGCAAGCCTTGCTTTTCGCAGCAATATTCTGACCGCGTTTTTCATCCTAAAACAATTGTGTTTTTTGTGGCGTTTGTGCCGCAATTTATTGATGGCAACCATGCATACTGGCCGCAGGCCATATTGTTGATTTGCACTTTCACCGTGGTGGTTGGAATAACGGATGCATTATATGCTTTAACGGCGGCGAGAGCGCGCTCTTTATTAGTCAGTTCAAAAAAAACGAAAATCTGGATGGGGCGCGCTGGTGGGGGGGCTTGGTTGCGGCTCCAGCCGCAACCTTAATGACAAAGAACTAAACCAGCGTGGGCAGGACTTAATCTGCCCATTCAGGCTCTGTCGTAAAGGCGATGGTCAGCCAGCGATCCGGGCTTCTCTCACCCAGAGCATCTGCCAGTTCATCGCGGATGGCATCCCATTCTTCCAGTTTTTTTGCAGGCCAATTCGCTGGCACAATAAAGTAAAGCTCGATTTGCGTGCCACGTCCAACTTTGGCGACATAAGCGCGATAGGACAGAAAACCATAACGCTCGACAAATTCCTGAGCGACGCTTTCGGCATTTTCTTTTAGTTCAATCGGCGTGAATAGAAGTATATCTGCCAGCGCTTGTTTGATTGTGACAAACGGCATTGGTATAATAATAAGACATACAATCGTTAGCACAGCCGGATCGATATAGGGTAACATCCAATCCAGACTTGTGCCTTCAAGTATTATCCCGATCATAAATGCAATAAAGAGTGCCGCAGTAATACCAGCCGACATATACCATGCTTTGGCATCAAGGGCGACAAAGTCTGATTTTAGTTTGCGGTTGGCACGCATTTCCAGCCAGCCCATTAATATGCAAACAACTAAAGCGAAGGCAGCATAAAAGACGGCATAACTGAATTCGAGATGGCGGCCACCAGACATCAAACTGCCAATGGCATTGATCAGTGCGTAGATGGATACGCCTGTCAGCATCAGGCCATTGAGGCCAAGCACCATTGGTTCCAGATGCCAGAATCCCATGGTGAAGCGATCACGCAATTTGCCGCTAGGCGGTTCGGGTAGGGTAGAGAGGCTGATCAGCCGCGCCACGATCAATGCAAGGCCACTGAGTGCTGCATCAATGAGCAGATAAACACCATCAAATACAATAGAAAACGAGCCGGCAAGCAGACCGAAAACGACGCCGAAACCGGCTAAAAATATTGTGACAGTAATTGAGGTTTTGAGAATGGATTGTTCGCTATGCAAAATTCACTCCGGCATTATGCAGTTCAAATAAAATTTAATTGTTTACAATATGATATATTTTTAAAGTTGATCAGGATCAATGCGTGAACAGTGTTTATAAGATTGAATCATTCTAATTCACGCGATAGCCTAAGGCTTGAAGTGATCAGTTTTTGCCCCTAACGGAGTTATTATGTCCACTCAAATGCAGATGTCGTTATTTCTGGGCTCGATTGCCTTTATGGTTTTGGTCGGATCTGGCTTTATTGTAATTCTGACGGTGCCTGCTTTGGCTAAAAGCCCAGTCTATCCTATGATCATTCTGGCTGCCGTGAGCTTTATTATAACACCATTTATCGGCTGGGTTGTTGCCGGAAAAATTCAAAGTCTTCAAAAGAAGTAATATTCTTCAAAGGTGATTTTACTGAAAGGGCGCTTATAACAAGCGCCTTTTTTGTTTTTCAGGTGCAATCATTCGCTTTTTCAGAATCAAAACATAGAATCGAGTGAATCATTGACAGGATTTGGTGAGAAGATTCGCGTTTCAGGGTAAAGTGATGCGATTTCAATAAGCTAGAGGAATCAATTTGCAGCAGAAAATGCCGCTCTGTGGATAAAATATACAACCATTCAGTGTTTAACCGGGTTGAATATCAATTAATGGTAATTGTTTTTGCGTTAAAAACGAAATAAAATGTGTTTTCTTTCGATTTCTGATTTTTCTGTGTTGACCAAACGGAAAGTGCGCCTTATGTATCGGCCAACTTCTGAGGGAGACAACTTCTTCCCCAAGGGAGCGCGTAGCTCAGCAGGTAGAGCAACTGACTTTTAATCAGTAGGTCCACGGTTCGAACCCGTGCGCGCTCACCACTTTATTAAGTGGTGTCAGATTGTTGGAAAATCACACATCCTTTTATAAATATGCAATTGTCTTAATTTGAACGCAATATGTTCTTATAAAGAAAATAAGACATTGTTTATGAGCGCTGTAACGCGTCAGCTGTTCGCGAATGTTGCTGTCATTTTAAACCTTTGACCACGGATGTACTGGCACTGGTGAAAATGGCCTGAGGAAGGTCGGTGCGGTTCGCCCCGGCCTTTTTTATTACTTAAAGATAATAATCACTGATTTTGGCGATTTTCAGGATTAAAAATTTATACTAACGTCATAAATGAATGCTAATTTTATTCAGTTCTCAACACGCAATCAGAAGTGAACGTCTCTTATGTCGGAGCTTGCCCAGTGGGTTTCTGCAATTGTATTTTCAATATTTATTATTGGATACGCTCTGTTTTATCTCAATAGCACCAGTCGCAAGCATTCGGGCGAGGTTGCATCGCTGACGGTTAAAGTAGGATTGGTGGCACTTTCGGTTGGTGCTGCGCTGACAAGCTTTGTTGCGGCAGCGGTAATTGATTAAGTTTATGATTTTTAAATAAAAAGGCGGCTCATGATGAACCGCCTTTTTTAATGTCTTTGTTTCACTGTCTTATGCAGGGCGGATCAGAATATGTTTTTTACGGCCAAGCGACAGCTTGATAACGCCCTGATCGTTTAAATGCTCGGCATTGACGACCATGCGCGGATCGCTGATGACAACGTCATTGAGGCGTACTGCACCACCTTCAACATGGCGACGACCTTCACCATTGGTGTTGACGAGACCGGCCAATGTCATCAGAGCCAGCAGGCCGATGCCTTCGTGCAATGTAGCACGGTGAACGCCGACTGTTGGCAGATTGTCGGAAATTTCGCCATCTTCAAAGGTTTTGCGTGCAGTTTCTGCCGCTTCTTCAGCCGCTTCACGGCCATGCAGCATAGCGGTGACTTCAGTGGCAAAAATCTTCTTGGCTTCGTTGATTTCCGAGCCGCCAAGTTCTGCAAGCTTGGCAATTTCATCCAAAGGCAGGGTGGTGTAGAGCTTAAGGAAGCGTTCTACGTCTGCATCTTCGGTATTGCGCCAATATTGCCAGAAATCATAAGCGCTCAACATGTCTGCATTGAGCCAAACCGCACCGGAGAGCGATTTACCCATTTTTGCACCTGACGAAGTGGTCAGGAGCGGCGAGGTGAGTGCATAAAGCTGAGGTGTATCCATGCGGTGGCCAAGATCAATACCATTGATAATGTTGCCCCATTGATCGGAACCGCCCATTTGCAGACGCATGCCATAACGCTTGTTCAGCTCAACATAGTCATAAGCTTGCAAGATCATATAGTTGAACTCGAGGAATGACAGAGATTGCTCGCGATCAAGGCGCTGTTTGACAGAATCAAACGACAGCATACGGTTGACCGAGAAATGACGGCCGACATCGCGCAGGAATTCAAGATAGTTGAGGCCGCGCAGCCAGTCCGCATTGTTGACCATCAGCGCATCGGTCGGGCCGTCACCAAAGGTCAGATAATTGGCAAATACTTTTTTGATACCTGCAATATTTTCAGCGATGGTTTCTTCGGTCATCAGCTTGCGTGCTTCATCTTTAAAGGACGGATCACCGATCATGCCTGTACCACCACCCATCAGCGCTACAGGGCGATGGCCGGTTTTCTGCATCCAATGCAGCATCATGATCTGAATAAGGCCGCCCGCATGCAGACTGGATGCGGTCGGGTCAAAGCCGATATAACCCGTAACGATTTCCTTGGTGAATAACTCATCAAGGCCGCTTTCGTCTGAGACCTGATGAATAAAACCGCGCTCAGAGAGCGTGCGAAGAAAATCGGACTTGAAGCCGGACATACCCTTTTCCTGACTATGTGTTACGAAGTATAACAATACTTACTCATTGTTTATGCTCTGCCCTTAACATAAAATTTTGAAAACAAAAAGAAAGCTGCTGCGGCTAAATATCAATTTGGCGGGCGGATTGATAAAGATTGCCGCTAGAGCGTGTCGCACTTAATCATATCCACTGTGCTCGCTCTAGCGTTTTGTTTTTACGCAGTCTTTATCCCAAAACCGGTGCCCACTTTTGGGAGACATGCTCTAAAAGCGAAGAGTGGTTTATCTTGGGGCTTATACAGCTAAAATTATGATTGATCTGTGGTGATGCTGCGCCGTGGCGTGCGGTCGGCAATATTGATTGCCCAATTTTGATGGTTGTTTGTTTTGGGAAAGACTTTTGCAGAAGATTTTGCCAATGTTTTTTGATGAAAACTATCAAATGTCTGCATAAATTTTGCCGGATTTCCGGCAACGACGACACTATCGGGGATGCTTTTGGTGACAACACTTCCAGCACCTACCACTACATTATCACCTATGATGACACCGGGCAGGATGATGCAGCCAGCACCGATAAAAACATTATTGCCGATTTTAATCGGTGCAATGTGATAGCGGCGGCCGTTTTCGTCTTGAACAAGAGCCGTTGATTCATCATGCGTGACCAACAATACATCATATGAGATGACGACATTGTCGCCGAGTTCGATCAAAAATGGTTCAGATCCCCATTTGAATGTATGGATATCGCAGTTTTTACCGACTTTCACACCACGTCTGCGCGCATAATCAGCGCCACTCATGGTGGCAACACGATAAATATCTGAAAGGGCTGCGAGAAATCGGAGCATATGGACTGGTTTCTTAAATTATAGGGTTTCAGCTTTATGGGTACCATAACAGAGCGTGACACATAAAAAAATCCGGCAGGTGAGTGCCGGATTTTTTATATAATAATGCGGCAGCGATTAACGCAGGCGCTTCATACGAGGTTCAACCAGTTCGCCGGCAAGGCGACGGTCGAGATATTCGGAACATTCTGCAATCAGTTCATCACCATGGCCGGTGAAGAAGTGGTTAGCACCTTCCATGGTCTTTTGCGTGATGGTGATACCTTTTTGGGTCTTGAGCTTGTCAACCAGCACCTGCACATCTTTTGGCTGCGAGACCTTGTCGTTCTCACCATGAATGATGAGGCCGGATGAAGGGCACGGTGCCAAAAACGCAAAGTCATAAATATTCGGCTGAGGTGCCACTGAAATGAAACCTTCAATTTCAGGGCGACGCATCAAAAGCTGCATACCGATCCATGAGCCGAAAGAATAACCGGCAACCCAGCAATTTTTAGAATCAGGGTGCAAAGATTGTACCCAGTCCAGCGCACTGGCTGCATCGGACAATTCACCAGGGCCATGATCGAACTCGCCCTGACTTCTGCCGATTCCACGGAAGTTGAAGCGCAAAGTGGTGAAATTGCGCTGCTGGAACATGTAAAACAGATCGTAAACGATCTTGTTGTTCATCGTTCCGCCAAATTGGGGATGCGGATGCAGAATGATAGCAATAGGCGCATTTTTTTCAGAAGAAGGCTGATAACGACCTTCGAGACGACCTGCAGGTCCGTTGAAAATGACTTCAGGCATATATACTCCGCTGTTAACCGCAATATCGGAGGATTTAGGTATAGTTTTCCTTGACGCAAGGACGAATGACACCTAAAACCACTTTAGAACGTTTCAAAACTGAACCGTTTCATTGTTCTATATAGGCTTCATAGGCTTTTCTTGGTTGAAATTTCAAGAAAATTGCGCTTTGAGCGCCTAAATGATGCAGAATTAGGAGAATAGCCCGTGGGCGGGAGCAAGAAAAGGCTCTATCTTGATTATAATGCCAGCGCTCCGCTCTTGAGCCAAGCGCGCGATATAATCATCGCTGCACTTGATGTGACCGGAAATCCTTCTTCGGTTCACGGTGAAGGGCGCGCCACCAAGGCTATGATGGAAACAGCACGCCGACAGGTGGCGGCACTCACCAATGCCCGTGCTGATCACGTTTTCTTTACATCAGGGGCGACTGAAGCTGCGTCAACACTGTTGAGTCCGACCTATATGATGGGACGTGCGCCGGTGCGTATGTCGAAGCTCTATGTCAGCGCGACCGAGCATCCTTGCATGTTGGCCGGTGGTCAGTTTTCACCTGATAATATCGTGACATTGCCGGTTCATCAGACTGGTCTTTTGGATATGCAAGCGTTGCGCGAAAACTTGTCGGCGCATGATGGCGCGCAAGGTTTGCCGCTTGTGGCTGTGCAATATGCCAATAATGAAACAGGTGTGATTCAGCCGGTATCAGAAGTGGCGAGCGTTGTTAAAAATGCCGGCGGCATTCTGGTGGTGGATTGCGTGCAGGCGGCTGGGCGAATTCCATTAGATATTACAAATAATTGTGGTGATTACTTCATCCTTTCCTCGCACAAAATAGGTGGGGCAAAAGGGGTGGGCGCGATTGTTGCTGTTTCTGATCTGCTAATGCCGAAAGCACTTATTCGTGGTGGCGGTCAGGAAAAAGGCCATCGTGCCGGAACGGAAGCACTGCAATTAATTACCGGTTTTGGTGCAGCGGCGCATCAGGCACATCAGCGTATTTTAAATGGTGGCTGGTCTGCTGATTTGCGTGACGCTATGGAACGCCGCATTCTGGAAGTGGCACCTTCTACGCTGATTTACGGTGCAGAAGTCGAGCGTCTGCCGAATACAACATTTTTTTCGCTGAAAAATATGAAGGCGGAAACAGTACAGATCGCCTTTGATTTAGGCGGCATTGCCGTATCGGCAGGCTCTGCCTGTTCATCCGGCAAGGTTGGCCCCAGCCATGTGATTGTGGCGATGGGCTATGAACATGGAACCGGTGCGATCCGCGTGTCGTTATCACCTGATACTGATAGCGCTGACATTGACCGTTTCATGCAGGTTTTACACGAAATTGTTAGTAGACAGCAGCGTGTGAATGATAAACACAACATCAGTGCGTGAAAGCTCTGTTGTTGTAAATAATGGCCAGATATTTTCGGATATCAGGCAATACAGGTTACAAAAGCGCCAGTCGCGCACTACATAGAGATAGTAAGATTTTACTGTCTTGACGTTTGCAACTGTCGGGCCTTGAACCTGACGAGGATGGAGAACGCCGATGCCTGCCGTGCAGGAAACGATCGATCAGGTCCGCAATCTTGATGTGGATCAGTATAAATACGGCTTTGAGACCATTATCCAGATGGATAGAGCGCCAAAAGGCCTTAACGAAGACATTATCCGCTTCATTTCCGCCAAAAAGGATGAACCGGAATGGATGCTGGAATGGCGTCTGAAGGCTTATGAACGCTGGCTGACAATGGAAGAGCCTGATTGGGCGCGTGTGGATTATCCGAAAATTGATTTTCAGGATATCCGCTATTACGCAGCGCCGAAAGATCAGACCGGCCCTAAGTCGCTGGATGAGGTTGATCCGGAGCTTTTGCGCACCTATGAAAAGCTTGGCATTCCTTTACGTGAGCAGGAATTGCTTGCCGGTGTGCGCAAACATGGTGAGCCGAGCCCGATGGATGAAGATCCGTCAGATAATATTTACGCTTCCGGCCGTGTGGCAGTGGATGCGGTTTTTGATTCTGTTTCAGTGGTCACCACTTTTAAGAAGGAGCTGGCGAAAGCTGGCGTAATCTTCTGTTCGATTTCAGAAGCGATCCGTGAACATCCGGAACTGGTGAAAAAATATCTGGCCAGTGTTGTGCCGGTTTCAGACAATTATTACGCAACACTCAATTCGGCTGTTTTCACTGACGGTTCGTTCGTTTACGTGCCGAAGGGCGTACGCTGCCCGATGGAATTGTCGACCTATTTCCGTATCAACGAAAAAGATACCGGTCAGTTTGAACGCACGCTGATCATCGTGGAAGAAGGCGGCTATGTTTCATACTTGGAAGGTTGCACTGCACCACAGCGTGACGATAACCAGCTGCACGCAGCTGTTGTTGAACTGATTGCTCTTGATGATGCTGAAATTAAATACTCCACCGTTCAGAACTGGTATCCGGGCGACAAAGACGGCAAGGGCGGTATTTATAACTTCGTGACCAAGCGTGGTGATTGCCGCGGCAAGAACTCGAAAATTTCGTGGACACAGGTTGAAACCGGTTCTGCGATCACATGGAAATATCCGTCCTGTATTTTACGTGGCGATAATTCCCGCGGCGAGTTCTATTCGATTGCTGTTTCCAACGGATATCAGCAGATCGATAGCGGCACGAAGATGATCCATCTTGGCAAGAACACCTCCAGCCGCATCATTTCGAAAGGTATTTCTGCCGGTAATTCCAGCAATACCTATCGCGGTCAGGTTTCTGCCCATCGTAAGGCGGAAAATGCCCGTAACTTCACCCAGTGTGACAGTTTGCTGATCGGCAATGATTGCGGTGCTCATACCGTGCCTTATATTGAGGCGAAAAATTCCACTGCCCAGTTTGAACATGAAGCAACGACGTCGAAGATTTCAGATGATCAGCTGTTCTATGTGATGCAGCGCGGCATTCCGGAAGAAGAGGCGATTGCTCTGATCGTCAACGGCTTTGTTAAAGAAGTCATTCAGGAACTGCCGATGGAATTCGCCGTCGAGGCACAGAAGTTGATTGGTATCTCGCTTGAAGGCAGCGTCGGTTAACGACGCGTTTTCACCCGATAAGGGGCTAATCTTTGCGTGTTTAAACACGCTGAAGTTTCAGCTGGCTGAGTACCAGCACGATTATAAGGTTTAAGAATATGATTGAGATCAAAAACCTGCACGCCAATATCGCTGGCACAGATACAGAAATTATCCGTGGTTTGAACCTGACCGTTAAAAACGGTGAAGTTGCAGCGATTATGGGGCCAAACGGTTCCGGTAAATCGACCCTGTCTTACATTCTGGCAGGCCGCAGTGATTATGAAGTAACTGAAGGCGACATTCTGTTCAACGGTGAATCCATCCTCGAAATGGATCCGGCAGAACGTGCAGCCGCAGGTATTTTCCTGGCTTTCCAGTATCCGATGGAAATCCCAGGTGTTGCCACTATGGAATTTTTGAAAGTTGCTATGAACTCACAGCGTAAAGCACGCGGTGAGCCTGAGCTGAAAATTCCTGAATTCATCAAGCTGGTTAAAGAAGCTGCTGCAACACTCAACATCGACATGGAAATGCTGAAGCGTCCGCTCAATGTTGGTTTCTCCGGCGGTGAAAAGAAGCGCGCTGAAATCTTGCAGATGAAACTGTTGCAGCCTGGTCTTTGCGTCCTTGATGAAACAGATAGTGGTCTTGATATTGATGCGTTGAAGATCGTTTCCGACGGTGTGAATGCATTGCGTTCGCCTGATCGTGCAGTGATTGTTATTACTCACTATCAGCGTCTGCTCGATTACATCGTGCCTGATTCCGTTCACGTTCTTTACAAAGGTCAGATTATTAAATCTGGCGACAAGGATCTGGCAAAATATCTGGAAGACAATGGTTACGCTGACACCATCGGCGAAGTCGCTTGAAGGGGGGCTGGTTATGAATATTCAGACCGTCAGGCCGAAAACACCGGCTGAAAGCGCTCTCATTGATATGTTTGGCGAGCGCATCGGGGCGCTTTCCGGCACACCGGAGGTTCTTGCTGCGCGTGATAATGCGCTTGAAGAACTCAAAAATAATGGCTTGCCTTCACGTCGTATTGAAAGCTGGCATTATACGGATCTGCGCACATTATTTAAGAGTACCGCACCGTTTGTCAGCAGTTCAGACGTAAAACTGCGCCCTGTATTAGTTGCAGGCTCCAGCCAACTGGCTGTGGTTAACGGTGTTGCGCAAGCTGCCAAGGCGGTCAGTGATGTCACTGTAACCCTCGTGCGCGATATGCTGCACGATGGTTCGATTGCCGGCACAATGGTAACAAAGGGCTTTGATGATGCTGTCGGGCAGATCAACACGGCTTATGTTTCCGATGGTTGGGCACTGGAACTGGCCGACGGCACAGAATTGCAAGCTCCACTTGAGTTACAGAATGTGCAGTTCGGCGGCCAAAGCCATGTGCGTTTTCCGGCAAAGTTTGGCAAGAACACTAAGGCTACAATCATTGAGCGCCAGATCGGTGGTACCAGTGAAACCCTGTCATCTTCGGTCAGTCATGTGAGCGTGGAAGATGGTGCGGATATCATTTGGGTAATTGTTCGCGAGTTTGATGAAAGCTCGACACAGTTTTCTCAGTTCAATGCAACAATTGGTGCCGATGCCAAGCTCACGCTTTACATTGTCAATGCAGGTGGTCATCTGGTTCGTCAGGAAATCCACGTTGATGTTCTCGGCGAAGATTCCGACTTCGAGATGCGCACATTGAACTTGCTTAGTGACAAGAGCCACACAGACGTCACTATGACTGTCGGCCATCTGGTGGAAAACACCCGCTCGGTTGAAATCGTACGTAACGTTGTGACCGGTGAAGCACGGGGTGTGTTTCAGGGTATGATTAAAGTTGCCCAGATTGCACAGAAAACCGATGCCCGTATGGCATGCAACACTTTGTTGCTGTCTGATGGTGCCGAGTTTGATGCAAAACCGGAACTTGAAATCTTTGCTGATGACGTTGCTTGCGGTCATGGTGCAACTGTTACGGAAATCCACAATGATCATCTGTTCTATCTGATGGCACGTGGTATTCCTGAGCCGGTTGCACGTGGCTTATTGGTTAAGGCATTTATTGCTGAAATCATCGAAGAACTTGAAAACGAGTCATTGGTGGAAGCATTGGAAGCAATTCTCTCCGACTGGCTTGAAGCGCATGCCTGATTAATCATGTCCGGGCAGATTTGACTGCCCGGACATGATTGCCGTTGGCAAAAGGAATAATCATGAACAAAATTATGACGCCTGCATCGGCTTATGATGTTGAAGCTATTCGTGCTGATTTTCCGATTTTGTCACGGCAAGTGCACGGAAAACCGCTTGTTTATCTGGACAATGGTGCCTCTGCGCAAAAACCGAAAACTGTGATTGACGCGGTAACGGCAGCCTATTCCAATGAATATGCCAATGTGCATCGTGGTCTTCATTTCTTGTCTAATGCGACAACCGATGCATATGAAAAGGCGCGTGAGACGGTTCGCCGTTTTCTCAATGCCAATTCAACCGACGAGATTGTTTTTACCAAAAATGCTACCGAAGCGATTAACACTGTCGCTTATGGTTATGGAATGCCGCAAATCGGGGAGGGTGACGAAATTGTGCTCTCCATTATGGAGCATCATTCCAATATCGTACCGTGGCATTTTATTCGTGAGCGGCAAGGTGCAAAACTGGTTTTCGCCCCTGTCGATGATCAGGGCACTTTGCACCTTGAAGAGTTTGAAAAAACACTGACCGAAAAAACCAAGCTGGTTGCCATTACACATATGTCAAATGCTTTGGGCACAGTAACGCCGATTAAACAAATCGTGCGCATTGCCCATGAACGGGGCATTCCCGTATTGGTGGATGGTAGCCAGAGTGCAGTCCACATGCATGTGGACATGCAGGATATGGGCTGCGACTGGTATGTTTTCACAGGTCATAAAGTTTACGGGCCGTCCGGTATCGGCGTACTTTATGGACGCAAAGAAATGCTGGAAAAAATGCGCCCGTTTCAAGGTGGCGGTGAAATGATTGAAGATGTCACAGTTGAAAATGTGACCTATAATCATCCGCCACACCGTTTTGAAGCAGGAACGCCACCAATCGTGCAGGCAATTGGTTTGGGGGCAGCGCTTGAATATATGGAAAGCGTCGGCCGTCACGCCATCTGGTCGCACGAAGAAAGATTGCGTGATTATGCGCATGAACGTCTGGAACAAATTGAAGGTTTGCGCATTATCGGCAAAGCACCAAATAAAGGTGCAATCATTTCCTTCATGCTGGACGACATTCACGCCCATGATGTGTCGATGGTGATTGATCGTGCAGGTGTGGCTGTTCGTGCCGGCACCCATTGTGCGCAGCCACTCTTGAAGCGCTTTGGTGTTAGTTCTACATGCCGTGCATCCTTTGCAATGTATAATACATTTGCTGAAATTGATGTGCTTGCAGAAGCGCTTGAAAAAGCCAAGAAATTTTTCGGATAAGAATGATGACACAAGAAACCGATAACAAGCCGCAGGATGAGGCGGAAAAAAGCTCTCCTTTTCATACATCTTCGGTCATTCCTGAAGATGTGCTGCTGCGGCTGACCGATGATATTATTGCGGCTGTCAAAACTGTTTATGATCCGGAAATTCCGGCCGATATTTACGAGCTCGGTTTGATTTACAAGATCGACATCGAAGATGATTATACGGTCAAAATCGAGATGACACTGACAGCACCTGGCTGTCCGGTGGCAGGCGAAATGCCGGGCTGGGTTGAAAATGCGGTCGGTACGGTTGAAGGTGTTTCCCATGTTGAAGTTACCATGACCTTTGATCCGCCTTGGACGCCGGATCGCATGTCTGAAGAAGCGCAAGTTGCAGTTGGCTGGTACTAAGCAAGTCTGATTGTAGTCAATTGCTTTAAAAAATCCGATCAGTATGTTCGTTGAATGCGGGCACACTGATTTTGCATTTTTGTGGTTGAAAGCAGTCCGTTAAAATTGCTGTCAGTTTCGTGTTCTTGGCTGTTGTAACTTTTGCCAGAGGGCTTAAAATCTTTAAAACATTCTCTACATATGTATCATCTGATGCAGCTGGGGCTTTAAGTGGTTTTCGACAAGATGAAATCTTTTAATATCGTAATGCAGGATCATGAAGAGGACGACCGTGGTGGAACCGGCCACGGAACAGCTGTTATTACGCGCACAAAAACTGTCATAAAAAAGCCAAACCTTTACCGCGTCCTTATTTTGAATGATGATTACACGCCGATGGAATTCGTTGTGCATGTTTTGCAGCGTTTTTTCCAGAAATCGATTGATGATGCCACCCGTATCATGTTGCATGTTCATAATCATGGTGTGGGCGAATGTGGCGTTTATACTTATGAGGTTGCTGAGACTAAAGTTAATCAGGTCATGGAATTCTCTCGCCAAAACCAGCATCCGCTGCAATGCGTGATGGAGAAAAAGTGAGGTCATATGCCATCGTTTTCTACCAGTCTTGAAAGGGCACTGCATCAGGCCCTGACCATTGCCAACGAACGGCACCACGAATATGCAACGCTGGAGCACTTGTTGCTGGCGTTGATTGACGATCAGGACGCAGGCGCGGTGATGCGTGCATGTAGTGTTGACCTTGAACATTTAAAACGCGTTGTAACGGATTATATTGACCGCGAGTTGGATAATCTGGTGACCGGCTATGACGAAGATTCAAAGCCGACAGCCGCTTTCCAGCGTGTGATTCAACGTGCGGTTATCCATGTCCAATCTTCCAACCGTGAAGAAGTGACCGGTGCCAATGTGCTGGTTGCAATTTTTGCCGAGCGTGAAAGTCATGCGGCTTATTTCCTGCAAGAGCAGCAAATGACCCGCTATGATGCAGTCAATTTCATTTCTCACGGTATTTCAAAAGCGCCTGAAAGCAACGAAGTTCGTATCCCGCGCGCGGCTGAGGCAAGTTCAGAAGAAAATTCGGCGAATAGTGAAACTGACGAAACACCGAAGAAAAAACCGGATGCATTGACGGCTTATTGCGTCAATCTGAATGAAAAAGCTAAAAGTGGCCGTATTGATCGTTTGATCGGTCGTCAAAGCGAGATTGACCGTACAATCCAAGTGCTTTGCCGTCGCTCCAAAAATAATCCGCTTTATGTGGGTGATCCGGGTGTTGGTAAAACAGCGATTGCGGAAGGCTTGGCCAAGCGTATCGTTGATGGTGATGTGCCGGAAGTGTTGCTTGATGCAACAATCTTTTCCCTTGATATGGGCAGTCTGCTGGCCGGTACCCGCTATCGCGGTGATTTTGAAGAGCGCTTGAAACAGGTTGTCAAAGAGCTCGAAGAATATCCGGGCGCGATTTTATTCATTGATGAAATTCACACGGTTATCGGGGCAGGTGCGACATCAGGCGGGGCTATGGATGCCTCTAACTTGCTGAAGCCCGCGCTTTCTTCCGGTGCCATCCGTTGCATGGGCTCGACAACCTATAAAGAGTTCAGGCAGTTTTTTGAAAAAGACCGTGCATTGGTGCGCCGTTTCCAGAAAATTGATGTGGTGGAACCAACCATTCCTGATGCGATTGAGATCATGAATGGTCTGCGTCCTTATTTCGAAGATTTCCATAAAGTGAAATATACCGATGAGGCGATCAAATCGGCGGTGGAACTCTCGGCGCGTTATATTTCAGATCGTAAATTGCCGGATAAAGCAATTGATGTGATTGATGAAACCGGTGCGAGCCAGATGTTGCTGCCGCAGGACAAGCGCAAGAAAACAATTGGTTTGAGCGAGATTGAGGCAACGATTGCGACCATGGCCCGCATCCCGCCGAAAACTGTCTCTAAAGACGATCAGGCGGTGCTTGCCAATCTGCAGGCCGAGCTTAAACGTATTGTTTATGGGCAGGATTTGGCAATCGATGCATTGTCTGCTGCGATCAAGCTTGCCCGTGCGGGCTTACGTGAACCTGATAAGCCGATTGGTTCTTATCTTTTCTCAGGCCCGACGGGTGTGGGAAAGACAGAAGTTGCGCGCCAATTGGCGGCGTCACTTGGCGTCGAACTTTTACGCTTTGATATGTCCGAATATATGGAACGTCATACGGTTTCACGTCTGATCGGCGCGCCTCCGGGCTATGTCGGTTTTGATCAGGGAGGATTGCTTACTGATGGTGTGGATCAACATCCGCATTGTGTGCTTTTGCTGGATGAAATTGAAAAGGCACACCCTGATCTGTTCAATATTTTGTTGCAGGTAATGGATCACGGTACACTTACCGATCACAACGGCAAAAAGATCGATTTCCGTAATGTGATTTTGATCATGACAACCAATGCCGGTGCGGCTGATATGGCAAAAGCGGCTATTGGCTTTGGTTCGGGACGGCGTGAAGGCGATGATCTGGAAGCAATCAATCGCCTGTTTACGCCGGAATTCCGTAACCGTCTGGATGCGATCATTCCGTTTGGTCCGCTGCCTGTTGCTGTTATTCACCAAGTGGTACAGAAATTTGTGCTGCAATTGGAAGCACAATTGGCCGAGCGTGGCGTAACGATTGAACTGAGCGAAGCTGCCATAAGCTGGCTCGCCGATAAAGGTTATGACGAGCGAATGGGTGCACGTCCGCTGGGTCGTGTCATTCAGGAATATGTCAAGAAACCGTTGGCGGATGAGGTTTTGTTCGGCAAGCTGAAGAATGGCGGTACTGTCAAACTGGATGTAGCTACGGACAAGCAGGGTACTGAAGTTCTGAAACTTGAAACAGTGGCAGAACGTGTTGTGCGCCCCAAAAAAGAAGCGTCACCTGTTAAGAAACCAGCAGCAAAGCCTAAAAAAACAATCGCTAAGGCGAAGGAAAAAGTAACAACAGCTCCGGATGATGAAAAGCCGGTGAAAAAGGCAAGAAGTACGGTTCCGAAGGTTCCGCGTAGTTAGAAGATATTTTAGCTTTTTCTTAAAAAATAAGCGGCCGTAGTCTTTTGCGGCCGTTTTTTTGTATGAGCGATGTATTGCGCGTCAACCAGTGATAAAGAACAGCTATCTCTTTGATTATTTGTGGTATTGAAGCGAAAAACAGAAGAAAGCTCTTGAACTTAGAGCCTGACTTGTGACATATGAATCGCATCATCCGCGGACGTGGTGAAATCGGTATACACAGCAGATTTAAAATCTGCCGCTCATAGAGCTTGCGGGTTCAAGTCCCGCCGTCCGCACCACCATTCTTAATTTGAAAATTTATCTCCTGTGTGCAATCGAGTGCTTGGCTTTGATTGTATCTTGATAGTCTTTTGTTGTGTTGCAACCTGGCTGTCAAAGTATGAAGTGCTTTTGTAATGCAGGCCATTACTACTGAATTCGTTTCAAATTTTAAATTGTAAAATAGATTTGCGAAAAACACAGTTGAGATCATTTTCTATTGAAGTGGTAACGTGTTTATTATTATGCATATAAATGCTGAAAGCGCTCATGGTTTTGAATAAGCGCTATGAGATAAATTTTATTACCTTGATAAGGTTTTGATCGCGGTTATGAGGCAGAATTATAACATGTTTTCGATATTGTAGTGGTTAGTTGTAATCATTGATCGTATTCAAATTAGCATCACCTTTTGAAGAATTTGACAAAAAAATGCGTAATTATTGTATGACCTGCTATAAGGCCGATTGAGAATCGGTTTTGCTCAATTCTGGCTATTCAGATTTTCGTGTAATGGTTAAAAATTTCGAACCATCTCAGTAAAACGTATCACGATGAATTGGATTGTTTCTGCTTTTTCCACAATGAGGACGATATACAATCAGGTTTTGCTATTCGTTGGCTGGTTTATGCACTCGTGTTCAGTATGAAGTTTGAATTATGTGTATAATTAAAAAAGCCTGATTAAATCGAACTCATCAACCTCTATGTTCGTTTTCATCATTTATCAATGGATCGTTGCATCATGCACTGGTGTGTCTGGTGACATCTTGCGACTTTCGAAACTGCGGAGACACTATGTCTGGCAATGACTTCGAAGCGGATCATCTCGATACGCTTGATCGTGACCTCGGGCGTTTTTCAACGCTTGAACGTGCAGCTAGTTATACAGCGCGTCCTATGGTTGCCCCCGGCCTTGGCTTTGTTTTTATCGTGTTAGCCGGTTTGATCGCATTGGTATCTTTAGGGCAAACCAATAACAGCCTCTTTATTGTCATCGTCGCTATCTTTGGTGCCTATATGGCATTGAACATTGGTGCAAATGACGTCGCTAACAATATGGGGCCGGCTGTTGGTGCCAATGCGCTGACCATGGGTGGCGCCATTGCGATTGCTGCCATTTTCGAAAGTGCTGGAGCTTTTATCGGCGGTGCCGATGTGGTTTCTACAATTGCCACCGGTATCATCGCACCGCAATCAATGGGAACGCCGGAATCCTTTGTCTGGGCTATGGTTGCAGCCCTTCTATCCTCTGCGATTTGGGTCAATATAGCCACATGGATTGGTGCTCCGGTTTCCACTACACATTCTGTTGTTGGTGGCGTAATGGGGGCAGGGATTGCAGCGGCAGGCTTGAGCGCGATCAGCTGGGGTACGATCGGGATGATCGCAGCAAGCTGGGTGATTTCGCCGGTTTTGGGTGGTATTATTGCCGCGGGCTTCTTGTGGTTTATCAAAGCGCGTATTGTGTATCAGCCGGATAAAATTGCTGCGGCACGCAAATGGGTGCCTGTATTAGTTGGCTTTATGGCCGGGACATTTGCAACTTATCTTGTTCTCAAAGCGATGCAGAACATCTATCCGATTTCTATTCAGGCGGCTTTATTAGCAGGCTTCGCTATTGGTGTGCTGATTGGTTTCATTATGGTGCCGATTATCCGTCGCCAGTCTGAAGGTCTTGAAAACCGCAACAAGTCCATCAAAGTTCTGTTTGGTATTCCATTGGTTGTGTCTGCAGCTCTTTTGAGCTTTGCGCATGGTGCCAATGATGTGGCTAATGCCGTCGGGCCGTTGGCTGCCATCGTACAGGTTTCGCATACAGGTATGTTTGCCGAGGAAGTAACGATTCCTTTTTGGGTGATGCTAATCGGTGCGCTTGGTATTTCGGTTGGCTTGTTCCTGTTTGGACCAAAACTTATCCGGATGGTCGGTAGCCAGATCACCAAGCTTAATCCGATGCGCGCTTATTGTGTAGCGCTTTCCGCTGCTGTAACCGTCATTATTGCCAGCTGGCTTGGCTTGCCGGTAAGCTCAACCCATATTGCGGTCGGCGCTATTTTCGGCGTTGGATTTTTTCGTGAATGGGATGCAGAACGTCGTTTGCGTAAAGCACACTTGACTATTCCTACAGAAGACAGAATTGCTCCGGAAGAACGGCGCCGCCGTAAACTGGTTCGCCGATCCCATGTTATGACAATTGGGGCGGCTTGGGTTGTTACATTACCTGCAACCGGTATTTTGTCAGCGCTTCTTTATTTGAGTTTAAGCTTGCTGATTAAATAAAAAATAACCTGTCAAAGTAAAAAAAGCCCGTTCACATAAATGTGTTACGGGCTTTTCATTTTACTGCTTTATAAATAATGTATCATATTTCACAATGACTTAGATGCTTTATTGACTTGGTAAATAAAGTGTGAGCGATTTTTGGAATCAAGTTAATGGTCACTGTGCCCATTTTGCTACAGACATATTTTGCAATTGGCTTATATTTATGTTCGAAACGTAATTGAATTCGCTTATACAGTGATTGGGGATTGGTATGAATATCAAGTCGATTTTAATGGCATCAACAGTTGTTGTTTTGGCTGGTTACAATGCGAATGCAGCTGATGCGATTGTTTATGAAGAACCAGCTCCGGTAGTTGTTGCGCCTGTATTCAGCTGGGCTGGCGGTTATGTCGGTGGTCAGATTGGTTATGGTTGGGCTTCTTCAAAATTCAGCGGTGAGGATGGCTCGGAAAAAGTAAAGCCTGACGGTTTCCTCGGTGGTCTTTATGCGGGTTATAACTTTGATACCGGCAGCAATTTTATCTTCGGTATTGATGGTGATGTAACCTTTAATGGTCTGAAGAAGACTGTTCATGATACCGATGAGTTTTTGGGAGATGATAGCTTAGAAAGCAAACTGCGTACATCAGGTGCTGTTCGTGCCCGTGTTGGTATCGCTTATGACCGCTTCCTACCATATTTGGCTGGTGGTGTTGCGTTCGGTGAAGTGAAAAACAGACTGACTATTGATGGTGAAACATACTCCCATAGCAAAACCCGTACTGGCTGGACCGTTGGTGGTGGCTTTGATTATGCCGCAACAGACAATGTAATCATGCGTCTGGAATACCGTTATACGGATTACGGTCGTAAAGATTTCGCCGGAACTGTTGATGGTCTTGATTTTAATTCTCGTAACAAGTTCACTGTTAATGAAGTACGCCTTGGCGTTGCATATAAGTTCTGATCTTATACATTCGTGATTTTAAAAAGCCGCCTGAAAGGGCGGCTTTTTTTATTGTCTAAATCTTTGCAAGTTGCCCAAATATAATAATCATCATGCCGCAAAGGCATAAGCCAGCGCCGATAATATCCCAACGGTTTGGCATTTGTTGCTCGATAAACCACAACCAGAAGATTGAGGCGACTATATAGATGCCGCCATATGCTGCATAGGCGCGTCCGGCGAAATCCAAGTCTATTCGGGTTAAAATCCAGGCAAAAAATACCAATGAAAGAATGCCCGGGACAAGCCAGAGCGGGCTTTTATTCAGACGAAGCCACGCCCAAAAAGCATAACAACCAGCAATTTCGGCCAAGGCGGCAAGAATATAAAGGCTAAGGGCGCTAGCAACAGGCATCATTTGATCTCATGCGAAAATAGACTGGCTATTGTTTATCACATCAGGCCTCAGTCGCCATTACTTAAATAAAAGCGGGCAGGGTGAAGTGGATGCCATTGTACATTATGCTGCTGGTTTCAAAAATTTTCGGATCATCATGGTAATCAATCCGCGGCTCGTTTCAAAACTACTTTGAGGTGCAATAAGCGGTATCATCGGAGTAGCGTAAATCAATGAGATGAGGACCGCACTGGTGTGCTCAGGATCAAAACTTGCGTCAACATCTCCGCGCGCCTGTCCGGCGCGCAAAGTGGCAATCAAAAGTTGTCTGACGTTATCCGTATTGGCTATCATGATTTGGCGGACATTTTCATTTCTGGCGGCTTCGGCAAAAAGCTCAAAAGTGATGCGGCAATGCTCAACTTCCGTCCAGCTTTTCATGCTCCATAATTCCGATACCAGAACAGTTGCAGTCTCATCACTTTCGGAATGCACATCGAAATAAGCGTGTAATTTCTTCAGGTAATCATCCGCCATAGCTTCGACGATGGCATCTTTGCTGGCAAAATAATGATAAAGATGGCCGGGACTCATGCCGGCTTCCTTGCATATCATGGATATGGATGCGCCTTGCAGTCCGTGAGCCAGAAAACAATCATGGGCAGCTGCTAAAATTTCCTGTCTCTTTGCTTCATGCTGTTCGGGATTAATTTTGCGCGCCATTTTCGCTCTCCAATTTATAGAGTGATCACTCTAATCACCTTGACGGCCTGTTAAAAATAAATAGAGTGATCGCTCAAACTACAGTGGAATCATCCTTCCGTCCAGATCTTTAGGGATGAATTCATTATCTGCTTAGCGAGACATATATGCGCAAACTTCGTCCAATTCTATCCACTGTAATCGCCTTGATATTGGCTGTTTTCTTTTTATTCGGTGCTTATAGCAATTTCTTTCTCAATGAAAAAAACGCTGCTGCTTATGCAGCATGGGGCTATCCGGACTGGTTCCACTATGTGACCGCCATTCTTGAATTTACGACCAGTATGTTGCTGATAAACCGATTAAGTCGTTCTTTGGGTTCATTGCTTGGAGCATTGGTTATGGTGGCCGCCTCATTAACCACAGTTTGGAATGCCGATTACGGTCACGCGGTTGCGCCACTGGTTGTTTTGACAGTGTCACTGATTTCTCTGTGGCTGTCTTTGCTCGTCAATAAACAATCTGACTGAATTCCTTCCATGTCATTCTCAAATCTTACCGGAGATTTACCCGTGCAGAGTACTACTATGCCGGATCAGCCAATTGCTGGTGCAGATAATTGGTCTGAACTATTATCCGGCCGTCATTTGGCTATCGTTGTAGTCATGGCAATCGGCGTTTTGCTTTATGCTATGAACCTTTATTTTACGGCTGCATTATTACCTTCCATTGTTGAGGATATCGGCGGACAGCAATATTATGCCTGGGTCACGACAGGTTTTGTGATCGCTGTTATTGTCGCCTCGTTTTTTGTCAGCCGCACTTTAGAATGGAAGGGGCCAGCTTTTACTTATGTCATGGCTTTTGTCATTTTTGCGATCGGAGCAGGTGTCAATGCAGTCAGTCCGACAATGGAGCTTTTAATTGTTGGTCGTGCCGCCATTGCCTGAGCGTCATTAGGCGCGCGCTACCGGTGTTGTCTCTGCATTGGCAGGTACATTGATGGCGGCAGGAGATGATGCTGCCATTGATGCCGCGCGTTATGTAACATTCGGCATCGCATTGCTGACTGTGATTGGTATTTTCTCGGCGGGCATTACCAGTAAAAAGTAAATTTATGAAATCAGCAATGGCAGCTTTCAATAAAGGCCGCCAATGCTATTGATCTCTTTTTGTGAACAGGCTGTTTGCAATTTTACGACTTGTTTGAACAATGAATAAAGACGATCTCTCTATTAGAAAAGCGCTTATGCTGAGGATGAAAAGAGATCAAAAGGCGATGAACAGACGCTCCTTTATTGCTGCCGGTTTGGCGAGTACGGCATCTATTTTGACCACAGCGGGTGTTAGCTTTGCCGGGGATCTGTCACAGGAGAGAGTGACCATGGATGAGAAATTGTCACCAGTCGTTTCGCCGTTGCCTTTTGCCATGACAACGCCGGTGCGTGTTGCCCGTGTCGGCTTGAAATCACGCGATGCCGAAAGTTTGGCTCAATATTACCGGAATATAATTGGCTTACAGGAAATAGCACGTCGTAATCATACGATTATTCTAGGGGCGGGTGATCGGGAATTACTTGAAATCGAGCAGTTTTCTTCTGCCAAACCAGATGATCCACGTAGCGCGGGTCTTTATCATACGGCCTTTTTGTTGCCTTCGCGTGTTGATCTGGCACGTTGGGCGCGCTTTGCTATTGATAAACAAATTCCGGTTGCCGGTGCTTCCGACCATAATGTCAGTGAAGCGGTTTATCTCACCGATCCGGAAGGCAACGGCATTGAAATTTATGCCGATCGTCCGCATGAAGGCTGGCAATGGAACGGCTCACAGGTGGTGATGGGAACTGAAGCTCTGGATGTTGGCAATTTGCTGGATGCTGGAAAACATGCAGGCGGTGAGTGGCTTGAGGCTCCGCAAAACACAGTTGTCGGTCATGTGCATCTGCGCGTTGGCAATGCACAGCACGCCGAAACTTTTTGGCATGACGAGCTGGGTTTTGATACGGTGCAAGCTTATGGTGACAAGGCTGTTTTCTTGTCAACCGGCGGCTATCATCACCATATCGCTGCCAATTCCTGGCAAAGTAATCGTGCAGAAAAACGCGATTTAGACCGCGCAGGATTGTCATTTGTAGTACTTGAAGACAGCCGTGGCGGCGCTTCGAATACATTTGAAGATCCTTGGGGCAATGTAATCACGACCAGCAAAGTCTGAAGAAACCGTTCTATCATTAAAAAAGTCCCGTTGATGAAAACGGGACTTTTAGAAACAACCGCAAGTGATGGCTGCAAATCTTAGAAGTCAAATAATTCGCCGAGCAGCGACTTCTTTTTAAGATATTTTTTATGCTCATAATCATCATCACGTCTGTAACGACCGTCATGAGCGCGCCCGTCATATTGACGATCACCGGAGCGCTGATCATTATGGTAAGCGGTTCTTGGCTCTTCTGCGGGAACTGATCGTTCAATAATCTTATCCAGCTCACCGCGATCCAGCCAGACGCCACGGCATTTAGGGCAATAATCAATTTCAATTCCCTGACGCTCGGACATGACCAGTTCACTATTATCAATAGGGCAGAGCATTATCTTTAAGACTCCTCATTTGCTTTCAAATGAAACTGGGAAGCGAATTATGACTTTTCAAGATTGCTCAAAATTTTTTATAATCGCTCGCGCTAGTTTTTCATGAGCGAAGAGTGTTTGATACGGCAGGGGCCGGAATTTTTACATATACCATCCAGATAACGATAGCGTACAGAAATGATCTGATTTGGTTTTGGCCACTTCTTACGCGGGATCATGGATTGATAGTCCTCACTTTCCGGCTGAAAGTTGAATGCTACGCCGGTTTTTGGACATTCTGCCTGACCTTGCGCTTTCACACTGATAATCTTTGCAAAAAGCATATGCTCATTCGTTTGAGGCTTTTGAACCTGAACCGTCAGATCACAAATCTCCCAATTGGCGGCAGATGCGAATGGCGACGTGAATATAAAAATATTGCCTGCGATCAAAGATGTAATCAAAGGCTTGAATAGCTGACTGAGCATTGATTAATTTACCGCCTTGATGAAGATGTTAAAATAACAAGCGAAATTTTAAGATATCTCACGCTCAACCATAGCTTTGATTTTGACTGCTTTTTCAAAGTGGTCGAGCTTATGCGTTCTGATCCACCACTCTGCTGCTTCCATCAAAAGCTCCGGATCATCATTTTTATTGGCAAAAAATGCGTAAAAAGAAAGGCCGATATTATCACCTTTGGCTGCAATCTTTTGATTGCAAACCTCAATGACTTTTTGGTTTAGGCTATTACGCATTGAATATTCCTGAAGGTTATTTATTGGGTGTTAATCATAAAGGAGTTGGCCTCAATAAGCCGGATGAAGTCATTCATCAACGGGGTTTCGCGCTGTCTATCCCAAGCGATGCCGATATTGAAATTGCAATGCATATCTTCCAGCGGAATGGCGACCACATCCTGAGGCAGAGTTTTGGCAATAGCCGAGCCGTAAAGTGTAATGCCTCTTTGCATGGCAATCAGCTGTAAAAGTACCGGCACGTCATCTGCCTTATCGCCGACAACGGGTAATCATCATCTATTTCATCATAGGTGCTGAGCTCATAAAGATAAGTCAGCAACAGCGCATGAATTTGTGGTTTCAAGCTTTTTGGCGCTATTTCGACTGAGATAATCATCCGTTTAACTTTCTGTTGTGTCTGCGCGTTTCATGCGCCTCTCAAGTCAATGCAATTGCCCCAAGGATCTATAAATTGGCACGTTTTTAAATTGTCCTGAATTGTAATCGGGCCACGATAAAGGGATGCGCCAATTGTTTGAAACATGGATTAATACCGCCGCGATGTTACCGTCGATAACCATAGAGACATCCTTTAATAAGGGCATTTTGCGGCTTTGTTTTTTTTGATAACGCAGAAACTATTCATTTTAAAAATCATACTCATAAAGGCTGCCGACTTGTTAAATTGATACGAAACTGTCAGAAAGCATGAAATTTATTACATTCAAAATGTGGCTTAGAAAAGTATGGACGATATCATTATTCGCCGTCTTCAAAGAGATGAAGTTAAAAATGTCTGGCAAATTGAACGACGCGAAATTGTTGAAGATGTTTATTATGTAAAAGATGGCGATTTGTATCTTCGCTCTGAATTCTATGACACGCGCGACTGGCCGGATGGTGAGCCGGAGCTTTATACACCGGTCTTGCTTGATTGCTTTGATCATGGCGGTGTGTTTTTAGGAGCATTTAATGATGAAAAATTAGTGGCTGCCGGCGTTGTTGATGCACGTCCTGTAATCGATTATCCGGATTTGCGCCAATTGCCGTTTTTGCATGTCAGCCACGATTGGCGTGGAAAAAAGCTGGCATCGAAGCTTTATGGGCTCTGCAAAGAAATCGCGCTAGAACAGGGTGCGAAAGGCTTTTATATCTCTGCGACATCCACACGCCGAACCGTTGATTTTTATATGCACCAAGGTGGTGTTTTAACCACAAAACCAGATAAGAAACTCTATGAGATGGAGCCGGATGATATCCATCTCATTCATTATTTTTTGAGCTGAGTTTTATATGATGCCGCCTTATGGGGAGCGGTATTTATAGCCATTTTTATCTTTCTTAGACTTTCGTATGAGTCGTTTTTTTGATGTTCAGATTTTTCTCATTACATTTTACGTAATATTGGTTCAAAAATGGGATGTTTTAGACTGAAGCCATAACATTAGATAAATATACTGATATTATTCAATATAAACAAAAACTTGTTTCGATATCTTCATCTTCTAATTTGATCATATATTCATTTTGAAAAGCAATAAAATTGCTGAAATAAGCACATTGACAATAACTATATAATCTATTCGTATAGATAGAATAGTAACATTCAATGGGAGAAGAGAATGGATACTGGTCATAAAAAAAATTATATTCGGGAACATCAGAAAATAAGAACGACTGGGGGGGCACCCCTTCGAATGGCAAGCTTTGCTTTAGCAGCTTGTCTTATCACAACACCTGTTTTGGCAGAGCAGAATTTAAAGCCGCTTATTAATTCTGGCGAGAAATTATTGGAATTTGACTGGCCGGCACTTCAAATTGGTACCGGAGAATATGAAGAAGGGCCGACTGGGGTTACCGTATTCAAATTTGGCAAGAAATCACTTGGCGCAGTGGATGTGCGCGGCGGTGCGCCCGGTACTGTGAACACGGATTATTTGCGCCTTGGCTATGAAAAGCCGGAACTTGATGCAGTGGTTTTTTCAGGAGGCTCTTGGTACGGCTTGGAAAGCACCACAGCAGTGGCAACAGGTCTGAAAGACGACAATATCCGCAATGGTTATTGGGATAATTTGGCGCTGA
This sequence comes from Paenochrobactrum sp. BZR 201-1, assembly GCF_044987585.2. Classification (NCBI taxonomy): domain Bacteria; kingdom Pseudomonadati; phylum Pseudomonadota; class Alphaproteobacteria; order Hyphomicrobiales; family Brucellaceae; genus Paenochrobactrum; species Paenochrobactrum sp. BZR 201-1. The sequence continues at coordinate 11,313 of NZ_JBJDRZ020000019.1, read as the reverse complement.
CAGTGGGTGCCATTATTTACGATTTTGGCGACCGTCGTCTCAATGAAGTTTATCCGGATAAAAAACTGGCGCAGGCTGCATTGCGGGCTGTGAGACCAGGTGTGTTTCCTCTTGGTTCGCAGGGAGCAGGGCGTTTTGCCCGTTCCGGTGGCTTCTTTGGTTGCGGCTCCTATTCAGGTCAAGGGGGCGCTTTCCGTCAGATTGGTGATATTAAAATCGCTGCTTTTACGGTTGTAAATGCAGGCGGTGTGATTACTGATCGTGATGGATCAATTGTCACTTGCTTTAAAGACAGTACCTGGCCGGAATCTACTAAAACCGCAGATCTTTTTGCAGGTGTTCCTCATAGCCGTAAACTTGGTTGGGATGGTGTTCCGCAAGGTGCCGATAATAAAAATACAACCATCAGTCTCGTTGTGACCAATCAAAAAATGACCTATGCGGAACTGCAAAGATTGGCAGTGCAAGTACATACCTCAATGGGACGAGGGTTACAGCCTTTCGCCACCGTCAATGACGGTGACGTTCTCTATGCAGTCTCAACCGGCGAAGTCGGGGACGATGTCAAGGCAGGCGGCATGTCTGCAAGTGATTTGGGGGCAGGAATTAGTACAGGTGATCTGGGTGCAATTGCATCAGAAGTGATGTGGGATGCTATTCTCGCTTCAGTGCCTGAGCAGCCAAAAAAATTGATTCCTGCCGAAGATCTGAAATTATCAGAAGATAACTTGGCTAAAATGACAGGTAAATATGTTTTCAGTCCTTTTGTAACTGTCGAAATTACGCATAAAGATGGTCAGCTTTATGCGCAGGCAGTGGGTGACAGACCTGCTTTTGCAATTGGTAAAGAAAAACCGGTTAAACTCTCTGCAGTTTCAGAAAATCTTTTTACTGTTGCAGATCGTTATCCGCTAGCTCTTCAGTTTGATGAGGCAAGTGGGCTGACGATCAATCCCGGTCATTGGGAGCAAAAATCGATTAAGTCGAGCAAATAATTATCTTGATTACGGGCGGCCTGCGGGCCGCCTTATTGCTATAGGTTTAATGTTCGCTCATAAAAATATCCGAATATGGATTAAGGGTACATGTAATGCTTCACGGTCTTTCTGCTTTTCCTGTGACGCCCGTCAGCGAACAGGGGATTTTAAATAGTGAAGCTTTGAAGCAATTAACCGAACGGATGATTACCGCAGGTGTTCATTCTATCGGTCTTTTGGGTAGTACAGGTGCATATATGTACCTGAATGAGAGAACGAGGCGGCAGGCCATTGAAGTGGCGCAGACACAGAATAACGGACGGGTGCCGCTTGTCGTCGGCATCAGTGCCATGCGTACTGATGATGCGGTGAATTATGCCAAAGACGCGAAAGCAATGGGAGCGACAGCCGGATTACTATCTGCTGTATCCTACACACCACTCACCGAAGATGAAGTATTTGTGCATTTTACAACAGTTGCCCGTCAAAGCGGCCTGCCATTATGTATTTATGACAACCCTTCAACGACACATTTTACTTTTTCAGAGCGCTTGATATCCCGTTTGGCTCAAATGCCCGATATCGTCGGGATTAAGAACCCTTTGCCAGTCTGTGAAATCAAAGAACATTTACAACGCCAAAGAGTCAATGTGCCAACGGGTTTTGAAATCGGTTATAGTGGAGATTGGGGTTGCGCTGATGCACTGATTGCTGGCGCTGATACATGGTATAGCGTCTTAGCTGGCACATTTGCGGGTATTTGTGTTGAATTAACAAATGCAGCGCAAACCGGTGATATCAACAAAGCGCGGGATTTAAACATGCGCTTGCAACCGCTCTGGGATGTTTTCAAAAAATATTCCAGTTTGCGCGTTACTTACGAAATGCTTGATTATTTTGAAATAGCAGATGCCGCACTTCCTAAACCACTTTTGCCTTTAAGCTTATCGGATCGTGAAAGTGTCATTCGGGTTTTAGAAAATTATTCGACGGATTTTTTACGGTAACTCACTCCGATTAAGCATAATCAGAACGGTTTTATAACAATGAAGGCAATGATTGCTACGATGATGAGAGCGATCAATGAATAGATTTTATCACTCATAGTCTCTCCTGAAAACACGCTTTTATTGAAGCAAATCAGGTGTGATGCTTTAGGCCAAGATTGTATTGTTACCGTAGCCAATTATATCCTTTTTTTAGAGTTTTTATTATGAATTATGAAATTTGAATTGCAGAATAAATATGGATTTTAAATAAAATTGAGTTCCACAAGCGGGGAGAAGCAAAGTAGAAGCCCGATTAATGCAAGTTTGCTCCTGTGATAAAACAATCCCCACAAACCGAAAATAAGGGCTATCGGCACAGTAAAAATGCAATAAATTATCAAATAGCCGTCATTACCAGTGCCAAATATAGTGATATAATAAAACAATAAAGCAGTTATCGCGCCAAATATTATCGCTATGATTGCGGAAAAGCAGATGTTTCTTTGGACGCGATACTGATCTGTTTGCATAATTATTGGCAGCGTTCACGATTAAGTCGGACTTTTATTTTGTCAGCCTTACCTTCTGCCACTGTTTTTGAAGTTAAAATATGTGCGCGAAGCGAACAGGTACCAGCAAGCACTTCAAAATTATTGGCTCGGATATACATAACTGAGTGGATCGGGTGTTTGGGCAGTTTTTTAGCAACAGTATCAACGATTGCTTTTACCTCTGCCGCCCGTTGCTTGGATGGGCTTACAGCCGCTTCTGCGATTTGATAAACACCTGATAAATTGAGCATAAGGGCAGCGGTAAAGATAGGAATAGCTTTCTTCATTGGCCAGGCCTCCGATTGAGCTGATGAGTTTCAAATTAATGTCTATTCGACGCGACAGTGACTGAAACGTCAATGGATAAAGACATAATTTTTTATTTTATCATGTCACATTTGGTTGGATGATCAGCAAGGCAAAGGAAGTATAACACACTAAATATCATTGATAAGGCGGCTTTGATTGCCGCATATAATTGCTGTCATTATAAAACTGCTCAGAATTTTTCTCCATACAATTGATAAATGCCAATTTTTGTTCAGCATATTGATATGTTTGCATAAATGCGCCCATATATAAGGCTGATCATTCGCACTTCAAAGCCTTAGCGTGCCCTATAGATGGCAGTGATTTTTCCACCAATGAGTGCCTGATCTGTCAACTTGCCGCTCTCAATGAAATCACTGTCGATTGGTAAAGGTGGATCAAATTGTAAATCCATTGCAAAGAATCCTGCCGGATGTGGCATATCCTGGATAAATTTGAGTAAGGCTTGTCGGGAATTAGCATTGATCTGGCTGTCGGGCAGCATTTCAATAGCTTTGCTTGCTAAATCACGCAGGCGCGCAATATCGGCTTCCGGATCTCTTTCTTCGCTTTCTGAGGGCAAGGCAGCGTAATTGGCAAGTACAGGTAGGGCGAAACTCTCCCATATGCCTTGATTATCAAGCCGTATACGCAGATGTGAAAGTGTGGCGGTTGGATGAGCTATGAGTGATGCAACCGATGAACCGGCCGGCAGATTTATTTCGGCAGAGATTGAAGCTTTGCCGAGCTTTGTGCTGCTGATTTCTGCATTCTGAATATGTAGAAATCCGCTTTCTGGATTAAAGCGGTAGGAGGCTGAGACATCCATTGGCCATTGTTGAATTGAGGTGATGTAATTCGACATTTGGTTGCCGCTTTGCAGCATCATACGGATACCGTCTACCGCAATCCGTCCCCATTGCGGCGGAGCTTTATTCAAGTCAGGCGTATCCGACAAGTAATCCTGAAAGCGGTCAAATTCGACGATGGCTCTTTCAATTGACCAGTCCATGAAACTCGATGAATCATAAATACTGTTTGAAATGATGCAACCTTCAGGAATGTCCCGAACGGCATTATCCTTGCGGGGCTTGAGAACATTCACGTTCTTTAGAAATTCTTCACACTGGCTAAATTTAGCTTTGTCTACTCCATCCGTTGTTGCTTGAGCGAATACAGAGGTGACGGTAAGAGATAGCATAAACGTAGGCAGAATGAGACGCATTTTAACCCGTTCTATATTAAACAAAATTTCAAAATAGACTTGTTTCACACCGTAGCTGCTGTCAAGCGCAATAAAAAATTCATGATTGTCGCTGTTGCAGCTATTAATAGGTTTGGCTTGATAGGTTATGCTGCCATTATCAAAGCTTATGATGTGTTGAGAAAGCAGTATTAAAAAATAAACCCCATGCAATTGACGCTGCACGGGGCTTGCTGGTTCTACTGATTGACAGAGGTCAGTTGCTCGTTATCATCTTCTTGGAAGGCTGTATTTCAGCCTTCGGGGCCACGTCTTTTTTCTTTATGCTACTCCCGCGAACCCGGCAGAAATATTCAGCCTGCGCATGGGTAACTTGCAGATGTGTTCCTTGTGATGTGACACCATTCTTGCACTCAATGACATATACACCGTTATTAACATGGATAGAGTAGGCGAAGGCTTGAGAAAAAGGTGCCATCAATAATACAGATACGACCGCGAGTTTTGTAAGATATTTGCGTTTCATAATCATTCCTGCCATTGAACTGATCTCAAATTACGTGTGGGAGAATGAACGCTCACTGAATAATCTATTCATATTTCAGATAGCTGAAGAAGCTTGTGTTATCAGTAACAAAAGCCTGGATGAGATGGGGTGCGAGAGAGCGGCAGTGATCTTTTGAGTTTTCCATGTTGGTCGATGATGACGTAGTAATGCATTAGGTGAGCAACGATTATGGAGTAGATGCTGAGCAGTATATATAAACGCCCAAAGATGTATCTTATCAATCAGACATTGATCTTACATTGTTCCTCAATAATACATCCTCAATTGATGACACTGGGAGATTAGAGAACATCAGGCAGATGCTTTAAAGTAATAATTCAATTGTCATTAATGTTTATTTTGATATCGAAAGTATTAATCATGTCAATACAAGTATGGCATGGTAACATTGGTTAAAACATCATTTATGTTGTTTGTATAGGGAGGATTTGGTTGTTGGAATTTCACCATTCAAGCCATCGTTGGAGCTAGCAATGGCTGTAAATGGTAATTATCTGGAGATTTTAAATCATTATTCTTTGCGTATATCTGCCTGCTCAACATCGTCTGAATTTATAAAACTTCGTCGTGAAGCCGCTAGAAAAGCAATTAGATCAACAAATATATTGTGGGATGACGTCAATACTGACTGGCCGGTAAGTTTAGAGTCATATGCTCATCGGCTTCAAAGTCTATTTCATGATAAAATTCCTGAAATACAATATTTTCTTGAAGCAAGTTAAAGAAACACCGACTGTGGAATATGATTTCCTTAAGCGTTTAATTGCATTTGTTGATTGGATGGGAGAGGTGTCACCACTAATTATAAAATGAATTAGCGGTGATAAGCGCATGCGTGAACACACTGCATAAGGTTACCACTTTATAACCCATTCTGCGCATATTAATCGCAGGTGTTGTTTCATATTTCGTTCTGATATGGTTGGGAGTCATGATGGCAAGCATCAAATAACGCTTAAAGCTGCCAAAGCCGTCAGTCAGTCATTATAAAAGGGTAGGGGTGAATGAGACAATTAATAATTATATGGGCAGTTTTTCTCTGAATGTTGAACAACTTGAGCGAAGGTTACCCAAATGCATCAGCGCTGCCAATTAAACAAATGACGCTCGGTGGATGCTGATGCTTCAGATAGTGGTTTCAGGCTATGCGATTAACAAATTACTGCCTATCGCCCAATACGCAACAGGCCTTTGAAACTACTCGTTAATGGCAGCTGATGTACTGCTCGATTGAGGAGAAGATAATCTCACTCTTTGGAGAGGGGTTTTTCTTTTAGGCTTTGGAAGAAGGCCGTCTTTTTGTGCTTGTTTTTTAGCGGCTTTACGTGCCCGGCTAATCGCATCAGCCTTTTCACGAACTCTACGCTCGGAAGGCTTCTCATAGGCGCGTCTAGCTTTTAGCTCACGTAAAATACCTTCGCGTTGCATTTTCTTTTTTAAAACGCGTAATGCTTGATCAACATTGTTATCTCTTACTAGAACTTGCAATTTAGGCTCTTTCTCGCTTTTATAAACGATTGGAGTTGTTGGTAATTAAATGAAATAAAAAAGGCCGAGCGATTGCTCAGCCTTCAAAATTTATAGCCATTCCAGTGCCAGTACGTCCGTGGTCAAAGGAAGGCGGCTATACAATTAAGCAGCTTGCAGGTTGCAAGCAGATGTCTTACCTGAACGATTATCGCGTTCTGTATCGAAGGAAATTGTCTGGCCTTCTGTCAAAGACTGCATACCTGAACGCTCAACAGCAGAAATATGTACAAATACATCTGCGCCGCCATTATCAGGCTGAATAAAGCCGAAGCCTTTTGTTGAATTAAACCATTTAACTGTGCCTGTGGTCATAACGAACCCTTTCTTAGCAACAATAGGATATCCCAGCACAAGAGCGTACTGTGAACGTGAAAGCGATTTTTTGAAAGAAGGTTCGTTAAAGACACACAAAGTGCGCAAAAAGCAAAGCTAAACAAGCAAATATCGATACGCCTAATGTATGGTAGATAATCGCAATGTCAACCCTTGGTTTGAACTTTTGTTGATTTCAACTTTTTGGTAATTTCATGTTTCGTTATTAATGCAAGCGTCATAGGGTTATTTGATAGTTTTAAATTAATGAGACTATTCATAATTCATTTCAACGTGGCCAAAGCTTGAGGCGTTTTCCGTGACGTTTTATGTCCACGAAAGTGCCACGGCGTCATTTTATATCCAATATGTTCTTTTTCTTGATTTAATGAACTTGCTTAAAAAGTCTTTATATTCTAAGGCTTTCATAGGTTCGGAGCGTAGCGCAGCTAAGTAGCGCACTTGAATGGGAAAAAGTTTCCCTACTTCGAACTCTCTTTTAAAATCAATATGTTATTATTTGATGCACTGTCCTTTGCAGGGATTTCTGTGGGACTAATTGCGTGCAGCGCATCTCTGATGTCCTCAACCAGTGCATGAGCATATTTTGTCGTAGTTTTTATATCTTCATGTCCTAGAAGTTTTTGCGCAACCCGTAGGTTGCTGGCACGTAGAATTCTTGTAGCGGCGGTATGTCTTATACCATGGAAGCGAAAGTTTTGTACGCCTGAGTTTTTTACAGCCCGTCGCATTGCGCTTTTTAAACCAGATTCTGTGAGTGGGTACGGACAATCTGCGAGACTTGCCTGACGCGTTTCAATATCTCTGGCAGTGGTTCATGGATTTGAACGCAAGCCGATCAACAGGAATGAGCGTCAGCCCTATATCATGGGCAGAGATTGAGGCTTATTCATCAGGCTTGCAGCTTGGCATAAAGCCGTGGGAGCGCCGTATCTTGCGCGATATGGATACCCACGCATAGGTAAGCCACAAGGATTTCATCATAGTTCTCCCACTTGTTAACGCCTCCATATGACGCGAGTCGTTTAACGGGTGGGAGTGAGACTAAGGTATGAGTATTGGCCGTATGCGTGAGCTTAGGATTGAAGGAGAGTGCTCAAGTTTTTAATAAGAAACTATAAGTAAGGATTTTCTTAACTGTGAAATGTTTGACTCGCTGTGATTTCAATTGGTTAAGATGGTGGAAGTATGCGCGAGCAAACACAGCAGTTTATTTCGAACACTAATGAAATAGTATTACAAATATCGGACTTGTTGGTGACATATGCCTTTTCAGTAATCGGGGCTATTGTCATTCTTCTTTTAGGATGGATAATTGCGGGGTATTTGGAACGGATTGCCAAAAAGTCTCTTGCCAAAATTCATGGTTTTGATGCAACTTTAACGGGTTTTCTCAGTCAATTTATACGCTACGGAACATTGTTGATTGTTCTGGTTATGGTTCTTGGGCAGTTTGGAATACAAACAGCTTCAATACTGGCAGCTTTAGGTGCCATCGGCTTAGCGATTGGCTTAGCATTGCAAGGTACGCTGCAAAATATTGCTGCGGGCATCATGTTACTGATATTACGCCCTTTTGCGGTAGGTGATTATATATCAACGAGTGCGGTTGCAGGCACAGTTAAGGAAATTGACCTATTTACATCGGAGCTGACCACTTATGATGGATTAAATATTGTGGTTCCAAACTCAGTTCTTTGGAATACCCCAGTTACCAACTATAGCCGCCTTGATACTCGGCTGCATGATTTTCAAGTGCGCATTAGTTACGAGAATGATATTCAGGCCGCTTTCCAACTAATTAATTCAATTATAACTGCCCAAAAAGGTGTTCTTAATGAACCCGAACCGATTTTTTTCGTCGCTGAACTCGCGGAAAATGCAGTTGTATTGAATTGTCGTTATTGGATTGCAGCATCTGAATACTGGACTGTCAGCCGCAAAACTATTGAAGAGGTTAAGTATGCTTTTGATAAAAATGGGATTAGCATTCCTTATAATCAGATAGTCTATCATAAAGCAGCATAATAAAGCGCCCTTAGGGCGCTTTATTCGTCCGTCTTGGTGGGGTGGTTCCCCTCGACATTAGAAGGCAAGGAGTTTGAACGTTAAGCTGCGTTGGCTTTATCTCTTGGGGCATCATTTACCAAATGATACGGCTGAATTAAAACCTCTGCCGGAATGTGCCAGTCTCTGTTGAGTTTGAATGCCATATCCATAGTAAGTTGGCGCTTCTTGCTTAGAACTTCGGAAGCGCGAGAGCGTGATCCGATTACATCAGCAAGGGCAGCCTGCTTATATCCGGCCATATCCATATGTGCCTGAATGGCTTCGATAGGGTCGGGTGTCGTAATAGGGTAGTGTTTATTCTCATATGCTTCAATGAGAGTAGCGAGGATATCGAAGCGATCACCATCAGGGGAGCCTACTTCTGGTTCATTCTCGAAGTATTTGGTAATTTCGACAATAGCCCAATCATAGTCGGCTTCGGTTTTAATAGGACGAATATTTTCCATCACACCTTCTCCGGATTGATTTTGTCATATTCTTTATGTGTCCCGACAAACTTGATGAGAACACGGTGAAACTTGTATGCCACATGCACAACGATACGGTATTTGTTGCCGCCAATGTCAAAAATAACGCGATTGTCACTAACAAAGTCTGCGGAGCCGAACATAGCCTTGATATCCTGCGGACTAGACCATTCGGCCTTGCTTACCGCTAGATACCAAGCTGTCAAAGGTGCCTCAGCTTGATTGTGCTTAACCCAGAATTCTTTGAGTGCTTTTTTGGCTATGATCTGCATGTCATTATATAACTCATTCCCGAATTGGGAACAAGTAAAAAAATTCCCAAAATGGGAAATAATCGAAAATGGAAATTTTGATATAATATGAGAGCGCCCTACGGGGCGCTTTTCTATTGGACGAAAGACGGAGAAAAATTGTCTGGCCTTTAGAGGGTGTTTTTGTATGAACTCCAAATCTAAGAATAAAGGGGGAGTTCATGTCACCAACAATGGCTTTTATTATTTTAGCAGTTATTTTGCTGCTGCCGATTTTCCTTTTATATTTGTTATATCGTATATATCGATCTAAAAAATTGTTAGTTTCTGAGATTGAGGCGATCAAGCAAAGATTCAAACCAGTGCTTGATTTGGACGCTGAGGTATTGAGGCTCAGTGCTGAGATTACTGATCTTAACATACAAGTAGGTGATTTAAGGTCTTTGTATGGGGAGAAAAAGTCGATTTATGATCGCCTTTTAAGAGAAGTCGCTATTTTTGATGAAAAAATAGCGTTTGCAGAAATGGGAGTATATGAGCCTCATTTCGATTTTACAGATAGTGAAGAATATAAAGCGGCAATTGTTGATGTTAGAGATCAGCAGAAGGCTATGGTTAGCAATAAGGTGGCCGTTATTTGCCCCACTGATTGGACGGTTGAAGGTAGTCGAGCCAAGGGAAAGACCATGGCCAACCGCAATATACGTCTCACGTTGAGGGCTTTTAACAATGAATGTGACGCCGCCATTGCTAATATTCGATGGAACAATGCCAATGCCATGGAAAAGCGCATAGTAAACGCTTGCACCCAAATTGATAAGTTGAACGAGTCGAATACGACCTATGTCTCTAAGCAATATTTATCGCTTAAGCTTAAAGAGTTATATTTGACCCATGAATACCGTGAAAAGCTAAAGGTTGAGCGCGATGAGAGGGTTGAGGCGGCTCGTCTTGCTCGAGAGGAACAAAAATTACTTCGTGACATGGAGCGTGCAGAAGAAGAGGAAGACCGTTATCAGCGGCTTTTGAATAAAGCAAAAGCAGACGCAGAAAAAGCGGTAGGGCCGAAGCTTGAAGCTTATAATGAGCAGATAAAATTACTGGAAATGAATTTAGCAGAAGCGCATGCAAAATTTGAACGCGCTCAAGCAATGGCCGAAAAAACCAGATCGGGATATGTTTATATTATATCGAACATAGGTTCATTTGGTGGTGACGTAATTAAAATCGGACTCACCAGACGTCTTGACCCGATGGATAGAGTGAGAGAACTTGGAGACGCTAGTGTCCCCTTCATCTTCGACACGCACGCTATAATCTATAGTGATGACGCGCCTTCATTGGAGCGCGCCCTTCATAATGAATTTGAGCCAACCCGTGTCAATACCCAGAATTACCGCAAAGAATTCTTTCGTGCCTCTTTGGATGATGTAGAGAAGGCGGTTGCACGGCTTGCACCCGAAGCACCGTTTTTTAAAGATATTGAAGCACAAGATTATCGAGAAACATTAGCCCGAAGACAGCACGTTCTTACAGGGGGCAGCACCCTAAAAGACGCGCTGCCGGATATGATTTGAATAAAGCGCCTTCTGGTGCTTTTTCTATTTGAAAGGATCTATTGATTTGGGGTGAGGCCCTGTTGAGAAGACGACTTTTTGAACTCCGGATTTTATGCCTTGATATGGAGAGCAATGCTCAATAGCGCGAGATACTGATAAAATGAACACCCTCTGCTCGCCGCTGAGAGTTTTTTTGTCAGTCGAAGTAATGTCTATCACTGCGCCATCATTATCAAACTCCACATCGAAATGAGCTGTTAGCTCTAAGTGCTCAACCCCAGTTGGTGCGTTCCAGCATTTGTTTGCATGTGATGTGATGTCGACTGTCTCATTGGCTGAGGCGGTGCCCACAAGCGCGAGCAAGATGCCCGTAATCATTTAAATAGTGCATTGTCCTCTCCGTTAAACGCGGGGACGACAGGCGGTTTGTAAGCGATGTTTCGATCACACCTTGTTTGGATAGTTCCATGGTAAAAGTTGGTCTATGTCGCACTGTTTATGGCCA
>NZ_JBJDRZ020000018.1:0-144530 GCF_044987585.2 Paenochrobactrum sp. BZR 201-1 | reverse complement strand
GATAATGCCATGGTTGAAACCTTCTTTAAAACATTGAAGTCAGAGATGATTTGGAGAACCGTATTCCATACGCGCGATGATGCACAAAAAGCCATTGCCCAATATATTGACGGATTCTATAATCCTATAAGAAGGCATTCCTCACTCGACTATATGAGCACAGTTCAGTTCGAGAGAACGGCTGTTTAATATAAAACGCCTCTCCACTTTTACGAAGAAAGTACAGGGGGCGGTGCCTACCTTATATCGGAGGCATTTCGTAGAACGCTACCTAATTACAGTTATAAATTTTTTTGATACTGTTAGCGATGTCTCTTATAGCAGATCCAGCAAGTCCACTTTGCGCCAGCCTTATTTAAATCTTATTGATCATAAGCATGGGTTCAATAATCAACCCGCAAATAGAGGTATTCTGACAAGCTTATTTTTCAACATAACGATTGAGCGTGAGACCGAAAAGAAAGCTATTTCAGCTAAATCAATAAATCGTGATCCGATAAAAATAAGCTGTTGAATGGGCCACGTTGTGCTAATGCTCTTCGCAACAGAGAGCAGTATGGAAATATGCTAAAATGGATTGGGTACCTATAATCTTCGTGATTTTCAAACTTGTCGTGCTTGGCATTTGCATGTTCTTTGCCATCAAATGGCATTATGATAAGGATGTGGAGAAGAAAAAAAACGAGGCAGCCGGTACATAAACACCACCCAACTTTTCAAAACATATATTAATGCGCTTAGAGCTCATAAGAACGATAAGTGGACATCGCCTACTCATCGTGAACTGCATAATATTGCCACTCAATAAAACATTGATGTCTCCAGATATAAAGGAAGCATCTTTTTAAAAAATCGCTGTTAACGGCACATATTCAAAGCAAGCTATTATTTGTTCAGAATTTCATAATAATAATATTTATTTATTTAAAATAGAAAATCATCATACAGCATCAATATAACTCATTGAACGACAACTCGATATATTATAAGTTATTTTACTTTAATTACTATTTTATTTCTACAATATATTAAGGTAAAAAATGTCATTATCAGAAGTAATCAATGTTTCCCGCTATGAAGACCCCGTTTGGCTACAATTTCATCAGGAACTGGAAACTTACTCCATAGATAAACATGTTTTCATACATACAAGCGGCGAAATATATCGAAAAGGCTGGGAATGGACCCAGTGTATATACGGCCTTGCCCAATTAGGCATGATTGCGCCAGACAAGCGGGCTCTAGGGGTTGGAGCCGGCCGTGAGCCTGTAATTTTCTGGCTTGCTGACCATATTGAAGAAGTCGTAGCAACAGACCTTTACGGCAATGAAACCTGGTCCGGAAAAGACGGCAATCATGGCCATGAAGCTCCGATAGACATCTTGAAAGATGCCTCAAAATACTCACCGAGACCTATTGCCCAAGATCGAATTCGTTTCGAGAATGCAGACGGAACACGTTTACAATATGAAGATCAATCATTTGATTTCTGTTGGTCTTTATCTTCTATAGAGCATTTCGGGGGGCATGATGCATCCTGCAAAGCTGTTCAGGAAATGTCACGCGTCACCAAGAAAGGCGGCATCATCTGTATCGCTACAGAATACATATTACTTGATGATACGCCCCATGATGAATATTTCACCAAGCAACAAATAATTGATTATCTGATCAACGCTAGCAGTGATTTAGAACTGGTCGATGGAATGTCATGGGAGCTTCCACCTTTCCCTTATTTAATTGATCAAATCTGCACGAATAGCGAGGGCGTTCACCGGCGCCGCAGGCATGTCGTTTTGAACGATGGTCACCATCAATGGACGTCATTTATCCTTTTCTTAAAAAAAATATAACAATGTTTTCTGCGGCTCAGCACACTCATTAAGACCATATTAAACGCAATGATATTGACAAAAATCTCATGGCTTTACTGGATGAAAACTTTCCAGTTCCTGAGCCAATAAAGCCACCAATTCAGCCGCAGGCATAGCGCGTGAAAGTGGTGCACCTTGCCCCGCCCATTGTGCGCCAAAACCGCTTTCATCCTTTGCTTTCGCCGCCGCATGCAAGGCTTTGGCCGCATCATAAGCAATCGGATAAGCAGGCAGTTCCAGATCACTCATCATTGTTTGCAATGCCGTATAGTGATTGGCAAGTGATCGCGCCGGACGCCCCGAAATAATCGGCGTCAACACCGTATGATGAGCACCATCACCTTGCAAAGCTATGCGATATGCATCATCGGCAGCCGATTCCGGACAAGCAATGAAAGCAGTACCCATTTGAGCCGCCACAGCACCATAATTTAAAGCCGCGGCAATACCAGCGCCATTCATAATTCCGCCTGCAGTGATCACGGGCAAATCGAGCTCACGTGTTAAAATTTGCGTTAAAGTCATTGCGCTCAAGCCATCATCTGCACCATTAGGATCAAAAATACCACGATGCCCGCCGGCTTCAATGCCTTGCGCAATCACAGCGTCAAAACCTGCATTTTTAATCAACAGTGCTTCATCAAGGCTGGTTGCCGAAGCCAATAATGTAATATTTGCTTGTTTGAGCGCTCTGACGGCTTCTTCTGAGGGCAAGCCAAAATGAAAACTTACCACCGCCGGTTTTTTCTCTAACATGAGTGGCAGCAATTCAGGATCATGTTTGAAACTTTTATAGATTGTTTTAAGTTGTTTCGGTGGCTCGGCCCCAAATTCCGCAAACAAAGGTGCCAACCTTCCAAGCCATGCCGCTTCACGCCTGGCATCGGCCTTTCCGGCTTCATGCGCAAAAAAATTCACGTTGAATGCACGATTGGTTCGTTGATGTAATTCATCGATCATCAAACGCGCACCAGTAGCATTCGTTGCACCAACACCGATAGAACCAAGTGCCCCAGCATTGGAGACTTCCGCAGCCAGAAGCGGCGTTGCAACGCCTGCCATTGGCGCTTGAATGAGGGGGATGGTAACACCTAATTTATCCAGCATTTATGCAGCTCCGATAACGACTCAAACCATTTTCCAACACGTGAATATAGCGCCTTTTTTGTAAGTGATGCAAAACTTGCCATCTGGCTTACTCACCTTTATCTGTGATAAGAAGCGCCAAGCTTGGGCAACGTCTTGATGAGGAGAAACCATGTCCGGAATTGTTCTGAAGCCAATCATTCGCATTGATGTCTCCAATGATCTTGGACAAGCGCAGCGCATTGGACGCGGTAAAATCCAGCTGTTAGAGCTGATTAAAGAAACCGGTTCCATTTCATCCGCTGGCAGAGCGATGAATATGTCTTACCGGCGCGCATGGATGCTAGTTAATGCCATGAATACAATGTTTTCAAAGCTGGTTGTCGATTCCCAACGCGGCGGCAAACATGGCGGTGGCGCAATTGTTACCCCTTTTGGTGAAGAACTGATCGCACAATTTCGCATCATGGAACAGCAGCTAGCACTCGCAATTGAGCCACAAATGCTATGGTTGCGCGAAAATTTAAACGAAACACTCAACACGGCACAAGACTAGATGCAGAATTTCTGTATTAGCTAATATAAATGCCGATAGTGAGTAAGGTTTGACAAGCGTTATGTTTTATAAAATATAATGCAAAACTATAATAAATCATCCTTTCATGGATAATTGCAGACACGGCTTACACGGGAACCATCAGAATGCGCTTTTTAACGCTTTTCTTTGCGGCATTTTTTGCCATTACAGGCTCTCTCTCGGCACGACCTTTTACAGATTCCGCAGGGCGCACAGTTGAATTACCCGATACGGTCAATTCTGTACTGGCCGCAGGCCCTCCCGCATCAGTGCTCATTTATACTGTCGCACCGGAAAAACTTGCCGGTTGGGTGCGTGAACCAAGTGCTAAAGACAAAGAATATCTGCTGAAATCCGTTGCCGACTTGCCTACCTATGGCCGTTTGACCGGCAAAGGCGGCACAGCTAATATTGAAGCGGCTCTTGCTGCTAAGCCGGATTTTATTCTCGATGTCGGCACGATCAATGACACTTATATTTCATTGGCCGATAAGGTGCAGGAACAAACCGGCATACCGTATATTCTCATCGACGGCGGTTTTGATAAAACCGCAGATGTTTTCAAGCTTGTCGGTGAATTGCTCGGAACAGATGAGCGCGGTCAGCAATTGGCTGATTATGCGACTAAAACCATTGATGGCCTGCATGTCAGACTTGGCAATATTGCGCCTGAAAATCGCCCAAGCGTTTATTATGGCCGCGGTGCAGATGGTTTGGAAACCGGCATGGACGGCTCCATCAATCTGGAAATTCTAAACTTTGTCGGCGGCAAAAATGTAGCCGCAGTTACCGGCAAAGGTGGTCTGACCAATGTGTCGCTTGAGCAGGTTCTCACATGGAACCCGCAAATTATCTTAGGCTCTGATGAGAAATTTGTTGCCTCGGTTAAGGCAGATCCATTGTGGAAAGATGTGAATGCCGTGCAAAACGGTCTGGTTTTCCGCACACCAATGTTACCTTTTGGCTGGTTTGACACCCCCCCGAGTGTAAACCGCCTCATTGGTGTACGATGGCTGGAACAAATCCTCTACCCCGACAGTTTTGAAGGGGATTTGCGCGCAGAAACACGTGACTTCTACAAATTGTTTTATCAAGTGGATCTGTCGGACGCACAAGTGGATGCATTATTGCATCATGCAGTGCGTTCCAAATAATGACAGGCAACAAAAAAGGGCTGGCTGCTCATGCTTTTCAAAAGCGGCCAGCCCTTATTTTTTATCTCTTTGTTTTGGCAATACTGGCGGTTTTATCTTTAACCATCGGCAAATATCCGCTGAGCTTTAAAGATATTGCCGATGTGATGCTCCACGCTATTTCTCCGAGCGCTGCCGAGCCCAATACAATGGCACAAAATGTCATCTGGAACATTCGACTGCCGCGCATATTACTGGCACTGTTAGTCGGCGCATCCCTTGCCGCGGCAGGTGCCACCTATCAGGGTATTTTCCGCAATCCGCTTGTTTCACCAGACATTCTGGGCGTTTCGGCAGGTGCAAGTTTAGGTGCCATCTTAGGGCTCTTCTTGTATTTGCCGGTTGTTACCATACAGATTTTAAGCTTTTGCGGTGGATTATTGGCCGTTGCAGCGGTTTATTCGCTGGGGCTTGCCATCCGCAATCGTGATCCGGTGCTGGTATTGGTTTTAGCCGGCATTGCTATCGGGGCTTTGGTAGGTGCTGCCATTTCTTTATTGAAAATTTTAGCCGATCCTTACGATCAACTACCCGCCATCACCTATTGGCTGCTTGGAAGTTTGACAGCCGTCACCAGAGCGGATGTTTTATCTGTTTTGCCTGCTTTTGTGCTCGGTTTAGTGCCGCTGATGATTTTACGCTGGCGGATCAATTTACTCACCTTAAGCGATGATGAAGCCAAGACCCTTGGCGTTAATACCGCTATTTTGCGCCCGCTCTTGGTTGCTTCAGCCACTTTGATGACGGCGGCTGCCGTTTCCGTTACCGGCATTATCGGCTGGATCGGCCTTATCATTCCGCATATTGCACGCCTTCTTGTCGGGCCCGATTTTCGAAAGCTCTTGCCTGTTTCAATGATTTTAGGAGCGGGCTATTTGCTGATTGTCGATTTATTAGCGCGCTCCATTGCAACCATTGAAATACCGCTCGGCATTTTAACCGCTACTGTCGGCGCACCATTTTTCATCTGGCTATTGGCTTCAGGTAAAAGAGGCTGGCAATGAGACTAAGCGCTGAAAACCTGAGCTTTGGCTATGGCAAACAGATTATCGCTCAAAATATCAGTTTCACTGTTGAACAAGGCGAAGTGTTATGTTTGCTTGGCGCCAATGGCGCCGGCAAAACGACACTTTTTAAAACACTGCTTGGCCTCATGAAACCACATCATGGCCGCATCACATTGGATGATGAACCATTGGAGCAGTTAAGCCTTCACCAACGCGCCCGTAAAATTGCCTATGTGCCGCAAGCCCATAATGCGCTTTTTCCGTTTGATGTGTTGGATGTAGTAATTATGGGTGCAGCCGCACAATTAAGCCTGACCGCAAAACCTTCCTTATCAGAAATGAATGAAGCAATACAATTGCTGACACATTTCAACATGGCGCATCTGGCCGACAAAGCTTATACGGAAATCAGCGGTGGCGAGCGCCAGATTGTGCTGATTGCACGGGCGCTTATGCAAAAAGCGCAAATTTTGGTGATGGATGAGCCAACGGCTAGCCTTGATTACGGCAATCAGTTGCGCATTTTGCAGCTGATTAAAGAGCTTTCACAATCCGGTATCAGTGTCATTTTATCAACTCATAATCCCGATCATGCATTTATCTGCGCCGACAATGTCGCATTACTGCATCAAGGCACACTTATTGCTACCGGCACACCACTAGCGGTGATCACGCCTGAAAACTTGAAAAAGATTTATCAAATCGATGTCACAATCGGCCGTCTTCACGGCAGTCCCTACCCGCTTTGCGCCCCTGTTTTACTTGAAAGCGAACATCTATGAGTGAACCAACACAAAAACCAGACAATGATCTTCGCCTTAATGAACGCGCAGTGACACCGCCCAAAGCACAAGATGCAGGACTTGAATTTGTCGGCCGTATCACAACACCTTGGACATCACGCACAGACTGCCCGCGCCAAGGCCGTCATGACGGGCCTTTATGTCAAATTGAAATTTTTGAGCCCTGGGCAGAAGCTTTAGAGGGCGTTGAAGAATTTGAACGCTTGGAAATTCTTTATTGGCTGCATCAATCTCGCCGCGATCTGATTTTACAAAGTCCGGCCAATAATGGCGAGACACACGGTACATTTTCCATCCGCTCACCAATCCGGCCAAATCCGATCGGTACATCTATCGTTTTGCTCGAAAAAAGAGAGAATAATATTCTTTGGGTGCGCGGGCTTGATTGCCTTAATAACACGCCTCTTCTCGATTTAAAGCCGGACAGATCCACCTTCAAACCGCTGGCCACCCCACAAAAGGGCGATTTTGATATCTGCCCTTGAAGAACACTGCGCTTGAAATAGAAATTCCAAGCGCAGTTGCCATTTAATTTAAGCCGTTATTTCTGAGAGCTTAACAGCGCGTTTTTCACGAACCGATTTGAGCGCTGCTTCGGCCAATGCCAATGCCATCAAACCATCTTGCGCCGATGGCGATGCAGGGGTTTTATTGTCCAGCGCATCAATAAAGGCAGCAATTTCTGCTGCATAAGCTTGCGTGTAACGCGTCATAAAGAAATCATGCAATGGAGGTCGGTTATAACCGGTTTTCGTCGCCACTTCGATGGAAACAGAGCGCTGATTCTCAGCTGAAACGGCCCCCAGCGAGCCATGCACTTCAATGCGCTGATCATAGCCATAGCTTGCACGACGTGAATTAGAGATCATGCATTGCTTGCCGCTGGCAGTGGTCAAAATCACGCTGGCGCTGTCAAAATCACCAAGTTCGCCAATTTTAGGGTCAACCAAAACCGAGGCAGATGCCATCACGCTGTCAATTTCTTCGCCTAGCAAATAGCGCGCCATATCAAAATCATGAATGGTCATATCGCGGAAAATACCACCCGAAACGGTAATATATTCTGCCGGAGGTGCACCCGGATCACGGCTGGTAATGGTCACCATTTCCACATCGCCAATGCGGCCTTCATCAATGGCAGCACGGACAGCCTGAAAATGGGGGTCAAAACGGCGATTGAAGCCAAGCATCACCGTTGCATTGGTTTCAGCAATGGTTTTCAGGCAATCGCGTACGCGATCTATGCTCAAATCCACCGGCTTTTCACAGAAAATCGCTTTGCCGGCACGTGCAAAACGCTCAATCAAATCAGCATGCGTGTTGGTAGGCGTGCAGATCAGTACTGCATCCACATCATCTGACTGTTCGATCTCTTCAGTGGTGCGAATTTCGCAATCACCAGCCATTTTTGCAATAGCTTCAGCAGAGGGCGCATGTGCATCCGCCACAGCAACAAGACGGGCACGCGGATCAGCCGCGATAGCGCTCGCATGAACCTTGCCGATACGACCTGCTCCTAAGAGCGCAAGACGGGTTACCATAAATGTCTCCTCCCATTCACATTCAAGATACTTCGGCACATTCAAGAACCTGTGGTCTAAAGGCATCAGCAATGGAACAGTCATGGTTAGTTGTGGAATATTTATTCTATTTTGCTAGATTGTGATATAAGTTATGTCAAGAGGGCAGAAAATTTCATACACATTGCGCGTATAAAATGAATTGCACTGCACAGATTGAAATTTCGAAAGAGCTGCGATGGACGATTTACTGCCGCCGGAAAACATAAAAGAATTTGAAGCGCGGCTTTTGGAAGTTTCGCCTGATCTGCCGAAACGACTGAAACAATGCGCGGATTTTGTTGCCGCCAATCAGGACAGAATTGCGGTTTCCACCGTTGCCGAAATGGCAGAAGGCGCTGGCGTGCAAAGCTCCGCTTTTATGCGCTTCTGCCAGATTATGGGCTTTTCCGGCTTCTCCGAAATGCAGCGCCTGTTCCGCAATTCATATGCGGGCGGATGGCCGGATTATAATACAAGACTGCATCATTTACGTGAAACTGCCAGTGGCAGCGCTTCCGCCTTGCTGGCAGAATTTGCGGAAGCCGGACGCACCTCACTCGAATCTCTGCTCGGCACAATTGATCCACAGGCACTTGAAGAGGTTGTGCAAACGCTATCTCAAGCTCGGATGATCCATATTGTTGGCCTGCGCCGTGCTTTTGCTGTTGCCAGTTATCTGACCTATGCTTTAGAAAAAATGGAAGTTCCTGCGATGCTGCATAGCAGCGTCGGGCGACTTGAAACTCCGCACGCTATCCGTGAAGGCGATGTGTTGCTGGCTATTACCTTCTCGCCTTATTCCGCAGAGACGGTTGAATTAACAGAACAAATTTCAGGACGCAACATTCCGGTTGTTGCGATCACCGACACGATCGTCAGCCCTTTATGCCGTATAGCCAAGCAATCATTGCTGGTATCTGAAGTCGATTTTGGCGCGTTTCGCTCGCTTTCTGCCACTCTTTGTCTGGCAATGACTTTGGCTGTGGCCGTGGGCGGCAACAGACAGGAGAACATTTAAAAATATATTTGATTTTGATATTGCCAGTCTAAAAAATAGAATTTAAAATCTATTTTGAAATACAATGGAATATCAGTATCAATTCATTTGGAATACCAATGGTGACAGACTGATAGTATGATGCGGGGAGGCATATGACTAAAGCACTGGATCTGATTACGATTGGGCGTTCTTCTGTTGATCTTTACGGCGCGCAAGTGGGCGGGTTGTTGGAAGATATGGCCTCTTTTAACAAATATATCGGCGGTTCTCCCACCAATATTGCCTGCGGCACAGCGCGCTTGGGGCTGAAATCAGCGCTCATCACCCGTGTCGGCAATGAACATATGGGGCGATTTATCCGCCGTGAATTGGAACGCGAAGGCGTGAATATTCAAGGTGTTGTGACCGATCCGGAGCGCCTCACCGCGCTTGTGCTGCTTGGTATCCGTGATCAGGAACAATTTCCACTGATTTTTTACCGTGAAAATTGTGCCGATATGGCGCTGTGCGAAGATGATATTGATCCGGATTTTATCAGCCAATCCCGTTCCATTTGCGCCACCGGCACGCATTTGTCGCATCCGCGCACTGAAGCTGCCGTTTTAAAAGCTTTGCGCATTGCCCGTGAAAATGGTGCCAAAACCGCACTTGATATTGATTATCGTCCCAATCTTTGGGGGCTTTCCGGCCATAATGATGGTGAAAACCGCTTTATCTCGTCACAACGCGTCACTGAAAAACTACAATCCACCTTACATTTATTCGATCTCATCGTCGGCACCGAGGAAGAGTTTCATATTGCTGGCGGCAGCACCGACACATTGGAAGCTTTGCGCAATGTGCGCAGTGTTTCTCAAGCAGTGCTTGTCTGCAAGCGCGGGCCAATGGGTGCGGTTGTCTTTGAAAGTGAAATTCCGGCAAGCCTTGATGAAGGACAAACGGGTGAAGGTTTTCCAATTGAAGTTTTCAATGTGCTTGGCGCAGGTGATGGTTTCATGTCCGGCTTATTATGTGGCTGGCTGAATGGTGAAGATTGGCCGACATCTTTAAAATATGCCAATGTCTGCGGTGCTTTTGCTGTCTCGCGACATGGCTGCACGCCGGCTTACCCAAGTTGGGAAGAGCTGCAATATTTCTTTAAAACAGGTATCCGCAACAAAGCCTTGCGCAAAGACGAAGCGCTGGAACAAGTGCACTGGTCCACCAACCGTCATGGCGAATGGCCACATATGCGTGTCTTTGCTTTTGATCACCGTTATCAGCTGGAAGATATTGCCAAGGACTGTGGCGCACCGCTCGAAAAAATCGGCGAATTTAAAAAGCTCTGCCTCAAGGCTGCGATGAAAGTTGCCGGACAAGACCCGCACAATCAAGGCTATGGGATTTTATGCGACAGCCGCCTTGGTCGTGATGCACTTTATCAAGCATCCGGCTCCGGTCTTTGGATCGGACGTCCGGTGGAATGGCCAACCTCGCGACCGCTCACTCTTGAGCCGGAGCTTGGGCTGGACTATGGCGGCCTCAACGAATGGCCGGTTGAGCATGTGGTTAAAGTTCTGTGTTTCTATCATCCCGATGATGATGAAGCGATGCGGAAATCTCAGGAGAAAACCGTCAAACGGCTTTTTACTGCGGCGCGCCGCAATCGCTTGGAACTGCTTTTGGAAATTATCCCGTCCAAGGTTGCCCCTGTTGATGATGAAACCAATGCCAAAATCATCGAACGTTTTTATGAAATAGGCGTTTATCCTGACTGGTGGAAGCTGGAGCCTCTTAAAACCAAGACTGCATGGCAAAATGCCTGTGATGCGATTACCCGCAACGATCCCTACACGCGCGGCATTGTCGTGCTGGGGCTGGAAGCACCGCAAGAAGAACTGGCGCAGAGCCTGAAAATTGCCGCTGAATTTGATCTGGTCAAAGGTTTTGCTATCGGTCGCACTATTTTTGCTGATCCGGCACGTCTTTGGTTTGAGGGTAAAATGAGTGATGATGAAACGGTCAATGAAATGGCCACACGGTATCAAAATCTTTGCAATATCTGGGATGGCGTGCGCCAGCAGCAGTAAAAAAGTCAGCCTATGTGCCGACAAACATGCCAAAACATGATTGGGAGTGAGATCATGAAAACAGTCCGACTAACCGCTGCACAGGCAATGATCCGTTATCTTGCCAATCAGATGACGCCGGAGGGAGAGCCATTTATTGCCGGTTGCTGGGCGATTTTCGGTCACGGTAATGTGGCGGGCATTGGCGAGGCTTTATATGCCGCGCGCAATGAAATGCCGACATGGCGCGGCCATAACGAGCAAACCATGGCGCATTCCGCCATTGCTTATGCCAAACAACTTGGCCGCAAACGCGCCTGTGCTGTCACCTCATCCATTGGCCCCGGTGCGCTCAACATGGTGACGGCCGCAGGCTTGGCACATGTTAACCGCTTGCCGGTTTTATTTATTCCAGGTGATGTTTTTGCCAATCGCGGCCCCGATCCGGTGCTGCAACAAATTGAAGATTTCAATGACGGCACGGTAAGCGTGACCGATTGCTTCCGCCCAGTCAGCCGCTATTTTGACCGTATCACAAGGCCGGAACAATTGCTCACCGCTTTGCCGCGTGCTTTGCGCACCATGACCGATCCGGCCGATTGCGGCCCTGTAACCCTTGCCTTCTGTCAGGATGTGCAGGCAGAAGCCTATGATTATCCGCTTTCATTCTTTGAGCGCAAAGTCTGGCACCAACGCCGCCCCGAACCTGATCAGTTTGAATTGGCGAGAGCGATTAAAGCCATTCAGGTAGCCAAAAATCCGGTGATTATTGCAGGCGGCGGTGTGCATTATTCTAGCGCTTGTGAAAATTTGAAACATTTTGCCGAAAAGCACTCCATTCCGGTGATTGAAACACAGGCCGGAAAATCTGCTTTACCGTGGGATCATCCGCTTAATTTTGGCCCTGTCGGTGTTACCGGCGCCTCAAGCGCCAATAAAATCGCTGAAGATGCTGATCTCATCATCGGTATCGGCACGCGTTTTCAGGATTTTACCACCGGCTCATGGGCACTGTTTCGTAATCCGGATTGCCGGATATTGGCGCTTAATATACAACCCTATGACAGCGCCAAGCATGATGCTTATGCCTTAGTTGCTGATGCAAAAACAGGGCTTACAGCCTTAACCGCAGGACTTGCCGATTACCGCGCTACCGCACCCGATGCTGCACTCAAAACCGCATGGTTTGCCAGTGCCGATCAGGATACTGCTGCGCCCAAAAACGATAATCAATTGCCAACCGATATGCAGGTGATTGGGGCAGTGCAGCGTCAATCACGCGAAAACACGGTTGTGATGTGTGCAGCAGGCACCATGCCTGGTGAATTGCACCAGCTCTGGAAAGCCTCGCGCCCGATGTCCTACCATATGGAATACGGCTTTTCCTGCATGGGTTATGAAATCGCCGGTGGTTTGGGCATCAAAATGGCCGAACCGGAGCGCGATATTATCGTGATGGTGGGGGATGGCTCTTATATGATGGCCAATTCCGAGCTTGCCACTGCGGTGATGATGGGGATCAAAATCACGGTCGTGATTACCGATAATCGCGGCTATGGCTGTATCAACCGCTTGCAAATGGCAACCGGTGGAGCCGAATTTAACAATCTGCTTGATCACAGCCATCATGTGAACCCGTCGAATATCGACTTTGCTGCTCATGCTCGCTCTATGGGTGCAGACAGTTATAAAGTCTCATCCATTGCAGAACTTGAAGCGAGTTTAGCAAAAGCACGGGATAGCGACAAAGTCAGCGTCATCGTGATCGATACTGATCCCTATCCTACCCCTGCCACTGGTGGTTACTGGTGGGATGTCGCCGTGCCTGCGGTCTCCGATCGCGTTGAAGTACGCGAAGCCCGTAAAAATTATGAAACCGCTCTGAAAGAAAGAAACTGAGTGATGATCCTCTACGGTACAAATCCAATCGCATGGACCAATGATGATGACCGAAGCCTTGGTGCCCATATCTCGCTCGAACAATGTTTGGATGAAGCTTCCGCTATCGGTTTTGACGGCATTGAAAAAGGTCACAAATTTCCGCAGGAGCCTGTGGCGCTTAAAGCCGTGCTTGAACCGCGCAATTTACGTTTTATTTCCGGCTGGCATTCGCTCAACCTGCTGACAAACAGCATTGAAGACGAGAAAAAAGCCATGCAGCCGGCGCTTGACTTATTAAAATCGATGGGTTGCAAGGTGATTATCACTTGCGAAACATCCAATGCGATCCACGGCGACAACGACAAAGCGCTGGAACTGCGCCCGCATCTTAATGCTGATGCATGGAAAAAGTTTGGCGCTGGCGTTGAAGAGCTGGCAAAATTTGCAGCCACCCAAGGCATCACTCTCGTTTATCATCACCATATGGGCACGATTGTTGAAAGCGAGGAGGAGATTGATCTCTTCATGCAAAACACAGGCCCGCACACCAAATTGCTGCTTGATACTGGTCATTGTCTGTTTGGGGGTGGCAATCCGGAGCGCGTTGCCTACAAACATATGGCACGTGTTGCCCATGTTCACGCCAAAAATCTGCGCCCCACCATTGCGGCAGAAGTTAAAGAGCAAAAGCTTTCTTTCCTTGAAGCTGTGCGCCGTGGTGCCTTCACCGTACCGGGGGATCCAGAAGGCGGCGTCGATTTTGTGCCGGTATTAAAAATTGCTGCGGAACATGGCTACGAAGGATGGGTCGTGATTGAAGCCGAACAGGATCCGGTTGAACGCAATCCGCTTGAATATCAAACACTGGGCTTAAAATCCTTGAAAGCATATGCCCATGAAGCTGGTCTGGATAAAGGATAGGTTATGGCAAATCTGTTACGTAAACCCGTCGGAACGAATGGTAAAGTACACGATATTACACCGGAAAGTGCCAATTGGGGCTATGTCGGCTTTGGTCTTTACCGTCTAAAAGCCGGTGAGAGTGCAACAGAGGCAACCAAGGATACCGAAGTCATATTGGTGCTAGTTGAAGGCAAAGCAAAAATCAGCGCCAGCACTTCCGACAGCAAAAGTGATTTTGGTGAACTTGGCGAGCGCATGAATGTATTTGAGCGACTGCCGCCGCATTGCGTCTATATTCCGGCGCAAAGCAATTGGCAGGCTTTAGCCACAACCGACTGCACATTGGCCATTTGCACTGCCCCTGCTAAAGCCGGACGTCCGGCACAAGTGATAGGGCCAGACACCATCCAACTCGAACAACGTGGCCAAGGAGCAAACACACGCTTTATCCATAATATTGCAATGGAAGGACGTGATGTAGCCGACAGCCTGTTGGTGACAGAAGTCTTCACCCCGCAGGGCAACTGGTCGTCCTATCCACCACATCGACACGATGAAGATAATTATCCGGACATGACCTATCTGGAAGAAACCTATTATCATCGCCTCAACCCATCACAGGGCTTCGGCATCCAGCGCGTCTTTACCGAAGACGGCAGTTTGGATGAAACAATGGCGGTTGCCGATGGTGATGTCGTTTTAGTGCCCAAAGGCCACCACCCATGCGGCGCACCATATGGCTATGAAATGTATTATCTCAACGTGATGGCAGGGCCTTTACGCAAGTGGCGCTTCAAAAATCACCCTGCTCACGACTGGATTTACCAACGCGACAGCAAAAAAATCTGACTATCAATTGAATGTGATCAGGATTTTTTTGCCTTATTTCGACCCAAAATTAAAACAAATGCACTTTCAAAATATCATGCCGAAGAGGGATTAAAGACCCTCTTCGGATTTTTTTATATTAGAAATCAATAATTTATGAATTTTTTATGACATTCGTGATCGGTGCAATAATTCTTGATTTTCTTCGCCTCATTCATTGTCAACTATAAAAACACACAAAAATGTGATTGTTCAATCTTGTTCAACACTTCGTTACTATTCCAACTATTGTTTATTCGGGAAAATCACCCCAAATTAGGTTCATCAGAAGCAGTGACGGCCTTAAAGCCAACATCCTCCCAATATGGTCACTGCAAAATATGAAGAATGGAAAATATAATGCGTAAAATTCTTATTGCTACTCTTGCTATTTCAACACTTGCTTCAGCTTCTATTGCATCAGCTTCCACATTTACTACTACCGGTACAATTGAAAAACTGAACATGTTTGCAAACACTGTACAGCTTGCTGACGGTGACTCATTTAAGCTTCCTAGCGGCACAGACCTGAGCGGTGTTTCTGCTGGTCAGAAAGTGCAGATCAACTGGTCTTCGCAGTCGCCTTCATGGATTGCAAACCCAGGCAGCGATACAGATCGCATGCAGCTGAATGCTGACAGCATCTCACTTGCTCATTAATTTCTATTAAAAGTTTAAAAAACGGGCGCTGTTTTTATCAAACAGCGCCCGTTTTTTTATAGATTTGCAATTTTTTTCAGCGCCTCAACTGCGTTAGGCGCTGCCGCAAAAACCGGCGAACCTTTGGTCAAATTATCACCATCAACGGGAAACGGATAACAATAGCCGCCCGCTTCCTCGATCAGACAAAAAGCGGCCATGCAATCCCAAGCGTGCATATAGCCTTCAAAGAATCCGACCAACCGCCCTGCGGCCACATAAGCCAACATCAAAGCGCCGGAGCCATTACGGACAAAATTGCCCTTTTCTTCCAGTAAACGCTCAATTACACCTGCCACAAAAGCCGGTGTGACATGACTGTTAGCGCTGATCGCCGTTACGCCTGTCTGTACGGTGTTCGTTAAATCAACCGAGATGGTTTTGCCGTTCAAAACAGCGCCCATGCCAGTAGCTGCCGCGTAAAGCTCTTTGTGGCAAGGTGCAGAAATAACGCCGATAACAGGCTTGTCCTGATATAAAACTGCAATCGACACACACCAATTCGGCATGCCGTGAACAAAGGGGCTGGTGCCGTCAATCGGATCAACCACCCATGTGTAGCCACTTGTGCCCCTGTTTAGACCATACTCTTCACCTAAAAATCCGTCATCGCCAAAATGTGCGGATACCTCATCACGAATGAGCGTTTCAACATTGCGGTCGGCAATCGAAACCACATCCTGCGGATCGCGTTTGATTTCAATGACAAGTGTTTCGCGCCGATTGAAATAATCCAGAGCTAATGCTCCGGCTTTTTCCGCAATCATTTTTGCCAATGCAAATCTTTGCTCAACTGCAAACGTAGCCGCTGCCACCATGACATTCCCCTTTCGAACCAATGATTTTAATGATGGATAAGCGCCAATCCGCGCCCTTTCAAATGCACGGAAACAGACGTATTGCGCGGCAATGGCTCTTCGGCTTCCGTATCCACGACAAATAATTTGCCGTGTTCGGTTTCCACCTCATATTCGATATGGTCACCCAAATAAGCTGAATGAATAATACTGCCCATCAAATCGCCTTGCGTTGCCGGTTGCAGCCCCACAGAATTTGGCCGCACCGCTAATTGTGCTTTACCTAAACTGGCATGTTTGCTTGGCAACCTATGAGCCAAATCACCAATATGCACTGTAGCGATACCATTTTCATAACAGCTGACTTCACAGGGCAACACATTGGCCTCCCCCATGAAGTCCGCAATGAAGGCAGAAGCCGGCGCTTCATAAAGATCGCGCGGCGAGCCTTGTTGCGCAATATTGCCATCTTTCATCACAATGATCGTATCTGAAACCGCCAGTGCTTCATCCTGATCATGAGTCACATAAACGGCAGTGAAGCCAAGTCGCTGCTGAAGTTCGCGAATTTCAGTGCGTACCCGACGCCTCAACCTCGCATCCAGATTGGAAAGCGGCTCATCAAGCAACAAAACCTGAGGTTCCAGCACCAAAGCACGAGCAACCGCCACACGCTGCTGTTGCCCGCCGGAAAGCTCTGCCGGCAGCCGGTGCCCCATACCGGCCAAGCCGACCAAAGCCAGCCCCTCCTCTGCTTTTTCTCGTGCTTCCGCCTTTTTCAAGCCTGATGACAACAAACCATATGCAACATTATCCAATGATGTCATATGCGGAAATAAAGCATAAGACTGGAAAACCATCGATACATCCCGCTCATTGGCAGGCAGATTGGTGACATCTTTATCGCCGATCAGCACCCGCCCCGCGGTTGGATGCTCCAACCCTGCCAACAGGCGCAAAGTGGTGGTTTTACCGCAGCCCGATGGACCCAAAAGCGTCACCAACGTGCCCGGTTCCACTGTCATGGACAAATCCGGCAGCGCGGTGAAATCACCAAACTTTTTGGTGACATTCTGAAAACGGACAGATCCTGCTTTAATCATAGTCATACAGCACTCTCCTGTTGCTGTGAGGCTTTGGTGACGGCTTTACTAACGGAAGCAATGCGGTTTTCACGCCGCAACTGGCGCTGCCCGACCAGCAGCTGGAACGTTGTTATCACCACCAGCATCACGACGATAAGCATCGAGGAATAAGCAATAGCCACGCCAAATTCACCGTTTTCCACCAGACCGACAATATAAGATGTAGCCATATTATATTGGGCGCTGACGAGGAAAATTACCGCGCTGATCGAGGTGATCGCCCGCACAAAGGAATAAACCAATGACGCAGTAATGGCAGGGCGTAACAGCGGCAGAATAACCTTGCGCAAAGTACGCAGACTATCGGCACGAAGCGTCAGCGACGCCTCATCAAGGCTGCGGTCAAGCTGGCTCATTGCAGCAATACCACCACGAACCCCCACCGGCATGTTGCGGAAGACAAAACAGGCAATCAGCACCAAAGCGGTTCCGGTCATCTCCAACGGCGGCAGGTTGAAAGCCATAATATAGCTGACACCAATAACCGTACCCGGAATGGCAAAGCTCAACATTAGCGCAAATTCAAACACGCCACGCCCGTAAAATTTCTGCCGTACGATCAAATAGGCCGTGAGCATTCCAACCGCTGCGGTCAAAGGCGCGGAAATCAGCGAAATTTCCATGGTCGTCCAGAAGGAGTTCCACGCAACACCCGTCCATGCAATGCCATCTTCGGTAAACGCGACCGAAAAAGCACGGCGATAATGATCAATTGTCAGCGTATTATCGAGCCCCCATGTGGTGACAAAACCACCGACAATAATCATGCCATAGACCACAAGCGTGAATATCCCCCATGGAATGACCAGCGCATAAACACCTATTTCGAGAGATTTCGGCAACGCCGCATGCATGCCGGAATCGCCCTTGCCAGTGACGGTCGCGAAATTTTTGCCCGACAACCACATCCGCTGAATGAGAAAGGCGCTCAGCGTAAAAAATAACAACACAATTGCCAGCACAGCCGCGCGTGACGGGTCTGTTTGCGAACCGACCACAGCAAAGAAAATTTCCGTTGAAAGCACCCCGTGACTGCCGCCCAACACCATCGGATTGCCAAAATCAGCCATGCTTTCAATAAAACTGATCAGAAAGGCATTAGCGATACCTGGTGCCATCAATGGCAAAGACACATGCTTAAATGTGCGCCAACGATCAGCGCGCAAAGTTTGCGACGCTTCTTCCATTGAAGGCGAAACACCTTCCACCACACCAATCAGCACTAGAAATGATATCGGCGTAAAAGAAAGAACCTGTGCAATCCAGATACCGGTAGTGCCATATAACCAGCGCCCCGGTTCAATGCCGAGAAATGAAGATACCGCCTGTGTGGCAACACCGGCACGGCCAAAAAGCAAAGTCAGCGCCAAGCCGATAACAAATGGTGGCGTGATAATCGGTAAAATTGTTAAAAGGCGCAGACCTTTTTTATAAGGAAAATTGGTGCGCGTGGCGAGCAATGCAAAAGCCAATCCCAGCACAGTGGAACCGCTCGCCGTCATCAGTGCCAACCATAAAGTGCGCCATGCCACCCCACAGCGGGTGCCATCAATTACACAGCCCAAACTCCAGATCGACGGATCTTGAATGTTGCGTATAAAACCATCGGGGTTGAAAGAACCGTCAAAATCCTGCACCGAGCCTGAAAACATGCTGAACAGCGGAAAGAAGACAAAAACCACCACCAAAACCGACAGCATTGAGATGGAAGCTAAAATAAAAGCATCCCCTTTCAGCACGCCGCGTTCAGCCATACTGAAGGCAAATATTAAAACAAAACAAATACCTGCAATGACCGCACCGGCACCAAATGCTGGTTGCCCATCCGGCAACATGCCAAAGAGATTTTCAATAAATAACCAATTCCAGCCGCCAAAACCAATCGCCAGACCTTGGAACGCCAGATATAAAAAGCCGAGCACACTCAAAAGCGTCAATAAATAACTGCGTTTTTGTGGTGCCGCCAATAAACGTACAGCGCCACATAGCAGCATCAGCAAAACAATACCCCAAAGCCAGAAGCGGTTATAAGCCAGCAATTGCATCATGCCGGAACCGTGATCCTGATTGCTCAAAGAATCCGACACCCACTTCAAACTAAAGAAGCCGCCCTCAACGCGATACCAAGGCAGCAGGATAAAACTGGCCAAAAATATGCCCAGCACAATATCCAGTCTACGGTTTTGCTGTTTCATCACATGCCCCGCTTTCTGATTGAATGAAATGGCTGACCGCAGGCCTTTTAAAAAAGCTGCGGTCAGATATTTACTCTTTCATCAGTTGGCGTTGGCGCCGATTTCACGATCCCAGCGCTCTAAGATTTGTTTGCGCTTTTCCGGATCGCCATAGGTTTTGAAGTCGTAATCAATCAACTTGATATCTTCAAAACGCGGGGATTCTTTAGGTACTTCAGCATTTTTATTAGAAGGAAGCTGGAATGATTTTGCATCCTTCATTGTAGACTGTACGTCCGCTTTCAGCGCCCAGTCATACCATTTCTTGGCGTTTTCGAGATTGCGCGCACCTTTAATGATCGACATTGAGCCTATTTCATAGCCAGTACCTTCACACGGACCCACACTCACAATCGGGAAGCCTTCCGCTGTCATTGAAACCGCATCATGCATGAAAACGATACCAACAGCGTTTTCACCGCGCGCCGCCGATTTAACCGGTGCTGAACCTGACTTGGTATATTGTGAAATATTAGCATTAAGCTTCTTCATATAATCAAAAGCTTCCTCTTCACCCATAATCTGCACAAGTGTTGCAAGTGCGGTATAGGCAGTGCCTGACGAATTTGGATTTGCCATCTGGATTTCGCCTTTAAAACCTGCATCGAGCAAATCTGCCCAGCATTTTGGCGGTTGCAGATTTTTCTTGGCCAGCAAATCACTATTATAGCCCCAGCCAAGCGCACCGGCATAAACACCCACGGTGCGATAGTCTGCACTTTCTGCCTGTTTCACCGCCCAATCATTGAGCTCTTCAAGCATTGGCGATTTATATTCCAGTGTCAGCCCTTCAGAGGCTGCCTGCATATGCGGATCACCTGTCCCTGCCCACCAAATATCAGTTTTAGGGTTGCGCGCCTCAGCCCGCACTTTTGCGTAGGTTTCACCCGATGAAAGACGAACCATATTCACCTGAATATTGGTTTCTTTCTCAAACATGTTTTTCATCTGCTCACAAATGACCACATCGGCGGAACAGATAAGATTGAGATTACCTTCTGCTTGCGCAGAATACGCAAACATTGAGGCTCCGGCTGCTAAAGTCGCAACAAAAAGAGTTGAACGCATGAAATCCTCCCATTTATACGGCGCCTCCACGCCGCTCGCTTTTAATGCGAAGAGTAAATAGTTGGACTAAATCTTGCCTCTGTCAACAGAGACGAAAGAATAATTCCATATTTAACAAAAAATAATTCAAAAATTCTAATTTATAAAAAACAACAAATCAGAAAGACTGGCGGAACAAACATTCCGCCAGCTAAAATTCATGTATAATTATTTTTTCAGTCAGCTTTGTTCAAACCAAGCTGACCATTTGTTTTTTAGAGATTAATCCGCTTTCCGGCCTGATCAAACAGATGAATATTTTCAGCCTCGGCGCCGATATGAAGCAGGTCACCGACATTGATACGGCTGCGTCCTGCAACTCGGAAAATAAAGCTCACATCATCATTTAAATGGCTGTGAATATAGCTTTCTGCGCCTACCAATTCGATCGCATCCACATGAACCTGCGCTTTAAATGCAGGTTTGCTGTCTGCATCGACAATCACCACATCTTCAGGACGAACTCCGATTGTATGGATTTTGCTTAAGAGGTCAGCACCAGCGCCCAAATTCAACGCAAAATTACTGTTACCAACCTGATCAAGCGCCAACAAATTCATTGATGGTGAACCAATAAAGGTTGCCACAAAGGTCGTAGCAGGCTTTTCATAAAGCTCAATCGGTGTGCCGACTTGTTCAATATGCCCGCCATTCAAGACCACCAGCCTGTCGGCAAGCGTCATGGCCTCCATCTGGTCATGGGTCACATAAACGCTTGTGGTCGCCAATGCGCGTTGCAATCGTTTGATTTCCACCCGCATCTGCACGCGCAATTTCGCATCCAGATTGGAAAGCGGCTCGTCAAACAAAAATGCTGCCGGTTCACGCACAATCGCACGTCCCATAGCCACGCGCTGGCGCTGACCGCCAGATAGCTGGCGCGGTTTGCGATCAAGAAAATCATGAATTTCCAGCGATTTTGATGTCGCTTCAATGCGGCGTTCAATCTCGGCTTTCGGGGTTTTGCGGTTTTTAAGACCATAGGCCAAATTTTCGCGCACCGTCATATGCGGATAAAGCGCATAATTTTGGAATACCATCGCAATATCACGCTCGGATGGTTCAATATCATTGACCACACGATCACGGATAGAAATTGTGCCCGATGTGATGCTTTCAAGGCCTGCGATCATGCGCAAAAGCGTCGATTTCCCGCAACCGGAAGGCCCGACCAACACCAGAAATTCGCCGTCATCAATGGTCAGAGAAACACCTTTGATAACATCATTTTTGCCATCATAGGATTTGCGAACATTATCGAGAATAATTTTACTCATTATTTTTCCGTTTCAACCAGACCTTTGACGAACCAACGCTGCATCAGCACCACCACGAGGATGGGCGGCAGGATCGCCAGAATTGCTGTAACCATGACGTAATTCCATGGTGTGGAAGCATCGGCAAAATCGACCATACGTCGCAAACCGATAATAATTGTATTCATTTTCGCATCATTGGTGACAAGAAGCGGCCACAAATATTGCGTCCAGCCATAGATAAACAAGATCACAAAAAGCGCTGCAATATTTGTCTTTGAAAGCGGCAGCAAAATATCACGTATGAAGCGCCAAGGGCCTGCATTATCGATGCGCGCAGCCTCCACCAACTCACCCGGAATGGTCAGGAAAAACTGGCGAAACAGGAATGTCGCAGTCGCTGAGGCAATCAAGGGAAGCGTCAAACCGGCATAGGTATCAATCATTCCAAGATCGACGATCACCTTGTAAGTCGGCAAAATGCGCACTTCCACCGGCAGCATCAGGGTGACGAAAATCATCCAGAAAAACACCATCCGGAAGCGGAACCGGAAGAACACAATTGCAAAGGCCGACAAAAACGACACGATAATTTTGCCGACAGCAATCACCATGGAAACAACAAATGTGTTCCACAACAAGCGTTCTAGGCTCACACCAACAACGCGTTCCACCCCACCAAAAATCGCCGATTTATAATTTTCCACCAGATGGTCACCCGGCAGCAATGACATCGGTGCGCGAATGATTTCGATCGAACTCATCGATGACGCGATGAAGGTGTAATAAATCGGAAAAGCGACGATAATCACCCCAAGGATCAGGATAAAATGCCCAATCAAACTGGATAGCGGACGTTTTTCAATCATAACAGCCGCCCTCCTCTAAGAATAATGCACGCGCTTCTCAATGAAGCGGAACTGAATTGCGGTTAAAGCGATGACGATAATCATCAAGATTACCGATTGTGCAGCCGATGTACCCAGGCTCAAATTAACGAAACCATCGTTATAGACCTTATAAACCAACGTTTCGGTGGCCTTGGCAGGTCCGCCACCCGTGACAGAGTGGATAATGCCAAACGTGTCAAAGAATGCGTAAACGATGTTGACTACCATCAAGAAGAAAGTGGTTGGAGCCAGAAGCGGAAAAACAATCGTCCAGAAACGTCGAGCTCCCCTCGCCCCATCAATAGCAGCGGCTTCGATCAATGACTTCGGAATAGCCTGTAGGCCCGCCACAAAGAACAGGAAATTATAACTGATCTGTTTCCACGCTGCCGCAACAACGATCAAACCCATTGCTTGATCACCATTCAAAAGCGGATCCCAATAAACGCCGTTTTTACGCAGCAAATAGGCAAGTGTCCCCATAGCCGGATTAAACATGAACAGCCAAAGCATACCGGCCACCGCCGGTGCAACAGCATAAGGCCAGATCAACAATGTACGGTAGAAAGTCTGCCCCTTCACTACCTTATCAACGGCTGTCGCCAGCAAAAGTGCAACGCCCATAGCCAACAAAGTTGTCAAAACGTTGAAAACAATCGTTATTTTAAAAGAATGCAGATAATTTGGATCAGAAAGTACCGTTTGGAAATTAGCTAGGCCTACAAAAGCACTGCGCAAGCCAAAGGGATCTTCACGCATCAACGATTGGTAAATCGCCTGACTGGCGGGCCAGAAGAAGAAAATAACAGTTAAAATAATTTGCGGTGCCACCAGCACATAGGGCAGAACCTTATTGGGAAAGGTAACTTTCTGCACGATCTCTCCTTTAAACAAGACTGCCGCCAGTTTTTTTTAAGAACAGGCGGCAGAAGCTCAAAGATGATGCATTTTAGCGAATTGCTTCCGCAATTGCTGCATCACCACGCTTAACCGCTTTATCCAAAGCTGTCTGCGCATCCTGATTACCGGCGAGCATAGCTTCAAACTCTTCGTTCATGATGTCACGAACCTGCGGCAGGTTTACCAGACGAACACCTTTAGAGTTTTCTGTCGGCTCACGACCCATCATCTGCAGGATGGGTGTTTCGCGGCCAGGATTCTTTTCATAGAAACCGGAATCCTTGGTTGCCTTATAGGCTTCCATGGTCACTGGCAGATAACCGGAAACTTCATGTAGTTTTTGCTGAATCTTTGTCTGTGAGAGGAAATTGAAGAACTCGGCAACACCCTTATACTGGTCGTCGCTCAGGCCTGCAAAAACCCAAAGACTTGCACCGCCAGGAATGGTGTTCTGCGGGCCGTGACCTTCATAATAAGGCAGCTGGCCGATACCATAATTGATGCCCGACTTGATCACATCACCCAGGCCGCCGGATGATTCAGTCATAATAGCGCATTCACCGGAGAGGAACAGGTTTTTAGCTTCCGAGGTGCGACCGCCGTAACGGAACACGCCTTCTTTGGCCAGATCAGCAATAGACTGGAAGTGGCTCACAAACGGCTCTTTGTTAAATGCAAGCTTCACATCATTGCCGGCAAGACCGTTTTCATTGCTGCCGTAGGAGACATTGTTCCATGCGGCTAAGTTTTCGGTCTGGATCCATGTCAGCCAAGTGGAGGTGAAACCACAATCCGATGCACCGCTGGATTTAATTTTTCTGGCAGCTTCAAAAACTTCCGGCCATGTCTTTGGCGGATTTTCTGCATCAAGGCCGGCCTTTGTAAAAGCATCTTTATTGTAATAAAGAACCGGAGAAGACGAGTTGTAAGGGAAGGACAGCATAGTACCGTCCGGTTTGGAGTAATAAGCGGTGATACCGGAAAGGTAAGCGGATTTGTCGAATTTATAGCCGCCCTTTTCCAATGCTTCGGCCACAGGCATCACAGCACCTTCGGCCGCCATCATCACACCGCTACCAGCATCGAATACCTGCAAAATTGCTGGCGGCTGCTTGGCGCGGAATGCGGCAACACCAGCATTCAATGCTTCCGGATAGCTGCCTTTATAAACAGGAGCGACTTTATATTCGCTTTGGCTCTCATTGAACTCTTTGGCCAATTCATTGACCACTTCGTTATTGGCTCCGGCCATTGCGTGCCACCAAGCCAATTCGGTTTGTGCCAGGACAGGTGCGGTCAGTGCAAGTCCCAGAAGTCCGGTGAGAATTGTCGTTGTCATCAAACGGGTATGCATATCTTCCCTCCAAAAGGTCAGTTGGCGATCACTAAAAAGCTCTACAAACAGAGCGAAACTCATGCACGTGAATAACACCAATCAATATGAGTCACTGGCCGGATTACACGAACACTGACTGCTTCATTATCTCCTCATTACGAAAGCTATACGAATTCATACGAAAAAAAGCGAAAAAACAATAGGCAATTATACCAATAGATGTTGAAAGTGAGAAATCACAAATGCTGCACGCAAACGATAATACAAAAATATTCATTAAAAATAATAACTTATGTGAAACTCAGTGCAATTCATCCAATCGTCATTTTTAAATAAATTTTATGTATTTTTTTAGGAATCAGATATTTTCGTTCATAAAATGAAAAAGAAAATGCGTAACCATTTGTTTGCTCGCTATAAATGACGTGACCGTCTCTTTTGAGCTGATCGTGAATTGCGCATCATTTTTAACACCATTATATCCCGCAAATTGATCTGGTCGATATTGTCAAACTAGCAGGGAAACGACAATTATCATGATAAATGCAATTAGTTTTTGCTCGTCTGCTCAAACAAGAATGCATAAAAAGCTTTCGAGCACTATTTAAAACCAAAATTTCGCCATTGCCCCACAATGGCATTCATATTCAAAATCACAGATCAAAGTTTAATACCGAGGTATCCATGTCTTCTTCCGAAGCCCGTCCCGCTTCCGCCACATTTCTGGTTGGAGTTTATGCAGCCATTTTTGCACTGATGGCTATTGTGTATCTGGCAATCAATTATTTCTTCCAGCTCGAAATGGCCACAATAGGCTTTGTCATTACTGCTGCCGCTGCAATGACAATGGCACGCAACTGGGTAATGCGCGAACAGACGGCACCTGCGAGTGCACGCATATGGAAAATCTCTGTTCTGTGCGTCATTGTTACCATAATTTTCTTTGCAGCCATCGGGGGATTGGGCGTAGCAACCAATCAACACTTAATGCGTGAAATTGAATATAATGGCCCGATGCTGATTGCCGGTGTGGCAGGCATTTTATTTTTAATCAGCCTTTTTATTATCCGTATTAGTTTGTGGATCGGCATCAAACAAGCCATCAAACAAGTAAATGCTGCCAAGCTAAAAGCACAGTAATCTATCCATTGACGAAACATCCCGTCCCTAAAAAACACTCCTGACAAAAGTGCGGTTCGTCGGGAGCGTTCTTTTTTTGAGGACGGAGGGAAAATCATTGGAACAATCAGATTAATAACCTTTGGCGAAGTTGATCTGATGTTTCGGCATTTCACCGCGATTGATACGTCGAATATTTTCAACCACATCAAGCGCTGCTGTTTCGGGCACGGTAATGCTGGCTAAATGCGGTGTAATCAGCACATTTTCCATCACCCAAAACGGGTGATCTTCAGGCAATGGTTCCACACAAAAAGCATCCAGTGTAGCACCTGCTATATGCCCGCTTTGAAGCGCTTGCAAAAGCGCATTTTCATCAATGACAGCACCGCGCGAAGCATTGATGAAATGACAGCCGAATGGAAGATTTTTGAAAAATTCTTCTCCCAGCAAACCGGTTGTTTCAGGTGTTAACGGCAACATATTGACGCAAATATCGAGATCATTGGTAAACTGATCAAATTCGTCGCGCGCAAAGACCTTAACGCCTTCAATGGTTTTCGGATAAGCATCCCAACCGCGTACATCAAAACTCAAGGCGCTCAATGCCGCGGCAACGGAACCACCAAGTTGTCCAAGACCGATGACACCGACTTTAATCCGGTGCAGCGGGCGCGGATGAATATAAGTCCAGCTTTTGGCGCGTTTTGCCGCTTCAAAACTTGGAATGTCGCGTGCATAACGCAACACTGCAAACAGTACATAGCTTTTCATCAATTGCACCATGCCGCTATCCGACAATCGCGCAATCGGCACTTGCGGCAAATCTGTGCGCTGCAACAATGCATCCACACCCGCGCCAAGATTAATCACCAGCGACAGATTGTTAAATTCCTTGAAAAAACCGTCATAGGGCTTCCATGCCAGAATATATTTAACCTCTGCCGGATCACCGACATCCGGATAAACTCGGAAGTCAAGCTCCGGCAATTCAGCCTTGATAACTTCTTTCCACTCGTCCGGACTGTCAAAGTCACTATAAAATAGCAATGCGCCAATGTTATTGTCGGAATTTGTTGCGCTTTCGCTCAGGCGTTCAGCATTTGCCATTATAACTCACCTTCAAAGTAAGCATCATCGTGACGTCACACACAACTATGTGACGTTGTTGAAAATTTGAGAATTTTGATCGTTTAAACGGTGATAACCGGTTTGCTCATCAATGAACCATAGCCCGGTTTACTGCCCTCTTTTGTCACCAAACCGCTACTGTGCCAGAAAGATGCCTGAATGGCCGAAATAACCGGCTTGCCCAAAGCTGTTTCCAGCGCTTCAATTGCCCCGACACTGCGAAAATTGGTGCAGCTGATAAAAATCGCTGTCGCATCGTCATGATCCACTTCGCGCACCAACCGGTAAACTTCTTCCAATGGCACCTCTGCTAAAGCCTGATCGGTATCAATGCGCAAGTTTTTATGTGAAACCACCTGATGGCCGTTTTCTTCCAAAAAACGTATAGCGCGGGCATGAACTTCATCAACATAAGGAGTTGCAAGTGCGACAGGCCCTGCATTAACTGCTTTTAACGCGGCAAGCGTTGCCGTTGAAGCAGTGGTAATTTTAATGTCCGGCGCCCATAATTTCATCTTTGCAATCAGCCCATGATCATAGGCTGTGCCATGCAAAAACGAGGCACTTGTGCCACCAAAACACAAAACATCAATCGGAGCGGAAGCAAGAAGACGCGCTGCCTGCTCCAATTCGGGCGCATTCATCATCGCTTCAATGCCTTCAACCGTTACTTTCGGCAGTTTGATGCGCGTTGTATGGATTGATACACCTTCAGCCGCCATTGCAGCCATTTCTGCATCCATCACGATACTGGAAGCCATATAAATCAGACCAATTCTGGCTTTATATCCATCGCCATCCGGCATGAAGCGGATATTTTCCGATATTTCAGCTATCGCAGACATTAAAATGCACTCCCATAAATCAGTATTTAATGTAACGGCTAAGCATTGGCCGCTTTTTTAATGAAGTATCTGAGACAGAAAATGCTTTAAGCGCGCACTCTCCGGATTGGCGAAGAAACGATCTGTTGGTGCCTGTTCAACAATTTCGCCGTTTTCCATAAACACACAATGATCAGCAACATTCCGGGCAAAACCCAATTCATGGGTCACACAAACCATCGTGATACCGGTTTCCGCCAGTTGCTCCATAATTTTCAAAACTGAGCCCACCGATTCGGGATCAAGCGCTGACGTTGGTTCATCAAACAGTAAAATCGGTGGTTTTAAACAAAGCGCTCTGGCGATTGCCACACGTTGTTGTTGCCCACCCGATAATGCTGCCGGATATTTATCGGCCTGTGCAGCGATATTCACTTCTGCCAGTTTTTCCATGGCAAGCTCGATTGCATGATTTTTCTGCATTTTTTGTGCCAAACGCAGTGCAAAGGTGCAATTTTGCAAAACCGTCAAATGCGGAAACAGATTAAAGCTTTGAAACACCATGCCGAGTTGCGAGCGCACGGCCTGCACAGATTTTGTATCATGTTTCAACTCTATACCATTTACGGTAATGGTTCCGGAATTATGCTTTTCCAGATGATTAACGGTACGGATCAAAGTTGATTTCCCCGAGCCTGAAGGCCCGCATAGAACAACAATATCGCCGGATTTAATGCTTAAGGTGATATTTTTGAGCGCATGAAACAAACCATAATATTTATTCACGTCACGCATATCGATCACAACAGACTGATTTGACAATGTTTCATTCGTCAATCCAGCTTCAAAATCAGGATCCTTGATTGATCGACGCATGCTGAACTCCTCAGATTTAATATGTTGCATGACGATCTCCTGCATCATGAGTTGATATGTGCAATCAAATGACGATTGAGGTTTTTATCGACAGTGCTGAACAATAACCGCACCATATTGGTCAGGCACCAATAGATCGCAGCAGCCGTCAAAAGCGGCGTAAACGGATCATAGGTATAATCAAAGATCGAGTTAGCAGCAGCCGTCAGATCCACGATGGTAATCGCACTTAACGCAGCAGTACTTTTGATCATAATCAGAATTTCATTCTGATAAGCACGCAAAGAATAGCGGATGGCCAATGGTAATCTCAAACGAAAGAAAGTCTGGCGCTCAGAAAGTCCCAGTACGGCTGAGGCTTCGGTCAAACCTTTAGGAACAACCGCCAGTCCCCCACGAACAATCTCGGTCATATAGGCCGAATGGGTCAAGGTCAGCCCCATCAAAGCGCAGAGATAGGCTTGCGAGAAAATCGTCCAGAGCCATGTATCGCGGATGACCGAGAATTGCGGTAGACCGCTATAGATCATGTAAAGAACAACAAGGCTTGGGACACCACGGAAAAAATTGACGTAAACTGCAATAAAGCCTGAGCCTTTGCGATTTTCGACACGGATAACCGCCAGATAAACGGCTAAAATCGCGCCTAGAATCAGTACCGGAATAAGCACGGACAGCGTTCGGGCAGTGGCGGTCAGCAAAAACGGCAGGCTATTCCAGGCAAGAACGGGATCAAAATACATGACCTTTAATCCTTCCCGTAAACGGCTGCACCGCGATCGGACCAATGCTGCATATGTTTGGAAACATAATAGGTCAGACTGGTCATCAGCAGGAAAAACAGCGATGCTATTAGATAAAAGACAAAAGGTTCCTTGGTGACACCAGAGGCAAGCTTGGCATAAGCCATGATCTCTTTAAGCCCGATTAGCGAGATTAAGGCTGTATCTTTCAGCACCACAATCCACATATTGGTCAAAGCAGGCAGTGCAATGCGGATCACTTGCGGCACAATGATTAAGGGTACAAAAAAACGCTTGCTGACTTGCAAAACTTCAGCTGCTTCAAACTGGCCTTTGGGCACGTTGCGAATGGCCGAACGCAACAAATCCGCAATATAAGCGCCATAAACCATACCGAGCGCCAAAATCGCGGCGATAAACGGCGTCAGGTCAATCCGTATTTCCGCCCCAAACAAGCCGGTTATAGCGGCAATGATGTCGGAGCCGGCATAATAAAAGAAAAAAGCGACCAGAAGTGAAGGAACACCGGTAAAAATCGAGGCATAGATAATCCAGAATGCCCCAAAAACAGTTTTCTGTTTCAAGGTCAAAACAGAAGCCACCGCACCAATCGTCAATGCCATTACAAAAGCACAAACAGCCACTTGCAGCGACACCATCGCGCCGGTGAGCATTTGCTGGCTGAAACCTAAAATCTGCATAAAG
Organism: Paenochrobactrum sp. BZR 201-1; assembly: GCF_044987585.2. NCBI lineage: Bacteria > Pseudomonadati > Pseudomonadota > Alphaproteobacteria > Hyphomicrobiales > Brucellaceae > Paenochrobactrum > Paenochrobactrum sp. BZR 201-1. Next base: position 113,967 of record NZ_JBJDRZ020000018.1, on the reverse strand, counting down.
CAATCCTTTTCAGGCCTTCATCAGTTACATGGAATGAATATTGTTAAAGACGGCAAAAGGTAATCTGCCTCAGGAGGCTTATGACGCAGCTGCCATCTTTAAACATTTACCTGATATAAAAAACATCAGGTTTTAACGGCACGCAGCCTCTTCCGGCAGCAATTCAACCGGCATAAATTTTTTGCGAATTTCCGTGAAGGTGCAATCTTTGATGATTTCATCAAGCGTTGCATTGACCCGGTCAAGCAGTTCCTGACTGTCTTTGCGTGCCAGCCAACTTGAGCCCTTCTCTCCTCCGCCAGTCCACAGATCGCCGCCGGCAAATTTCCAATTCTCACCTTCCGGTTTACTTAAAAACTCATTTGTCCAGCTGATTTTAGGCCCCAAACTTAAATCCAGACGTCCGCTGGCAAGATCAAGGCGGATTTGATCGGGATTGTCGAATGAAACAATTTCAACCGCATCGCCGAATGTTTCCTGCACATATTTGGCTTGTGCGGAACCGCGCTGTAACCCGATTTTAAGGCCTTTCAAGCCTTCTTTGGTAAATTGATAATCTTTGTCTTTCGGGATAACATAGCTATCGGGATTAAAAAGGATTGGACGGCCAAATAAAACCTTGTCGACACGTTCAGGTAATGGTTTGGTTTGGCTGGCAACTAAATCAAGCTTCTTTTGCAGGATTGCCGGAATGAGCGCTTTGAAGTCCATAACGACGAATTCGCATTCAACATTCATGCGCTTGCACATTTCACGCGCCAGTTCCGGCTCGACACCTGTGAGCCTGCCGCTTGCGTCAACCATACTGAAAGGAGGATAAGCCCCCTCATTGCCCAAGACCAGTTTTTCTTGTGCATTGGCTGCATAAGTTGTGCATCCAAGCCCGAAAGCGATCAAATAGGGCATAAACCGTTTTGATAGAGTATGAGACACTTATATTTCCTCCCCGAAATATGATGATCAGCTTTTTATGAAGATCAAAAAGTGTATTAAATACAATATGTTATATTTATTTTATTAGCTTTTAAAAAGCCGTTCCCTGTTTTTTACTCTTTATGCCGGTCGGATAATTTTTATCTTCAAAAATTTCATTTCCAGACCTGAAAGCCATCATGAAAGAATTCATTGCATTTGTAAAATATTTTTAAACTTTCTTTTACATAGTTTTTTCCTATGCAATTTTTCACTTTCATCATAAGAAATTATAGGCTTCACTAGTGTGCAATCAAATAATAACAACGGTATTTGCACCATGCTGCTTTCTTTGCGAAGCTTACAATATATTGTCACAGCTGCTGATGCCCTCAGCATTACAGAGGCCGCAAAACATTTGAATGTTTCACAGCCTTCTATTTCAGCAGCAATCTCTCAGGCCGAACAGCAAATTGGTATGGAGATATTTTTGCGTCATCACGCCAAAGGTATTTCTTTAACTGTGGCAGGCCGCAAATTTGTAAATGAAGCGCGTCAATTATTAAAACATGCTTATGATTTTAATTTAAGCACACAAAGTCTGTCGCATGAATTAGCTGGCGAAATAACAGTTGGTTGCTTTCTAACGCTTGCTACACGGTTTATGCCAAGCCTGTTGGCGGATTTCAGCAAGCTTTATCCCGGTATTAATGTACGGATGGAAGAAGGAAATCAGCAGGAACTGACCGAAGGGCTTTTGGCTGGTGAAATCGAAATTGCAATTGCTTATACCTATGCCCTACCCGATGAGATCAATTCCAGTCCTTTGACTAGATTGCCACCTTATATTGTTGTATCTGAAAATCATCCACTGGCTTATCGTGACAAAGTCAGCATCTACGAATTTCAATATGAACCGCTTATTCTGCTGGATCTGCCACTCTCGCGCGATTATTTTTTGCGCCTTTTTCACAGCTGCCAGATAGAACCGAAAATCATTTATCGCTCAAGTTCTTATGAACTCATTCGCGGGCTTGTTGGTCACGGGCATGGTTATACAATCCATAATGCAATTCCAGGTACAAGCTATGCTTATGACGGCAGCAGAACTGTCGTTTTGGCAATAGAAGAAGCACTGCCAACTGCTGATGTCACCTGTCTTACATTAAAGCGGCATAATACACGTCCTGCGGTGCAAATTTTTGCGCGCTACGTACAAGAACAATTTTCTCAAACCGGCATCTTCTCTCCTAAAAATCTCTATGCCTCTGCAAAAAAGATGTAAAATCAATAGGTTCACAAGTTGTTCATGTGCAACTTATGTTCGATTATGTCTTATTAAAGCGTCAGGTGTTTTAGTTTATATGATCTTTTTGTTTTTCATTTCTAAGCAAACTCATGAGCATAGGACCGATAGAAAAATTTGTCGTTGCCGCTTTATTGGTCAAGTTTCGTAAATATCCGCCAGCAGATTGAATTTGATCAATACGTTGCAACATACAAGCAATGATAATTGCTGTATTTTGTTCACCAAAGACGGATATTGCATCTGAAAAAGCTGATTGGCTGATGCCTAAATAGCCTTTGACCTGTCTCGTAATAGCAATAAAACTATTCCAATGCTTAATTTCACAAGCAGAATAAGCGTTAATGTCAGGGCAAGCACGTAAAATAAGATCTAGCGGATAGTTTTGTACAATTTGTTTCTTGAATTGAACTGGAGTTGGTTCAATTGTTGCATTATTTTCTGCTTCAAATTTTATTATAGATTCAGATTCAGAACTCTTATGCTGCCGCTCAGTTTGGGCTTCATTGCCGCTCAGTTTTACTGATTTTATCTGTAAATTCAGTGTATTATCGATTTCTTCCCGCAAAGCGTCCATCTGCTTGACAATTTGCGCTAAACAAGCGGTTTTAGCACGACGTGGGATGGTGCTGATAATATCGCGAAATTTATTATAGATTGCTCCCCACGGGCCGTTAAGAGCACTTTGTTCAGCCATTTCGATAAGTTTGGTGATGTCACGACGTTGGAGCGTTAAACGCTCACGCATGAGGCGATTTTCTGCCTGATGTGCACGAATAGTTTTTGCAGCTTCTTCAATTTCGGTAGCGCGCGCAAGCAAAGGTGCAAGTGAGAAACCATAGGCACTGGCTATCTCGCCCTTATTATCTTTATGAGCATAGCGTTTGCCGTTTGGACTATCTTTGCGAATAATTAAACCACATTCCAACAGGCTGGCTAAATGACGGCGTAATGTTGCATCTGCCATGCCATGAGCACGCAGCGATAATTGACAGTTGGATGGAAAGACAATGAGGCTGTTGTCCGTGCTCAATTCGTTGGATGGATAAAACGACAATAAAGCATTAAGCACAGCAAGGGTGCGATCCCCTATTTTGAATAATGACTTACCTTCACAGAGCCAGCGATAAAGTTTCCACTTATCAATAGCTGTATTTTCAGTGATTCGATGTGTTTGCTTTTGTGTAGAAAAAAGAGCAAACGACATCGGCCGAGCACCAAATGGTGTCGATGCAAGATTAGAATCCATGTTTTCCTCACCTAAAATCAGGCAAAAGAAATCAGGCCGCCAAAAAGACGCTCAAAAAGCTTGACAGTGATTCGGGGAAGTGCGATTCTCAAGTTACCACACACGAGAAGGGCTTCCACGACGGCGACGTTAAGGGGGCCTTTTTCTTTTGCTGTTTATGTCTCCTGTTAATCTGACATTTTCGTTGCACGATATTCATCAAAAAGCGCATCCATACGCTCTTCAACAAAACTCGCAAAATCATCTGCTGCCTTACGGTCAAAGGTAAAGGTTACCTTTGTATTTGTTTCCGTAATTTTCAGCGGTTTAATACCTGTTGGAGAAGTCCATACGCGAGTGAGCTTTTCCTGTGGTTTTGTTGTTTTTAAAGTTTCGTAAAGACGAGTAAAACGGTCATCACTGCGCAACAAAATGAAATCTTGCTGTTCAATCAACTGTTTTGCTTTGTTGAAGCGTGGTTTTTCATTCAATAAATCGGCAAGTTCGGCCCATCTTTGGCGGCCAAAGGACGGAGCTGCACCAATTGCTTTGATAAATTCGGCCGGTAAACGCTCAACCAGTGAAATCATGCGTGAAAGGGCTGCTTTATCAACGCCAAGCGATGACATGATGATGTCACGCGAAAAACCGCGTTGTTCGAGTTGCCAGCTGAAAAAGCAACGCTCAATGAAGCTTAAATCAGTACGGGCATTGTTTTCCTGCCCCTGACTGACAACGAGCTGATCATCACTGAGATCGCGTACAACAGCTTTAATTTTACCGCCGATTGTTTTAATGGCGGATAAGCGTCGATGGCCATATGCAACCTGATAAAAGCCTGGCTTCTCAGGGTGTGGACGTACCAAAATAGGCACTTGCTGCCCATGTTCTTTGATTTGGTCGATCAAAGCCTGCTGATCTTCCAGTTCAACGCCTAAACGATCAACAACGAAGGAACTTTCCAGTAATTCCGGATCAAGCTCAACGATTGTCTGGCCTTCGGCAAGTTGTTTTTCAATTTCATCCGCACGGTTGGCGCGCACATTCATATTTTCCAATGATTGTGAAATCGCACCGACAGGGCTGGATGGCTTGATGTTTTCACCAAGTCCCATCAAAGGTCGTCCTAATGGACGTGTTCTTTGTTCAACCGGCTCATTGGCTTCGGTTGGTTGGGTTACTTTGACATCAAACAGGTTTTTGCGTGCCATGGATTACTTGCGCCCCCATGTTTTACGGATCATTTCTTCAATCTCTCCATTAACCAGTGTCAGAGATTCAAGCGCGCGGTCATAAGTACCACGCGTAAATTGTGCGCGGTCAACCTCATAAAGCGTTTGCTTTGTCAGGCCGGCATCGGAAATTGCAGTTGATTTGACCATCGCATGCTCCAATACACGATTACCGAAGATAGAACGCATGAAACCGGCCATTTGGCTTTGCGGACCATCATTGGGTTCAAAGCGCGTGATCAGATAGCGCATCCAATCATATTCAGTATTGCCCCCTGCCCGCTCAACAACATTGAGGAGATCGGAAGTCATATGCAAAAACTGCGACATGGACATCACATCAAGCATTTGCGGATGAACGGTAATCAAAACAGATGTAGCCGCGCATAAAGCTGACAAGGTCAAAAAGCCAAGTTGAGGCGGACAGTCAATAATGATGACATCATAAACACTTTCAATTTCTGCCAGACATTCACCAATACGGGAGAAGAACATTGTCTCTTGTTGACGGTCGGCTAGAATTTTAGGCGTTTCATGCTCAAATTCCATCAATTCCAGATTACCCGGAATGATATGCAATCCGGGTGTATAGGTGGAACGAACGATCTCAGTGATGTGGCGGCGATGCTTGTCATAGCGGATAGCCGCATAAATTGTTTCATTGTGGTCAACATCGATTTCAGGCTGATGACCGAACATAGCTGATAAGCTGGCTTGCGGATCAAGATCAATCGCCAGCACACGATAACCGCGTAAAGCCAAATATTGTGCTAGATGCGCGGTGCTGGTTGTTTTCGCACTGCCACCCTTGAAATTCATTACAGAGATGATCTGCAGCTTTTCGCCATCACGACGATGACGGATATATTTAGGCGAGCTCTTACCCGAGCCCTCATCTAAAACGCGGCGCAACTCTTCGATGTCGTAAATGGAATACATGCGCCGACCATTGGGCAATGGTTCAGGCCCGTGACCTTCAGCAACGATCTGACGCAAATAGCCCTCATGAATGCCGATGAATTCGGCAGCTTCATGCGGTGTAAACAGACGGATGCTTTTTTGTGCTGTCGGGGGAAATGTTCTCAACTGATGCGCTTGTAACTGCCGCGATAATTCAGCGGCATCAGCAGCAATCAAAGAACGCAGACTTTCGCCAACCGGACGTTCTGTTTCATTGTTGATAGACATACCCACCTCGTTGATCAGCGCTTTTTTCCGAAATGGATTAATATAAGCGCTGATTATTATGACCCGATTCTAATCAGAGAGCAATCACTCATTAAGAGATTGCTTACCATACCGATACCAGCCAAAGAACGCTAAACTAGAAGCCGTGGTGAACGGAGAATGACACGTTATCTACCAAGAATCAAACAGTTACAAGGATTTTTATAGATATGATTTTTTTGATAATTGTTTGTCCGCTGGTTGCACGGCAACCCTTTATCGAAAGATGCGGCCCCATGAGTAATTATGTCTGCGTAACAAATGGTGACACCGGACTGACAATTTTAAATTACATTTGCAATTCTGTTGTACGCGTACAACCACCATCGTTGATAGTTGTTCGCGTACAACAATTTCATTTTCAATTATTATTGCACGGATTTTAAGAGATAACGTTGGATTTTTCCGGTTGGCGTTTTCGGGAGGCTTTCTACAAATATTATTCGCCGTGGGTATTTATAAGGAGCAATGAGTTGTTTGACATGCTCTTGAAGGCACTTGATCATAGCCTCGGATTGTTGAGAATCTTTTTGTAAAACGACGTAAGCTTGAACACGCTGTCCGCGTTCCTCATCGTCAGCGCCAATAACAGCGCATTCGCTAACGTCCGGATGTGCGAGCAGGGCAGCCTCCACTTCAGGACCTGCAATATTATATCCGGCGGAGATAATCATATCATCATTACGGGCTGCGAAATGGAAATAACCGGCATCGTCTTGATAGAATGCATCGCCGGTGAGGTTCCATCCATCGCAAACATAATCAAGTTGGCGCTTATCAGCTAAATAGCGACAGCCAGTGGGGCCGCGCACCGCAAGGCGGCCGATTGTATTGCGTGGAACTTCCTGCATTTTGTCATTAACAATTTTTGCTTCATAACCGCTAACGGGTTTGCCCGTAGAAGCCGGGCTTGAATCGTCCAAGCGGTTACTAATAAAAATATGGAGCATTTCGGTGGCACCAATGCCATCGAGCAATGGTTTGCCAGTTGCCTTTATCCATGCATCATAAATAGGGGCTGGTAAGGTCTCACCAGCAGCAACTGCAACACGCAATGACGACAGATCGGCACCTTCTTCCATAGCTTGCAGCATGACACGATAGGCTGTAGGCGCGGTAAAGCTGATTGTAGCTTTATAGGCCTCGATCAATTTGACCATATTTGGCGGGCTTGCTTGCTCTAACAAGGCGGCTGTCGCGCCAAAGCGGAGTGGGAAAATCGCCAATCCACCTAAGCCGAATGTAAAAGCGAGGGGAGGCGAACCAACAAATATGTCTTCCGGCTGAACATTGAGCACTTCTTTGGCATAGCCATCGGCAATCATTAACAAATCACGATGGAAATGCATAGTCGCTTTTGGTTCACCGGTCGTTCCGGATGTGAAACCAAGTAATGCAACGTCATCACGCCCTGTTTTGACCGCTTCAAATTGAACGGGTTTATCCAGTGCGGCATGATCCAATTCTGCATCATGGTTTGCTGAGCCGTCAAAGGCGACAACACGTTTGAGATAAGTGCTGTTCTGAGCGCAAAGGAGCATATCATCCATCAGGCGTCTATCGCAAAGCGCCAGTGTAACCTCTGCTTTATTGACAATTTTTGTTAGTTCACCAGCGCGCAACATTGGCATAGTGTTAATAACAACAGCACCGGCTTTAGTGGCAGCGAGCCAGCATGCCACCATGGCAGGATTATTGGATGAACGGATGAGAACACGATTGCCTGGTACGAGCCCGTAATCATTAACCAAAACATGGGCTATGCGGTTGGTCCAATCAGATAATTCTTTATAAGTGCGGCGCCTGCCATTGCCGATAAGGGCTGTTTTATCACCGAAACCTTTAGCAACCATCGCATCTGTTAATTCGACGCCCGCATTGAGGTAATCCGGATATTGAAAGTTGTACATGTGCAACTCAGGCCATTCCTGAAAAGGCGGCAAATTATTGCGTGAAAATTCATCAATATGCGCGGAAGGACCAAGCATGTTTATTCCCCTGCTATGCATTATATTTGTTATTAGAATCAAATAATAAGCAGGCTGCGGGAGGATCAGCCTTCAGTAAAACCACGGGAGTGGTCAATTTTATCCATTATTGTTAAAAGTGTAGCGCTTTGCTCAGGTTCGATAACCTTTAAAACATCATCAATCCACTTTTCATGCGCAGCAGCCAATGTTTCAAAGGAAGTTCTGCCAGCTTTGGTTAAACGTACGATAGTCGCACGTTTATCGCCAGAAACTGTTTCTCGGGTGACGGAACCATCGGCAACCAGTCGTTCAATAATGCCTGTTACATTGCCGTTTGAAACTCGTAAAGCGGCGGAAAGTTCAGACATGCGCAAGCCGTCATCGAAGCGATAAAGAGCCGACATGACATCAAACCGTGGCAAAGTTGTATCGAATTCATCACGAAGCTTTTCGCGAATCATAGTTTCAATATGCTTGGTTGTTTTTAAAACTTTAAGCCAAACGCGTAAGTTTTGCTTTGAAGTCAAACGGTTAGCACTTGCTATTTTTAATGTTGAAACCTTGCTATCTGGCATTAGAGACGTTCATCCGGTCTAGGTTTCATTTTTATATAAGACATTGTTTCCTCCCAAAAACGGATATCTTATTTACTTCTCTATCCTGACACCAAACAAAATAATTTCAAGCTTGAAACTTCAAGCTTGAAATTATTTTCATCTTGTGACGACAATAGTGCAGTTGCCAGATATATTCATCTTAAAGAGAAACCGGCAGCATAATTCAACTGAACACACAAGGAGGTGCGAAGTTTGAATGATATCGCAAAGATCGATTGGGATCTGGCGTATTCCAATGTTTTGGCAGTCACTAATTCGGCTGATTATCCGCCGCTGTGGCAGCAAAAATCGCTTAAATTTCGTGAGAAAGCATTAAGCGAAGGACGTTTGAACTCTGATATTGTTTATGGGAATTTGCCTCGCAATAAATACGATCTGTTTTATCCGATTGCTGAAAGAGATCAGCAAAATAAAGGCTTGGTCGTTTATGTTCACGGCGGATATTGGATGAAACTTGATAAATCCTGCTCGTCATATTTGGCGGCAGGTGCTCTTGCGCATGGTTTTGCGGTAGCCGTAATTTCTTACACTCTGTGCCCTGATGTGGGGATTGGAGATATTGTTAATGAGGCGGCTCGTGCGATCGAACATGCCGGTGCTAAAATAGACGGGCCAATTTATCTGACCGGCCATTCCGCTGGTGGTCAGATTGTCAGCCGCATGAGCACTAAAACTTCTCCGCTTGATGCTAAAATCATGCAGCGTATCAAGCATACGGTTTCGATTTCAGGTTTAAGTGACCTGCGGCCACTGATAAAAACGGAAATGAATGATGTTTTGCGGCTTGATGATCAACAAGCCTATGCTCAAAGCCCCGCTTTGCTGGAACCTGTCAAAGATATCAAGCTGACAGCATGGGTTGGTGGGGCAGAACTGCCTGAATTCATCCGGCAAAGTGCTTTACATGCCAATATCTGGAGCGGATTTGATTGCGAGACAAGTTTTGTTAAGGAAGCCGATAAGCACCACTTAAATATAATAGACGGTTTAAGTGATCCGGAGCATATTTTGACAAAAACGCTTCTGGAAATTGCCTGAATTTATGCTAGCAAATTAATAACGAACTATAAAATAAATGTTGAGGGGAAAAATATGAAAAAACTTACATCAGCTTTTCTAGGGCTTAGCATGCTGCTTTCAGGCACAGCTTTGGCCGAACCGATTAAAGTGGGCATGATTACCACTTTGTCGGGTGGCGGGGCAGGGCTTGGCGTTGATATTCGCGACGGCTTCTTGCTGGCTTTAAAACAAGCCGGCAATAAGGATATTGAAATCGTTGTTGAAGATGACGCGCAAAAGCCGGAATTGGCGGTGCAAATTGCCGATAAAATGATCCAGAGCGACAAGGTGGACATTCTCACCGGTATCGTCTGGTCAAATTTGGCAATGGCTGTAGTACCGGGTGTTGTGGCGCAGGATAAGATCTACATCTCCACCAATGCCGGACCTTCGGCACTGGCTGGTGAAAAATGCAACCCGAACTATTTCAATGCGGCCTATCAGAACGATAATTTGCATGAAGCCGTTGGCAATTACGCCAATGATGCAGGCTATAAAAAGGCTTTCATCCTCGCGCCAAATTATCCTGCAGGCACCGATGCTCTGACGGGTTTCAAGCGTTTCTTCAAGGGTGAATTGGCTGGCGAAGTTTACACCAAAGTTGGCCAGACTGATTATGCGGCGGAAATTGCCGAAATTCGTGCCTCAGGTGCAGATTCGGTCTATTTCTTTTTGCCCGGAGGCATGGGCATTGCTTTTATGAAGCAATATTCACAGTCCGGTGTTGATATACCGGTGATGGGACCAGGTTTTTCTTTCGATCAGGACGTGTTGGCAGCGATTGGCGATGCAGCTCTGGGCGTGAAAAACTCGTCGCATTGGTCAAAAGACCTCGATAATGAAGCCAACAAGAAATATGTCGAAGCTTTTAAAACCGAGTTTGGGCGAATCCCGTCGCTTTACGCAACCCAAGGTTATGATGCCGCCAATTTGATTTTGTCTGCGGCTGCAAAAGCCAGCATCAAAGACAAGGAGGCTTTCCGCGCGGCGCTTAAGGAAGCAGATTTTGACAGTGTTCGCGGCAAGTTTAAATTCGGTAATAATAATCACCCGATTCAGGATATTTACATCCGCGAAGTGATTAAGGAAGACGGTGTCCTGACCAATAAGATCATTGCGACATCCTTTACCGATCATCAGGATGCTTACGCTTCCGAGTGTAAAATGTAAAAACGCTGTGGTCTCAAGCGTTTAAATCCAAGCCATCAAGGCGTGCGGATTGAGTTCTTACTCAATCGCATGCCTTGACCACCTGATTGTTTAACGTATTGATATATCAGGTTTTACGGCAGGCGCTTAAACAGCCTTCCCACATTTAACCACAGGATGATCGTGTGTCGCTGGCTCTTATTATTGAACAGCTCCTCAATGGCCTGCAATTTGGCGTTATGCTCTTTTTGATGGCGGCAGGACTGACCCTTATTTTCGGTGTGATGGGCATTATCAATTTGGCTCATGGCTCGCTTTTCATGATTGGCGCTTTTGCTTGTGCAGCAGTTGCAGCCTATACCGGCTCATTCTGGATCGGGCTGATGGCAAGTCTGGCAGGCGCTGCCGCTGCCGGCGCGCTGATGGAAATAACCATTGTGCGCAGGCTTTACGGGCGCGATCATTTGGATCAGGTTTTGGCAACTTTCGCGCTGATTTTGATTTTTTCTGATGCAACGCGCTATGTTTTCGGCTCATTTCCACTTTATCTCGACATACCGCCGCTGTTGCAAGGCTCGGTTATATTGCCGGGTGGCGCGCATTATCAGCTTTATCGCTTGGCAATTATCGGCGCTGGTATTTTGGTGGCGCTTGGGCTTTTTCTGCTTATTAATAAAACGCGTCTTGGTATGCGTATTCGTGCAGGTGAAGCGGATCGTGAAATGATCAGCGCATTGGGCGTAGATATAGCCAAGCTGAACACGATTGTTTTTGCACTTGGTGCAGCACTTGCTGGTTTTGCCGGTGCGCTGGTGGGGGCTTTGCAATCAGTGCAAGTCGGCATGGGAGAGCCAGTGCTTATTCTTGCCTTTGTGGTGATTGTGATTGGCGGCATTGGTTCGATAAAAGGTGCGCTTTATGCGGCCATTTTGGTGGGCGTGGTGGACACAATGGGGCGTTTCTTGCTGCCAAAACTCTTTGCCTTGTTCATTCCGCCGTCACAAGCTTCTACAACGGGTACGGCGCTTGCTTCGATGCTGATTTATATCGTTATGGCGATTATTCTGACTTTCAGGCCAAAAGGCCTGTTTGCGACAGAGCGATAGGGAAGTGTGATGAAAACAGAAACTCTTCTCAATCTTTTCTTACTTGTTGCTTTGCCGCTTGTAGCCGTGATTGCACATATAATCGGCGAGCCGTTTTATGTGAACCTCACCACGCGAATTGCCATTTTGGCATTGGCCGCGACGGGCTTGAATCTGGCGCTTGGCCTTGGCGGTCTGGTTTCCTTTGGTCATGCGGCGTTTTTTGGTATCGGCGGCTATGTGGCGGGTATTTTCGCCACGCATGTGATGTCTAGCACCTCATTTATGGAATGGCCATTTGCCATTGGCGCAACCAACCAGATGCTGGTGATCTGGATTGTCGCGATGCTGGTAGCAGGCCTGACAGCGCTGGTGATCGGTACGATCAGTTTACGCACCTCCGGCGTGTATTTCATCATGATTACGCTCGCTTTTGCGCAAATGGTTTATTATTTCGCCATTTCATGGCCAGCCTATGGTGGCGAAGACGGACTATCCATACCGGTACGTAATACGTTCTTCGGCATCAATACATTTGCGCCGCTCAATTTGTTTTTAATTGCTTATGGCGTTTTGATCGCAGTGATTTACGGGTTTTGGCGGCTGACAAATTCGCGTTTTGGTGCCGCCTTGCAAGGTGCACGCCAAAATGAAACACGATTGGCTTCCATCGGTATCAAACCGTTCCAGATCCGTCTTACAGCATTTGTATTGTCTGCCATGATTACCGCTCTTGCAGGAGCGCTTTTTGCCGATCTGAACCGCTTTGTCAGCCCGACGATGTTTTCGTGGCATATGTCGGGTGAGTTGATTGTGCTGATTGTTTTAGGCGGAACAGGGCGTTTGTTCGGTCCTTTTGCCGGTGCGGTGCTTTATGTGCTGTTTGAATTTGCTTTAGGCAGTACGGTGGAACATTGGCAGTTTTTCTTAGGACTGATTTTACTGGGCGTGGTGATGTTTGCACGCGGCGGTTTGATCGGACTTATTACGGGGAAGGCACGTCATGGCTGAACCAATTCTCTCAATTCAGAATTTAAACAAGTCGTTTGGCGCTCTCAAAGCCACTGATGATGTCAGCGTTGACTTACGCAAAGGTGAGATTCATGCGCTGATTGGGCCCAATGGAGCGGGCAAATCAACGCTGATTCATCAAATTGCGGGCACTTTGCGTCAGAACAGCGGGACAATTCACTTCAACGGTGCTGAAATTTCCGATCTTTCGGTTGCAGAGCGTGCTCAATGCGGCTTGGGTCGAACATTTCAAATCTCATCTTTGATGCCGGAATATTCAGCCCTTCGCAATGTCACTCTGGCGCTGCAAGCAAAGCAAGGTTCAAGCTTTCGTTTTTGGAAATCGGCTGTCACTGATCATGCGCTGGTGGATGAAGCCGAAGACATTTTGCAACGTGTCGGGCTTTATGAACGTCGTTTGGTGGTCAGTGCCGAATTATCGCATGGCGAAAGACGGCAATTGGAAATCGCGATTGTGCTGGCCTTGCAGGCAAAAGCTTTGCTTTTGGATGAACCGATGGCTGGAATGGGGCCGGAAGGCTCACTCGCTTTGACTGGTTTTCTTGATAAACTGCGTGATGAAGCGCCTATTTTGCTGGTTGAGCATGATATGGACGCTGTTTTCGCGCTCGCAGATCGCATTTCGGTGCTGGTTTATGGCCGTGTGATTGCAACAGGCAGTGTCAGTGAAATACGTAATAATCCGCTGGTGCGTGAAGCTTATTTGGGGGAGGGGCATTAAATGTTGCTGCAAATAGATCAGCTTGAGACATTTTATGGTGCTTCTCAGGCTTTGTTCGGTGTGGATCTCTCCATTGCCAAAGGTGAGGTGCTGGCGCTGATGGGGCGTAATGGCATGGGGAAAACGACCACGATCAGCTCTGTTTTCGGGCTTAATCCGGCCAAGCGTGGCAAAGTGGTTTTCAATGGCACCGATATCACCAGGCAAAAACCTTACAAAATTGCCCGTCTTGGCCTTGGGCTTGTGCCGGAAGGACGGCGGTGTTTTCCTAATCTTACGGTGAATGAAAATCTGCTGGCTTCAGCACGTCATGGCGAATGGACGATCGAAGCGGTTGGTAAGCTTTTCCCGCGCCTTGAAGAACGCGGACAGCAGTCCGCTCAAACATTATCCGGTGGCGAGCAGCAAATGTTGGCTATTGGTCGCGCTTTGATGACTAATCCAGAGCTGATCGTGTTGGATGAAGCAACGGAAGGTTTGGCACCAGTTATCCGTCAGGAGATTTGGAAAGCCATCCGTGCATTAAAAAACACCGGTCAATCCATCATTGTCGTGGATAAAACCTTGGCGGAATTATTGCCGGTCGCAGATCAGTGCGTGATTTTGGAAAAAGGTGTAACCGTTTGGCAGGGTACACCGGAAAATCTTGATGCGGATGTGCAGCAGCGTTATCTTGGTGTTTAATAAGCCATTGATAATATAAGATTTTAAATCGTGGTTTTATTCGAGCCAGCGTTGGCAAAGTATCTTATCGTTTATCTAAATATACGGTTGTGTCCTTCCTTTTTCAGAAAATCTTTCTAATTTCATTAATACTGAGGATGATTCTTCTCTGCCGTTCAGGCTGATACAGGGATTTTTATTGATGACATTACCCCAAATCCTGGCCACGGGCACAATTGCCTTGATGATGGCAGCCTTTTTCTGGGGCAAGTTTCGCTATGATCTGGTGGCGGTCTGTGCGTTACTGCTTGGCATTGCGGTGGGGGTTGTGCCATATGACAAGGCTTTTAGCGGTTTCAGCGATGAAATTGTTATCATTGTCGGCAGTGCTTTAATCGTTTCGGCAGGCGTGGCGCGCTCCGGTTTGATGGAAGCAGCGGTACAGAAATTTTTCCCGAAAGTTTCATCTGTGCGCATTCAGCTGATTATTTTAGTTGGCGTTGTGACGGTTTTGTCGGCCTTCATTAAAAATGTAGGCGCTTTAGCGATTATGATACCTGTCGCTTTCCAATTTGCCCGCCGCTCCAATGTGTCAGCTTCCGTGTTCCTGATGCCAATGGCTTTTGGTGCATTGCTTGGCGGTTTGATGACCCAAATCGGGACATCGCCAAATATTGTTGTGTCGCGTTTACGTGCTGAAATGGTGGGCGAAAGCTTCACCATGTTTGATTTTACCCCGGTCGGGGCTACATTGGCCGTGGTTGGTATTTTGTATTTGGCCTTTTTCTATAAGCTCATTCCGGAGCGCAAAAAAGAAAATGTTTCTGCAACGGATGCATTAGAGATCAGAAACTATGCTTCGGAAGCTAAAATTGCTAAAAATTCGAGTGTTGTTGGCAAAACAATCGTTGAGCTGATCAAGCCTGCAGAAGGCAATGCGATGATTACCGCGATTATTCGCGATGGTCGGCGCATTACGCCCCTGCCTGATCGCACCGTTTTGGAGGGCGATGTGGTTCTGCTGGAAGGGGATTCCAAAGCGCTGGATGCGGTTATCAGCAATGGCAAGCTGCAAATAGCGGAAGACCGTAACCCGAATGATACTGAGGGCTCTGAAGAGATTGAGGCAATTGAAGCGGTTATCGGTAAAAACTCGCCGCTGATTGGTTTGTCTGCACGCAATCTCGACCTTTACAGCCGCTATGATGTCAACCTTTTGGCTGTCAGTCGTCAGGAAGAACGTATTACCCAGCGTTTAGGCGAGGTTGAGTTCCGTTTTGGTGATGTGATCGTCTTACAGGGGCGAGCAAATATTTTGCCGCCATTGTTACGTGAATTCAGTTGTCTGCCGCTCGCCAAACGTACGATTTTGCTCGGCAGTGTGCGCCGTGGTTTGGTGCCGCTCGCCATTTTGATTGTCGCCATTATGACGACTGTTTTAGGGCTGTTGCCGGTTTCTATTGCGTTCTTTGCCGCAGCGGTGGCGATGATCTTGTTCAAAGTTATTCCGATTAACGAGATTTATTCGGCAATTGATGGCCCTATTCTCATCATGCTGGCCGCCCTCATTCCGGTCAGTGATGCTTTGCGCACGACAGGCAGCACCGATTTAATCGCTGAAGGGTTGTCGATGGTCGCTACCTATCTGCCGCCATCAGGCGCATTGGCGATGATTTTGCTGACTGCTATGGCTGTAACACCGTTTCTCAATAATGCTGCAACTGTGCTTGTGATGGCACCAATAGCCACCAGCTTTGCGGCGGGTTTAGGCTATAAGCCGGAAGCTTTTCTCATGGCTGTTGCCATTGGCGCTGGTTGCGATTTTCTAACACCGATTGGTCATCAGTGTAATATGCTTGTTATGAGCCCGGGTGGTTATAAATTTAGTGATTATCCGCGTTTAGGGCTGCCGCTTTCGGCAATTATTGCTCTGGTTGCAGTGCCAGCGTTGATTTTCTTCTGGCCGCTGACTTGAGGTTAAAAAATCCATTAAAAAGCCCGCATGAAAGTCATTTCATACGGGCTTTTTAATATTTAAGAGGCTTAGATTGCCAGATATTCGTTACGAAGCTCAGGATTATCAAGCAGTTCTTTGGCGCTGCCGCTAAAGACCAGCTCGCCGGAATCCAGAATGACTGCGCGATCAGAAAGACGAAGTGCAGCAACAGCATTTTGCTCAACGATAATGGTCGTAATGCCGCGCTCTTTAATATCGTAGACGATATTCTCGATCTCTTTGACGATCACTGGTGCCAAGCCTTCATAAGGTTCATCCAGCAGCAACAATTTTACATCGCGTGCAAGGGCGCGCGCAACGGCAAGCATTTGCTGCTCGCCACCCGACATGGTGATACCTTCTTGATTGCGTCGTTCGGCAAGGCGCGGAAAATGCGCGTAAATTTGCTCCAGGCTCCAGCCTTTGTTTGGCGCAATTTGCGCCAAAATCAGATTTTCTTCGACCGTCATGCCCTGTATGATCCGGCGATCTTCCGGCACTAATTGAATACCGGCCTGTGCGGCCTGATAGGATTTCATGGTGTGCAGCGGTTGGCCTTCAAGCCAGATTTCGCCAGCACGGGCTTCCGGCTCGGCCAAGCGTGCAATTGCGCGCATGGTAGAGGTTTTACCAGCACCATTTCGGCCGAGTAGCGCCAGAATTTCACCCTTTTTAATGTCGAGATTGACGCCTTGAACGATGTAACTCTCACCATAATAGGCGTGAAGATCCCGGATGGCGAAAAATTCCTGTGAAGGATCGGTATTATTGGCGGCAGAAATAGCCTCTTTTTTCATTGAGACAGCACTCATTCTTCAATCCCTCCCAAATAGGCCATTTTCACGCGCGGATCGTCTCTAATCGCTTCCGGCAAGCCTGTGGCGATGATTTTACCTTGTGCCAGCACTGAAATTTTATCGGCCAAAGAAAATACCACATGCATATCATGCTCGATGATAACCTTGGTCATGCCGGTCATTTTGATTTTCTTGAGCAGCTCAATCGTGGTGTTGGTATCGTGACGCGACATGCCGGCGGTCGGCTCATCCAAGAGCAATAAGCGTGGACGTTGGATTAAGCACATGGCAAGCTCCAATCGTCTTTTGTCACCACGGGATAAAACACCGGCCAAGCTTTCGCGGTGATTATAAAGGCCGATATCGTTGAGCAGAGCCTCTGCTTCATCGCGAATTTCGGCTTCTTTAGCGACAGAACGAAACATATTGACTTTAAATGCACCATCGCGACGGGCAAAGGCCGGTGCCATGACATTTTGCAAAACATCAAGATCGGCAAAGATCTCTGGCGTTTGAAAAACGCGGGAAATACCGAGCTGATTGATTTCATGCGGCTTTTTCCCGGTCAGAATGGTGCCGTCAAAGACGACTGCACCACTGCTTGGCGGAATGCGCCCGATGATCACATTGAGCAGGGTTGATTTACCGGCCCCGTTGGGGCCGATGATGGCATGGGTTTTGCCTTCTTCGATTTGTAGGTCAATGTCTGACAAAGCCTGCAAACCGCCAAAGTTTTTAAACACATCTGCTGCGTGCAGAACAATATTACCTGGTGTCTCACTCATGACAACATAATCCTATTCTGCGGGTTGGGGATGAAGGGCTTTAGCGGTTTTGGGGCTGGGCTTAAGCTTTTTTAACAAGCGTTGGTAGCCCTCAACCAAACCGCCCGGCAGGAACACGACGATCAGCACAAAGATCAGGCCGAGGGTCAGGTGCCAGCCTTCACCGACGAATTTGGAAAGCACGGTAACGACCACATTTTCCAAGCCGTCAGGCAGGAAGGAAAAAGCTTTATGCAGCGTGTTGATATTGATGGCCGAGAAAATATTTTCGAAATATTTGATCAGCCATGCACCAATCACAGGGCCGGTGAGCGTTCCGACACCACCTAAAATAGTCATCAAAACGACATTGCCGGATTCTGTCCATTTCATGCGCTCGGCACCAGCAATCGGATCGGTAACCGCGAGAAGAGCACCGGCAAGACCTGCAAACATACCCGAAATAACGAAGGCAGAAAGCATATAAGGCTTGGTGTTGAAACCGGTATAAACCATGCGGGTTTGGTTGGATTTGATGCCGCGCAACGCCATGCCAAAAGGTGAGGCAAAGATTTTTTGCGACAAATAAAAGGCCAAAATCAGCAAGCAAGCGGAAATATAGAAGCCGAAATAACCGTTGATTTCCATGCCGAACAAGGTTGGCGTCGGCAGACCTGCACCGCTGGTGGCGCTGCCGATCACTTTATCTAAAACCCGTGGATCATTACGAGCGAGCAACAGGCCGGTTTCACCATTGGTGATGGGGGTCAGCACAGAATAAGCCAGACTATAGCTCATCTGCGCAAAGGCGAGTGTCAGGATGGAGAAGTAAATGCCGGATCTGCGCAGGCTGAAAAAACCGATAATCAGGGCAAATAGACCAGCCATCACCACTGCGAGCAGTGTGGCGGGAATAATATCCATGGATAATAGTTTGAATGACCACACCGCGGTGTAAGAGCCGACGCCCAAAAATACTGCATGACCAAAGCTCAAATAGCCAGTGAGACCAAAGAGGATGTTAAAGCCGATAGCAAAGATGGCGTAGATGGCGAATTTTTGCATCAAACCCGGATAGGCTGCCCCGATGGGGGCAAGCCATAAAGGCATGGCAATCACAACCAGCGCAAAAATTGCAAGTGTAAGTGTGTCTTTTCTGGATAGTGAAAACATGGTTGATCAGGTCTCCATCACACCGCGGCGTCCCATTAGACCACGCGGACGTACCAGCAGAATAACCACAGCCACCAGATAGATAATGACTTGGTCAATGCCTGGAATAATTGATTTAATCTCGGTCATCGAAGCAAAAGATTGTAAGATACCGAGCAGGAAACCGGCAATAACAGCGCCTGGCAGCGAACCCATACCACCCACCACAACGACCACGAAGCTGAGGACAAGGAAGTCCATGCCGATATGATAGTTAGGCGGTAATAGTGGTGTGTACATAACGCCGGCAACACCGGCCACTACGGCCGCAAGCCCGAAAACCACGGTAAAGCGCCGGTCGATATCAATGCCGAGAAGCCCGACTGTTTCACGATCTGCCATACCAGCACGCACGACCATGCCGAAAGTGGTGAATTGCAAGAATGCAAAGACGCCGCCGATAACGGCTAAAGAGAAGACAAGATAAACAAGACGCCACCACGGATAGGTGAGGGTGTGCGCCTGCATGCCTATCCATGAACCGATATCAGCCGCACCGCGTAAATCCGACGGAACCGGCTGGGGTACTGGATTGGCACCGAAAAAGCTTTTGATGATTTCTTGCAGAACAATCGCCAGTCCGAAAGTGACGAGAATTTGCTCGGCATGGCTGCGTTTGTAAAAATGTTTGATCAGGCCGCGTTCCAAGACGATACCTATAATCAACATCACCGGAACGGCCAGTAGGATGGAAATGGGGACAGAATAATCGACAAGTACCGCACCGAAATCGCCGAGCCAGTTTTGCACTAGCGGCGTACGGATTTCTACCGGTGCGCCCCAAGGTGAGAGTTTCGTCGGGTCTGTGGTGACGACTTCCATCGTGATGAGATAGCGAAACATCACTGCACAAAAGCAGCCAAGCATAAATAAAGCGCCGTGAGCGAAGTTCACCACGCCCAGCGTACCAAAGACCAGCGTAAGGCCAAGGGCGATAAGAGCGTATGCACCGCCTTTATCCAGACCATTGAGCAATTGCGCAAATAACGCGTTCATATCTGTTCCTGCGGGTTAGAACCTTAAAAAGGTGAAAGTGATGAATCATCCGGCGCAAACCTGCGCCGGATAAAATGCCCGTTTTTAATGATCAGCAGGTTTTCGGGTCGTATGGGCCCAATTCACCGCCAAAAATACTTGGGTCATAAGTCACATCGGCGCGTGCGGCCTTGCCGACCACATTGAGAACGTCGAATTTGCTGGTCGGGTTTTCATTACCGCGCACCACAAGTACATCCTTGAAGCACTGGTGATCGCTGCCGCGATAAAGTGTAGGGCCGTTGCCCATACCGTCAAATTCAAAATCTTCCAGCGCTTTGATAACTTCCGGCGGATAGAATGTGCCGGCGCGTTCACAGGCATCAGCGTAAAGAATAGCCTGAACATAGCCTGTATGTGCGGACTGTGATGGCGGTGAACCATAGGCTTCACCATAGGCTTTGGTGAATGCTTTGGTGCCTTCATCATCAAGCGCCCAATGCCAGTTGGACGTACCGAAGATGCCTTTTACGGCTTCGCCGGCACCAACAGCCATCAATTCGGAGAACATCGGCACAACGATTTCAAAGTTTTTGCCGTTTGCTTGGCGGTCACGCAGGCCAAATTGCACTGCCTGCGGCAGTGAGTTGACCATATCATGGCCATAGTGGTTGAGGATCAGCACGTCCGCACCGGAGTTCATCACCGGTGTCAGATATTGTGAATAGTCACCCAATCCAAGTGGTGTGCGCACGGTTGCAACGGTTTCCCAACCAAGGGCTTCTGTTGCGGCTTTAATGGATTCTTCCTGTGTCCAGCCCCATGTATAGTCGGCGGTCAGGTGATAGGCGCGGCGTTCGCGGCCATATGCTTCAGCCAAGAAAGGCGCAATCGCGACACCGGACTGATAGGCGTTAAAGAAGTGACGGAAGCCGTAACGACGTTTGTCTTTACCGGTTGTATCATTGGAGTGGGTCAGGCCGGACATGTAAATCACGCCTTTTTCCTGACAAAGGCTCTGCACGGCGATGGCTTCACCCGATGTCACGGAGCCCGTCACCATGATGGCTTTATCACGCTCGATCATACGACGTGCGCCATCGCGTGCGGCGTCGGTGTTTGTTTGGGTGTCACCCGTTACAAATTCGACTTTTTTGCCTAAAATACCATTACCTTTCAAGGATAGTGGTTTAAGCGTATTGAGTGCGCCACCGTCACCTTCACCATTGATATGTTTAACGGCCAGCTCATAGGCTTTCAGCTGTTCCAAACCTTCTTCGGCGTAAGAACCGGTTTGTGGTACGATAAAACCGAAAACAGGGTTGCCGCTTCCGGGATTATTACAAAATTCCTCGGCCCAAGCGCCTTTGCTGAAAACCAGTGGTGTGCCGAGTGAGGTCACAAGACCAGCACCTGCACCCTTGATGACAGTACGCCTGTTGATACGAAATGACATATGAGCTCCTCCTCGAGCATAGTTTTTATGCTTATTGTTCCCAAGGATCAGTGTCGTTCAAAAGAAATATACTTCAATAACAAATTGATATTGCTATATGAATTTGTAAATATTATAGTTTTTGTAAATATTATTTTGTCAATAATTTACATGTCTGTTTTATCCTGTCGGAGCTATCATGCGCGCACCTATCGGCATACAGATCAGAAAACAAAGAAAAGCCACCGGACAATCACAGGCAAGTCTGGCAAAAGCCGTTGGCATTTCAGCCAGTTACTTAAATCTTATCGAGAGCAACAAGCGTGCGATTGGTGGCGCATTATTATTGCGTTTGGCAGAGCGTCTCAATCTGGATGTGGAGCATTTATCCGGTCGCAGCGAGCAACGGCAAATTTTGGCTTTGCAGGAAATTGCCACCGATCCGGTTTTAAGCAAAATTGACTTGAACACGATCGAAATGACAGATTTTGTTGCCCGTTATCCGGAAGCGGCAAAGGCAATTCAATTGCTTTATCAGGCTTATACGGATGCTAATGAAGATATGGAAGCCTATGCCAGCCGATTGCGTTCCGATCCGTTTTTGTCGGAAACGCTGCATGAAGTGCTGAACCGTATCGCCGCTATCCGTTCAAGCGCGGAAATCTTGTTCACCATGCCGGATTTAAATGCCACAGACCGGTACCGCTTTACCGGTATGATTAATAGTGAAGGTGGCAGTCTTACCAGCACTGTTCGCAATTTGGCCTCATATTTTGATGAATCGACCGCACGGCGCAAAGCAATTACGCCTTTGCAGGAGGTTGAGGAAGCTATTATTGGTTGGGAAAATTACTATCCAAGCCTCGAAGAGGCGGCTGTTGAATTGAGGCGTGAAATTGAAATCCACGGTGAATTTTCAGAAACAACCTTGACTATCGCACTGGAAAAAAAGCTGAAAATCCGCTGCAAGAAATGGGCGGAAAAGCAAAATGTCAGTTGGGGACATTGGTTTGATACTGCCAATGATACGCTTTGGTTTCGCGGCAATACAACTGCCGCAACACGGCAATTTCAGATGGCCAATCTTTATGCGGCCAAATTAACCCAAAGTTTGATTGCGGCGCAGGCTGACCTTTTCAACCTCTCGTCGCCGGAAGCGCGCTCCATCGCCGAGCATGCTTTGTCGTCATATATCGCTGGTGCGATTATGATGCCTTATGAGATGTTTTTCAAAGATGCAGAAGAACATCTCTATGACATTGATTTATTATCGCAAATTTATAACGCAAGCTTCGAGCAGGTGGCTCATAGATTGGTGACATTGCGGCGAAAAGGCCAGGAAGGTGTGCCATTCGGCTTTTTGCGTGCCGATATGGCCGGACGGTTGAGTAAACGTTTTCCGCTGCCTGGTTTCACATTGCCGGTTTCGGGGCATGGCTGTTTGCTTTGGCCGGTCTATGATGCTTTTGCCTCTAACAGTGCTATCAGACAAATTTCAGAATTTACCAATGGAAACAAATATTTGTTGATAGCCAAGGCCGTGCCGAAACGCGTGTCTGCCTTTGGTGAGCGACCATTGGTATTTTCGGTCATGCTGGCTTGCGATATTTTGCATGCCGACAGAACGATTTACGGCAAGGGTCTGGAACTCAGCGCTAAACCAGTGCCGATTGGCCCTTCGTGCCGCCTTTGTATCCGGTATGATTGCGGGCACCGGCAGGAACCGGCATCAGCACCTTGAATTTCAGCCACTGACCGGTTGGCATAAAGGCAGGCTGATGCGGAAACAGACATCAGTTTGCCCACTATCGACAAGCTCGAGTGAGCCGTTCATCTTAGTGATGATACGGTGGCTGATATTCAACCCCAAGCCAAGACCATGGTTTCCATGTGCATTTTCGCGCGATGAACCGCGCACGAACTTGTCGAAAATGCTGCGCTTGAACTCCTCCGGTATTCCGGTGCCGTTATCAGAGATTTCAACGTGATACTGGTCATTTGCATGATATGACCTGATTTTCACTATCGGGAAAACTGCATCATTATGAGCAATCGCATTGGCAATAATGTTAATGAAAACCTGTGAAAGTCGATCAGGATCGGTATGAACCCAAGCCTCTTTGACGCGTTCCCCGCTTTCAACCAGCATGGAGCGCTGTTGGGCCAGTGCTTCACAAACCTCAACAGCCCGTTCTAAAACTTCAGCGGCATTGGCTTCAATATTTTCCCAATTGCGCTCGCCATGTTCCAATGCATTGAGATCGAGAATTTCATCAAGCAATTTAGTCAAACGCATACTTTCGCGGTGAATCGTATTGATAAAGCGCTTTTTGTGGCTTTCATCAAGCTGATCATCGGTGAGTAAAATTTCGGAAAATGAGCGGATCGACGTCATCGGTGTGCGCACTTCATGGCTGACTTGGGACAAAAAATCATCCTTTTGTCGGTGCAATTCATGCAAAAGCGCATTGGCTTCGGTCAGTTTTTGCGCGGTTTCACGCAGTTCCTGCGATTTTTCTTCCAATTCGTGTGAATATTCGATCACTTGCTGGGTTTCATCGGCGATACGCATCACTTCTTCCAGCGTGATAATATCGCCAGCCACAATTTTGCTGAGCAAGAGATGGGCGGATGCAGAACCAATAGAACTAGCAAGGCTTCGCTCCAGCTCGGCAATAAATTCGGGCGAGGCATTAAAACGCTCGCGGCCATGCCCGCGCGGGATATTATGAACATCGAAGAAATTTTTAGCACGTGACCAACCTTGGACACGTTCAGCCACGAAAAACAATTCGTCCGTTGAAACCGAGCCTTGAATAATATGCGATTGCGCTGTCTGACCAGGCTTGAAAACATCAACAAAGAGCGTTGCCTGAATATGCTCCATCACGCTTTGATTGGTCAGCATGGAAACGGAAAACAGGGTGGAGATATTAAAAAACATGCTCCAAAACACTGAATGCACCAGCGGGTCATAGCCTTCCATGCCGAAGAGTGCTTCGGGGCGCAGTATGGATAAGCCCCACGGTCCAAATTCGACAATTTGCGCAACCACTTCGCTGGTCGTGCCGAAACTTGGCAAAAAGGATGTCCATGCCCAGATGATAAAACCGATCAGAATACCGGAAAAGGCACCTTTGACTGTGGCTGCATGCCAATAAAGGGCTGCCACCATCGCAGGCAACAATTGTGCCACACCGGCGAAAGAAATGAGCCCGATCGGTGCCAAAGCATCGGAATTGGAGGTCAGCCAGAAATATAAAAAGCCAAGACACAAAAGTGCAGCAATAGAAATGCGTCTTGTACGCAGCAAAAGTCTTGCAATACCGCGTTCACCTGCCGCTTCCAGATTATCGGAATGGCGTAGCGCAATAGGCAAAATAACATGGTTGGAAACCATGATGGAAAGCGCAATGGAAGCGACGATAATCATCGAAGTGGCGCTGGAAAAGCCGCCGATAAAGGCAAAAAGCGCCAAGCCGTCATTGCCGGTCGACATTGGCAGCGTCAACACGAACATATCCGGATTGGAACCGGCTGGCATAGTTGAAAGACCATAAAGCGCTATCGGCATGGTGAAAATACTCATCGCCAGCAAATAAGCCGGAAATGCCCATCCTGCGGTGCGCAAATGCTCTTCATTGGAGTTTTCAACGACTGTAATCTGAAATTGGCGCGGCAAACAGATAACGGCGCAGGCAGATAAAAACAACACTGTTACCCAGCGGCTGCCAAAGCTTTCACGTTCATGAATATTAATGCCTGCTTCGGCCGCTTGGGTGTAAATTTGCTCCATACCGCCACCGAGGCTGAAAACAACAAAAATGCCGACGGCAATGAGTGCTATCAGTTTGACAATGGCTTCAAAAGCGATGGCTGCAACTACGCCGTGATGTTGCTCGCGGGCATCGACATTACGAGTGCCGAATAAAATGGTGAAAAGTGCCATACCGATGGCAACGCCAAGTGCAAGTTTTACTTCGTCCAATCCGCCGCCACTTTTGGCGATAGAAATGACTTGGATGGAACCGGTAATGGCTTTGAGTTGCAGGGCAATATAAGGGGTGATGGTAATGACTGCGATGAGGGTAACAAGCACGGCAAGGGGGCTGGATTTACCAAAACGCGATGATAATAGATCCGCTACGGAAGTGATGCGTTGCGCATGGCTGATGCGGATGAGTTTGCGCAGCAAAAACCACCAGCCGACAAAAACCAAAGTCGGCCCCATATAAATGGCCATATATTCAAGCCCGCTGCGGGCGGCTGTGCCGACTGCACCGTAAAATGTCCAGCTGGTGCAATAAACCGAGATGGAAAGCGTATAAATAAACGGTGATCGCAGAAAACCAACATTGCCACGTTGCGCGCGTTGGTCTGAAATATAAGCAAGCAGAAATAAAAGCCCGACATAGGCAATAGCTGTCAGAATAACGAAATTCGGTGACAGCAACATTAAAGCCTACTTTCATCACTGGTTAGAACGGGTGTTGGTGACGTTTTGGCAGGAGGGATTTGTGGTGATGCATCATGAGCGGGCGCTATAATTTTGCTGCGTTTACGCGAGATGATAAAGGCCATGATGACCATTATTGTCCAGACGCCAAGTAAATATAGAAAAGCCAGAGGCATTCCAAAGATCAGAACTTTGTGGTTAAACAAATTCATCATCGGTGGCAGTGAAAAAACTGCACCGAAAAGCGGTAGCAAAAACAGCGCATTGTCGCGTTTTTTTTCATTTTCGCTCTGTGGTAAACGGCTATTTGCCATATCAGCCCGCTTTAATTGTTTGCGGCATAGATAAAAGGCGATTGACCTCGGCTATAACTTCACTGTTGGAATAAGGTTTGGTTATAAAACCATCCGCATTTAAATCTGCGGCCATTTTGCGGTCATAACGTTGGCCGCGGGCGGTCAAAACCAGCACATTGGTTTGATAAATATCCGGTTGGGCACGGATTGCTTTTAAAACATCCATGCCGTTTTTTCGCGGCAGCATGATATCCAGCAACAACAAGCGTGGTTGCAGACGAACAAGTGCCTCTAATGCAGCTTCCCCGTCATGAACGGCTGCAACACTCCAGCCGTTTCGCTGCAGGATAAATTCAAGGGACTCTAATATTGCGGGTTCATCTTCTGCAATAAGAATATCCAACACCACTTAACTCCCAATTTTTAAGTCTTGATCAGCGCTGTTCCCTTTTATTGATGGTTTTATAAGGCGCTGGTGACTTTTTATCTTTATGCTTTTGTCGCTATTGAAGCTGAAAAATTTCGGCGGCACAAGCCGTTTAAAAGAAACCTCATCAGGCTGTGAGGCCATGGATGTGATTCCAACAGTTTAATATGCGTCAACGCGATAAACAGCCTATTCAATGGTCTAATAACGGTTGAAATCCGCCAGTTTGCTTTCTTTGTGGTTTAAAACCCTCAGCCAAGGCTTGCAAAACATGCTCAGTATGAAATGTTGCAGCCTGTTTGGAAAATAAACAACCAATAATCCTTGAAAATAACGGACATGAGAGAATGACGGGTATTGATACATATGAACTGGTTTGGCTGGTAATCGGCCTGCTGGTCGCCGGGGGCATTACTGGTATGCTTGCCGGTCTATTTGGTGTTGGCGGCGGCACGGTTGCGGTACCCATTCTCTATGAATTGTTTCGTTATTTAGGCGTGCCGGAAGATGTGCGGATGCAATTATGCATTGGTACTTCGCTCGCTATTATCGTGCCAACTTCGATCCGTTCTTATTATAGTCATAAGGAGCGGGGTGCCATTGATATGGCTTTGCTACGTAGCTGGGTCGTCCCCATTCTGGCAGGTGTTATCATTGGTTCGATGATCGCACGTTTTGCACCGGCTGATTTGTTTAAAATTATTTTCGTGATGGTGGCAGGTTTTACGGCAATTCGTTTGTTGTTTGCCAAAGACAATTGGTATCTGGGCACAACCTATCCAAGCAAGATTGTTGTTAAATTTGTTGGTGCCGTTATAGGCGTGCTCGCTTCTTTGATGGGGATCGGCGGCGGTCAGCTCTCCACATTGTTTATGACCTTTTACAAACGCCCCATTCATGAAGCCGTTGCAACCTCTGCCGGTGTGGGTGTTCTGATCTCTATTCCGGGCGCGTTGGGCTATATTTTTGCCGGTTGGCCGACAGCTGCACTTTATCCGGATGTTGCAGCATTGCAGCCGCCACTGACACTTGGTTATGTATCACTGGTCGGCTTTTTGCTCTTCATTCCGACCAGTATTTATATGGCACCGATTGGTGCAAAATTGGCGCACCGCCTTTCCCGCCGCAAGCTGGAAATGGCATTCGGACTGTTTCTGACAGCTATTTGTCTGCGCTTTTTATACAGTATTTTCTTTTAAAAACTGTTTTTTACGTTCTGCCGCGCGCTTTTGCTCGCGGTAGAACACAAATAATCCGCTGCCGACCACAATAAAACCACCGACAAAGGTCCAGATATCGGGCATATCGCGGAAGACAATCCAACCGACGATTATTGACCAGACCAGTTGCAAATAATTGAACGGCTGCAGCAAGGTTGCAGGTGCCAGCGTCAGCGCTTTAATTAAAAAGAAATGCGCGGTCATCGCCATGATGCACAGAAGTCCGAGCCATAAGAGGTCAACCGGTGCCATGCTGATCCAAAAGAGCGGCAGACCGAGCGTCATGAGAACCGCACCGACTGCGCCTACATAAAAGAATGATGTTATGGCACTGTCACTTGTGCCTGAAACGCGGGTTAAAATCTGATAAAGTGCATAGGCGATTGCACCAAGAATGGTGTAAACGGCACCAAATTCCATCACACCACTGCCTGGGCGCAGGATAACGAGGATCCCGCCAAAACCAACAGCTAAAGCTAACCATCGGCGCCAGCCGACTTTTTCACCTAAAAAAATAGCTGCCAATGCTGTGACAAACAACGGATAAGATTGAAACAGCGCGATGACCTCTGCAAGCCCCATGGTTTTAAAGGCTAAGCCAACCATAGCAATTTCAAAAACCAGAATAAGGCCGCGTGCAATTTGAATGACAGGTTTTTTGGTTTTTACTGTTTGTTTGAAACCACTATCAGCGCGGGCTGCCATCACTGTCCCGACAGCGAAAAACACCCAATAGCGTACCATAATAATAAAAGTAATCGGATAATCAGCGACAAGATGTTTGGTAATTGCATCCTGCATGGCAAAAATGGCGGTGGCACCAATCACCAACACAATACCGATTTTATGGTTGCGTTCTGTCTGACCGCCTGGAACCTGTATGGTCTGAGCGGAAACAGGAGCGGATCCATCCGCAGAGTGAACGGCGAAATGCTTGTTATTATTCAATTTTTAATGCCAACTTATTGGATATTTGCTTGAAAGCGAAAATATGCAGGGAAACACACAAATCACCGTCAATCAATTGGCAGTGATATGGGATGCAGGCTATCTGGTTTCGTTCAAGAATCCAATTCCAAAAATTGTAGGGTAAAATCGGCAACAATTCCAAGCATTAAAAGGAAAATCAGGAAAAACTGAAATTTTTTGGTTTTAACACGCATAGCGAAGAGGATGCAAAGCGTGCTGAATGCCAGCAAAGTCAATTCTTTGATCAGATCTTCCATATTATCGGATACAATATTATTGCGAATGTCATTAAGATATTGAATGATATTCAAGATAATGAAAAATGTGAAAAGCCATTTTTTCCGCGAGAAGAAATATTCTTCATAACCGCCATATTCGTTGACATCATCAGGCGTCAAAGTCACACAAATGAAAAATAGCCCGAAGACATATGACAGATCAACAACATAGGTATAGACATCATAGACTTTTGTTGAGCTGTCAAAAAGGTAATCCCACCAAAACTGGATGATCCAGAGCAGTATGACTAAAACCCAACCCATATGGATTTTTGATATTTTATGTTTGGTCGGATGCTGGATGAAACGTGATAAAAAAATCAGAATACGCGACAGGCACAGGCTGATGCCCATGCCATTGATAATACGCATATGCGTAAATGTATCGGCCGCAGTAATCGCGGTTTGAAGACCGGAAGCCAAAAAGCACCTGAATATTTGATAAAAGTAGACAAGTTTAATGTAGATGGTTCGCTAAACGATATACTTTCCTTATATATGACGCAACAAGCATTAAATTGGAGGTAGCGATTGTGTTAAGCTTAATAAGTTACCCAATGCTGATCGCAGAATAAAGTAGCCTTTAGCATGAGATTCGTCTGATTATGAATGCCATCCAATAATTATGAATTGTATTTATGATTATATTATTTAATAAACCTGCTAATTTACAGATAACAATGATGTAAGCTAGTAGAAATTTATATTTATATTTCAGAAAATGAGTAAGATTTCAAAAATATATTGTTATTTCTTCATAATGATTAATCTGGATTGACAAAAGAACTGTGAATGGCAATCAATTACAGTAAAAAGACGCATGTGTTTTATATGTGCGGATCATTTTAATAATAGCATATATAGGATCAATTTATGTCATATTCTAGCATGCCAAAATATCTGACATTAACAGCCGCTTTGCTTGTTTCCTGCGCTGGTACATTTTCTGCATATGCACAAGATAATGCGTCGTCGCTTTTACCCGGTGGAGCGAGCTCTTTGTCGGAAACCCATGGTGACTGGGCGGTGCAATGCCGATTGCAGGCAGCGAATGATGTAAAAACAAAACCGCATTGTTCCGTATCGCAGCAGCAACAGGATAATAAAGGTTCCCGCGTTCTGGCGGTTGAATTGCAGCCAACAGCGGATGGTACTTCGGGGGCACTGGTGCTGCCATTTGGTTTGCAACTGAGCAAAGGAGTGGCTTTGCAGATTGATGAAGCGAAGCCCGGAGCTTCTCAACAATTTTCAACATGTCTGCCGGCCGGTTGTATTGTGCCGCTGAATTTTGGTGATGCGCAGTTAAAAGCGTTGAATGCAGGCAAAACTTTAAACCTGATTGCAGAAGCAGTAAATGGTGGTGAGGTTAAATTAAGTATTTCGCTTGATGGTTTTTCGGCGGCACTCATCCGTGTTAAAGAATTGTTGAAGTAAAAACATTCAACGGGTTCTTAAAAAAAGACAGAATATTCTGTCTTTTTTTATGCTATTTTTTTGCTCAACAGGTTGAGACATGCAAAATCGGGTGGAAAAATGAATAAGGACATCGTTGAAATTTCAGGCCAATGTCATTGCGGTACGGTGAAATTTCATGTTCGTTTATCGGATGGATTACATACAGCGCGTCGTTGCACATGTTCTTATTGTCGTATGCGCGGCGCTATTGCCGTCTCGGCTGAATTGCCGGATATTAAGATTTTAGAAGGGGAGGACAAGCTCACCCTTTATCAATTTAATACCAAAAATGCGAAACACTATTTCTGCTCGGTTTGCGGGATTTACACTCATCATCAGCGCCGGTCAAATCCACATCAATATGGCGTGAATGTTGCCTGTCTTGAAGGCATCAGCCCGTTTGATTTTGATGAAGTTCCCGTCAATGATGGTGTTTCTCATCCTTCAGACCGGAAAACAGTAGATGGCAAAAAGCCGGTGCAATATGCAGGCATATTGAAATTTATTGCGACAGAAGTCACCGATTAAAAATCATCGGCATAGATAATAAAAATGCCCCTGAATGTCAGGGGCATTTTGGTATTTAATACTGATATCAAAGCTTTTGCAGCTTTAATTTGGAAGCGCGCCCTTTATGCATGAAAACCGTATTGACGGCTGTTTTCTTGCGGCGACTGGTGCCTTCCGGTTCACCGGTGTTTGGATTGACATCATATTTAGGGAAGTTCGATGATGAAATATCCAAGCGAATGCGATGACCTTTTTTGAACATATTGGCTGTTGCGAAAGGCGAAATGGTGATTTTAAATACTTCATCTTTGGCTACCGGCTCAGGCTTGTCGAAACCATTGCGGTAACGTACGCGGAAAATACCATCCGTAATATTGAGCGCGTAGCCACGCGGATAGTCTTCAGATGGTGGATAAACATCAACCAATTTGGCGGTGAAATCCGTGTCCAAAGCATCCGTCGTGACCCACAGCTCAATTTCAACGGGGCCCGCAATGCTGGTATCTTCAGGCAAAATGTCGGTTTCGAAGCTTAGGACATCATGACGGGCTGTCAGTGGCAGACCCGGATGGGTGCAGCCATAAAAGGCTTCCGATTCAACTTGATTGAAGCCGCCGCCGGTAAAAATCGGTTCGCCGGATGTGAGCGAGCCGCCAATGGTCGGCACCGGATTGCGCGGGTCAAAATCATAACTGATTGCGGCATTTTCCGCCTGCGGCGCCGATATTTGCAGGCTCATATCTGCATGGAGATAAAGATCAAGCGGTTTTGCTTCCGGCAATGGCCAGTCGGTGCTTTCGATCCAGTGTCCACCATGATCAAGATGACCAGCTTCTGTTTTCTTGCCAGAACCGCCGCCCATTAAGAACAAATGAACGCGTCCGGCCTGTTTTGGATCGGTTTCATCTTTTAAATAATGTGCAAACCATTTTTCACGGTAAGTCAGCCAGTCTTCATCAATCTGGCCGTCAAAAACGGCTGCAGCACCAAAATCCACATCACCAAAGACTTGCCGTGAGCGATTGCCATGTGTCCAGGGTCCCATGATGAGGCTTAATGGGCGTTCTGCGTCGCCTTTCAGCGCGGTGTAATTTTCAAGTGTTGTGGTGACATAGGCGTCATACCAGCTTGACATGAAAATGATTGGCACTTTCGGGAAAGTGTCATAGTAACCGGCAGCATAAATGCCGACTTTTTTCCAAAAATCGTTGAAAGTACCGTTTTGCCATTGCTCAACGAGGTAATCTTCATATTCGCCGTTCCAACGTACCGGTGAACGGCCTTTTGTCCACGGCATCTGGGCAAACCAGTCATGTAGGCTTTCATTAGCCACAGCGGCCGCAGTGCGATCATCGGTTGCTTCTTGTGCGCGGTGATATGCCCATGTGGCTTGTTTTAATTCAAATGCGCCGCCTTGGCGAATGCCGCAGGTATAAGCATTGGAAAAACCGCCGGAATCGACAGACATGGCAGCAAGTCCGGGAGGATTGAGACAGGCCATCGCCATTTGTGTATGGGCATTATAGGAAAGACCTTGCGTGCCGATACGGCCATTCATCCAAGGTTGCGCCGCAATCCATTCCATCGTGTCGAAGCCGTCTTCGCCTTCAGACAGATATTTGGTGAAATGGCCTTCACTTTCATAGCGCCCACGGCAATCTTGCCAGACCGCAATATAACCAAGACGCACCATATGGATCGCCAGATCCTGACGCGACATGGGGGTCGGCTTTTTTACCGATAATTCTGTGCGTGGGGTGCCTGCTTTGTCATAGGGCGTACGTTCCAGAATAACGGGTAAAGGTGTTTCCACCGGTTTACCGTCCTTGGCAGGACGGTAAATATCGGTTGCCAGATGAACGCCATCTCGCATCGCAACCATAACGTTGCGGTGCACGATGACATCGTCGGCGACCAAAGTCGCCGCCGTCAATTCATTAGGTGTAAAGGTCATTTTTGCTTCCGCACATCCTGTCCAATGGTTCGTTCAGCTAAGTTCGGGGTGAAATCAATGCCATCACGCGACGCCCAGTAAATTTTCTGGAAGTAGAGCGGCACAATAGCCTGATCTTCCATGGCAATTTTGGTGGCATCTTCCAGCTTCTTCATACGTGTTTCATGGTCGAATTCTTCCATGGCCGAAGTCAGCATCGCATCAAATTCTGGGTTGGAATAACGCATGCGGTTAAAACCACCTGTGCCGGCATCTTTGCTGTAGGTCTGTAAGAGCGAACGCAGGCTGCCTTCTGCATTTGGAGTGGAGGCGCCAAGCGAGAAAATATACGCGCCATATTCGCCCTTGGTGGCCGCTGCCGCATAAACGTTATATGGCTGTGTTTGCACGCCGTTGACCTTGAGGCCTCCGCGCGCCAGCATCTGACCCATTGCCTGCGCAATGTCGCCATCACCCGGAAAGCGGTTGTTTGATGAGTAAAGCGTAATGCCGAAACCTTCAGGGAAACCAGCTTCTTTCAAGAGTTTTTTGGCTTCAGCTGCATCTGCTTTGGTTGGTTGCAAGTCTTTGACATAGCCACCCAGCACGGATGGGACAATCTGCGCCGAGGCGACGCCGGAGCCGTTCAAAATACGATCAACCATCAGATTGCGGTCGATCATTGATGAAATAGCTTTACGAACGCGAACATCACGGAACGGATTTGGCTCGATGGGTTTGCCGCTCGCATCAACGACACCCGGTGCTGTGTCATCACGCATGCTAAGAGCAAGATAAACCAGACGACCGGATTCAATCGGATAAACTTTAATGCTCTTTTCGCCTTCAAGACGTGCAACATCTGCTGGTGAAACAGCGTCGATCAGATCAACGGAACCGGAAAGAAGAGCGGCAGTGCGTGCGGCATCATTGGCAATAAAACGGAATTCAACTGTGTCGTAATCCGGTTTTTCACCCCAATAACCGTCATAGGCAACGAGCTTCAAAGATTCAGCCGGTTTCCATTCAACAAATTTGTAAGGGCCAGTACCAATTGCAGCTTTACCAGAATTGAAGTCTTCAAGGGTCGCATTTTCGGCAGCTTTCTTGGAAACCAAAAAAACACGGCCGATTTGCTCCATCAAAGCCGGATTAGGGCGTTTGGTGGTCACACGAATGGTGTGATCGTCGATCTTTTCCACTTTGGCGATCGAGCTGACAGTGTCGGTGAAGGGTGCCGGACTATTTGGCACTTTGTCAGTACGGTCGAGTGAGAAAATCACATCATCAGCGGTGAAAGGTGAACCATCGTGGAATGTAACGCCTTGACGCAAACTAATTTCCCATGTCAGCGGGTCAAGGTTTTTCCACTCAGTGGCCAGGTGCGGGTGCATCTGCAAATTGGCGTCTGTAAACAACAATGTTTCAAACATGTTGTCGGCAGTCATCTGATTGTTGCCGGTGCGCGAAAATTGCGGATCAATTGCCGATGGTTCGTTGGCGCGTCCGATAACCACATTATCAGCAAAGGCTGAAAGTGAGGTGGTGGCCAGCATTGCCGCCGCAAAAGCAGCAGTGGTCACAGATTTCAAAAACGTCATGACAGGTTCTCCCTTTTATGCCCCGTATTGTCGAAGAGTGGTCTTTGTTCTAGATCGTTTAAGTGACAAGCACTTTGGTGTCCGTTTTCCAAATTGCGCAAAACTGGTCGCTCTAGGCGGCAGCGGTCCATTGCATAAGGGCAACGCGGATGGAAATGGCAGCCCGCTGGCGGGTTCATCGGTGAAGGAATTTCACCTTTTACCGGACTGAATGCGCGGTGGCGGCGGTCAATGCGCGGCACCTCGGCCAGCAAGGCTGCTGTATAAGGATGATTGGGATTTTCAAAAATTGTCTCGGCAGTGCCTGCCTCGACAATGCGTCCCAGATACATGATCACCACACGGTCGGCGATATGATTTACAACGCTCAAATCATGGCTGATGAAGAGATAGGTCAGATCAAAGCTTTTGCGCAGATCCATAAACAGATTGATCACCTGAGCCTGAATGGAAATATCAAGCGCTGCGATACTTTCATCGCAGATCAGAAATTCCGGTTTGACTGCCAAA
This sequence comes from Paenochrobactrum sp. BZR 201-1, assembly GCF_044987585.2. NCBI lineage: Bacteria > Pseudomonadati > Pseudomonadota > Alphaproteobacteria > Hyphomicrobiales > Brucellaceae > Paenochrobactrum > Paenochrobactrum sp. BZR 201-1. Next base: position 78,932 of record NZ_JBJDRZ020000018.1, on the reverse strand, counting down.
GCACGGGCAATGCCGATACGCTGGCGCTGACCACCGGAAAACTGGTGCGGATAGCGATTGGCCATTGAGGGATCAAGGCCGACTGTTTCCAGAAGTTCTTTGACAAGTTTTTCTTTTTCATTTCTCTTGATCAGGCCATGCGCGACCGGCGCTTCACCGATAATATCAACAACGCGCTTGCGCGGATTAAGCGATGACATTGGATCTTGAAAGATGATCTGCGTGTTGAGACGAGCATTTTTTGCCGCTTTGCCGCGTAATTTATTGCGCTCTGCACCTTTGATGAACACGTCACCTTCGGTTGCAGGCAACATTCCGGCAATGACACGGCCAAGGGTAGACTTTCCGCAGCCGGATTCACCCACCAAACCAACCACTTCACCTTTGCGGATTTGCAGATCAACACCATCCAGCGCATGAACAACACGTGGCTCGGATTGCACGCCTAGTTTGGCGGCAATTTTTTCTGCAAAGTCGGGTTCAGTGAAGAAACGTTTGGAGACATTTTTGGCTTCAGCAAAAATTTCACTCATAGGGTTTGCTCCCCTGCAAAGGGCGAAAGCGGATGGAAACAACGCCAGCGATGGCCATGATCATCGGTTGTGACCGCAGGCTCGGCCAGACAGGCATCCGTGGCGTAATCGCAACGTGTGCGGAATGCACAACCTTCCGGACGTTTGAGCGGGTGGGGCGCGACCCCGCGAATTTGGGTGAGGCGTGCGCCACGTTCATTGGCCGCTGGTGCCGATCCGATAAGCCCTGCGGTATAAGGATGTTTTGGTCGATCCAGCACGTCGTCAACCAAACCTTGTTCGACAATGCGTCCGGCATACATAACCGCCACACGGTCAGCGAGACCTGCAACAACACCCAGATCATGGCTGATCCAAATCAGGCCCATGCCGAGCTCGCGGCAAAGCGTTTGCACTTCCGACAAGATCTGGCTCTGGATGGTGACATCCAAAGCGGTTGTTGGTTCATCGGCGATGATGAGGTCAGGTTTGTGCAATAGCGCGATTGCAATCGCTACGCGTTGGCGCATACCACCAGAAAACTCATGCGGATAACTTTCAATGCGCAGTTCCGGTTGTGAAATACCCACCATGCTGAGTGCTTCAATGGAGCGTCGCAATGCTTCTTGGCGACTGACATTATCATGCGCAAGCACGGTTTCAATCATATGGGTTTTGACCGACAACACCGGATTAAGGGTCATCATCGGGTCTTGGAAAATCATCGCAATGCGATTGCCGCGCAAATGCTGCAACTGCTTAGGAGAAGCATTGAGCAGTTCTTCATCCTTGAAGAGAATGGAACCACCGACATTGCGCCCTGGCTTATCGACCAAACCGATGATGGAAAAACCAGTGATGGATTTGCCGGAACCGGATTCACCCACCAACCCCAGAATTTCACCACGCCGAACCGTCAGACTGACCCCGTCAACAGATTTGACCACACCCGCTGGTGTGAAAAAATGGGTTTGCAGATCACGGACATCAAGGACGATTTCGCGATTCAAATTTTGCGTGTCCGTCATTGTGCCAACCTCGGATTGAGAACCTCACGCAGGCGGTCGCCTACGATATTGATGGAAAAAACCAGTGTGAGCAGCAACAGGCCGGGGAAAACGCTGATCCAGTAAAGACCGGCGAGAAGTACCTGATAACCGTTGGAAATGAGCAGGCCGAGGGAAGGTTCGGTGATCGGCAGACCAATCCCTAAAAAGCTGAGTGTCGCTTCTGCGGCAATGGCGCTGGCGATCTGGATGGTGCCGATGACGATTAAAGGCGGCATACAGTTCGGCAATAAATGCGCAAACAAAATGCGGCTTCTTCCAAGCCCTAAACAGCGCGCAGCTTCGACATAGTCTTTATTGACTTCGACCAATGCCGCCGCACGGGCTGCACGGGCAAAATAAGCCCATTGCACAAAAACCAGCGCCATGATGACTTTCCAAGTGCCTTGACCAAGCACGGCCAAAATGAGCAAAGCCACCAAAATAGTTGGAAAACCAAGCATCAGATCAACAAAACGCATGATAAATGCATCCAGACGACCGCCGCTATAGGCCGCCAGGAGACCAAGCGCCGAACCGATAAAGAGTGAAAGCAAACCCGCTGTCAGGCCAACGCTCAAGCTGGTGCGCAGACCATAAAGCATGGCCGAAAGCATGTCGCGCCCTTGAGCATCAGTGCCGAGCCAATAGGTCATACCATTATAACCGACCGACATTGGCGGCAGTTTGGCGTCGAAAATATCGATCTGCATCAGATCATAAGGATTTTGCGGTGCGAGAAACGGCGCAAAAATCGCGCAAAAAACCAGCAAAATGCAAATTATGAGTGCCAGTGTGGCTTTAATGCTGCCGAAAATACCGGTGATTGCAGTGGTGATAATACCATCACCGAAAGCGGAATGAATAAGACGCAGCATTAGCGTTTACTCCTGATACGTGGATCGAGGAGCGAATATAAAATGTCGACGACCAGATTAATGATGATGAACATGGAAACGACGACCAGAATATAGGCTACAACCACAGGGCGATCGAGCGCATTTATACTGTCGATAATCAGCTTGCCGACACCCGGCCACGCGAAAATGGTTTCGGTGACAACAGCAAAAGCAATGAGTGAGCCAAACTCGATACCGATTACGGTGATGATCGGGATGAGAATGTTTTTCAACACATGCACGCTGATGATGCGGAAAGGTGACAGGCCACGTGCACGCGCAAATTTAACAAAATCAAGCGGCATGGTTTCCTGCACACCGGTACGGGTGAGGCGGATCACCAATGAGATTTTGGCCAGTGACAAATTGATGGCCGGCAAGATCAGATGCTGAATGCCGTTCCATGTTGCAAGGCTTGTTTCAATGCCAAAAATAGTACCGATCTGGCCGCGTCCGGTGGATGGCAACCAACCAAGATAAACTGAGAAAATCATGATCAGCATCATGCCTTGCCAGAAATTGGGTAGGCTGAAACCAAGAATCGAACCAGTCATGATGGTTTCATCAGTGGCACTGCCGCTTTTTAGACCTGAGAGAAGGCCAAGAGGAATGCCAAAAACAAGCGCCATAATCAGTGCACAAAAGGCCAACTCTAATGTGGCGGGCAAGCGCTGTAAAATAACGCTGACAGAAGGTTGGTTATAAACAAAAGATGTACCAAGATCGCCATGCAGGGCATTCCACAAGAAATGGCCGTATTGAACGATCAATGGTTTGTCTAACCCTAAAGACTGTGTGACTTGTGCCCGTTCTGCCATAGTGGCATCGGCGGGAAGCAAAATTTCCAGCGGGTCGCCAATGGCGTAAACACCGGCAAAGACAATCACAGATGTAATAAATAAAACGATCAGTGCCTGAAAAAGGCGGCGGATAATAAACGCAGTCATAGCGCATCCGCCCGATCATATTGAACTAATAAAAGATCCACCCATCCACCTCCAGTTTGGAATTAGAATAATTTGACACAAGGACAAATCACTTGCAATATTATGAAATAAACGCGAATATATATGCATATAACGCATAGATATAAATGTTGTGAGCAAGCGGGTCGGTTATGAAATTTAAAGATCTTGAAGCCTATCGCGCTGTGATGACTACTGGTTCGACGCAGGCTGCATCCGAATTATTGGGAATTTCACAGTCGGCAATCAGCCGTCGCATCACTCAATTGGAAGAAGATTTGGAAATTGATCTTTTCGTGCGGGAAGGGGCGCGCCTTGTGCCTTCGCGGATCAATCACTTGCTTGAAAGTTACGTCTCCGACGTTATGGAGCGTATTCATATTTTAAACGAGGCTGCGCAAAAAATCCGTTCCGGCCGATATTCCAATGCCTTGTTGCGGGTTGCTGTGCCGCCGGGTATTTGCAGGCGTATTTTACCGGAAATTATTGCAGATTTTCTAAAAATCCACCCTGAAATACGTTTTGAGATATTACATGGTACTTATGATGTCATCCATCGGTTCATGGAGGAAAAAACCGCAGATATAGGTTTTATGCGCCTTCCCGCCATCGAACAAGGATTTGTGCGTTCGGAAACTATTTTGGGGCATTCGGTTTGTGTGATGGCCAAAAATCACAAACTGGCTAAACTCAAACTGATCCGGCCGGAAGATCTGCGCGATGAACCGTTGGTATTGCTAGGCTGGCGACGTGCACCACGTCATGATCTGGAATTGGCTTTTTCGGCGCATGGCGTCAAACCACATGTGCGCCTGGAGGCACATTCGGTGAGTTCTGCCTGCGGCTTTTCCGCACAAGGTATCGGCGTTTCAATTGTAAATTCGCTGCTGGTGCAAGAATGCCTTGACCTCGATATCGAGGTGCGTCGTTTCATACCAGATATTCCACATCATTTTGCGTTTATTTATCCTGAAAGACCGAGTATTTCCGAGATTGGTGCCGAGTTTGTGGAATTTACCACTGGGCGGTTACAGAAAATTGCAACTCGTTTTTAGTAACAAGTGGTTATAAATAAATACTTGCGGCTTGATTAAGAATGACAATACTGGTTTTGAGTGGTTTTCATATGAGAAGCCGGATGAAAATAAATAATGCAGGACGCATGAAGAACGGGTGACAAGCGCTTCTTATGATCAATATATTTATGCAAGCGCTCGCTGACATTAAGCGCGGACTATCTATGCGCAATGTCTGGGTTGCATTGGCCAAAGAAGATATCGGCGATTATTATCGCCGGACAACCTTAGGCCCTTTATGGATGCTTCTGAATTATCTTTTGCTGGCAGGAACCTTTATCGTTATTTTTGGTAGAGGTGGCAATATCGAACATCACACCGCTTATGTGGCCATTGGCCTTTTTGTTTGGCTATATTGTTCTGATGTTATCAGTAGAGCAATCACCCTTTTTCAGAGGGAAGAAAGTTTTATTACAGGTACGCCGCTGCCGATTTCGATTTATATTCTCCGTATGACCATGCAAATGCTGATCAGAGCACTTTATGCAGGCGCTGGTTGTCTGGCATTGCTGTTTTTTTCCGATATCGGTGTCGATGTCCGCATGCTCTGGTCATTATTAGGAATTTTTATCATCATATTGGTGACACCAGCCGTTATTACGGTTGTTGCTTTTGCCGGTTGTTGGTTCCCTGATTTGCAATTTGTGGTCGCTAATCTCATGCGACTGGGTTTGTTTCTGACACCAATTTTCTGGACTTATACCGGCGGCGACGGCATCCGTGATCTGGTATATTCTTATAATCCGTTTACTTGGTTCCTCGAAATTGTTCGTGGCCCTGTTCTCAATAGTGATTTTCCGTCTTTTGCCTTCGGTTTTTGTGTATCTGTCGGCATTATCTTTTGGCTGATTGCGCTTTATCTCATCGGCAGATATCGCAAAGAAATTGTGTTTATGCTCTGATGATATCAATTGACGTAAAAAATCTCGGGCTGAATTACCGGATGCAAAAGCGGTTGTCACTGGCACCTAAATCGCAGCATACGCAGGCGGCAACAGGCGGAACTATTGTTAATCAAAACGGTAAAAACTATGTGCAGGCGCTCAAAAATGTCACTTTCAGTTTGAAGGCCGGAGACCGTTTGGGGCTGGTTGGCTCAAATGGTGCGGGTAAAACCACCCTTTTGAAGCTGCTTTACGGAATTTATGAACCGAGCGAAGGCGAAGTTGATATTAATGGACGGGTGGATGCTTTATTCAATATCCGTTTAGGCTTTCGTGCCGGTGCGTCCGGACGTCGTAATATTGAATTGCGCTGCCTGATCAATGGCTGGAATAATCAGCAGATCGCTGAGAAAATTGACGAAATCATCGAGTTTTCCGAGCTTGGTGATTTTATCGACATGCCGCTTAAATCTTACAGTCAGGGTATGTCTGCGCGCCTTGCTTTTGCTGCCGCCACCGCAATGGATCCGGAAATTTTATTGATGGACGAATGGATCGGCGCGGGGGACGCGTCTTTTCAGGAAAAAGCCAAAAAGCGTATGAATGCGATGGCAGAAAAAGCCGGTATTATCGTAATTGCCAGCCATAATCATAAGCTGATCAAAAACATGTGCAATGTGGTTTTGCATCTTGATAAAGGCGGGGTCAAAGCTTTTATGCCGACTGCCGAATGGAAAGGATAAAATGAAAAAGCTCCGGCCAATATGACCGGAGCTTTTTTTATCTTGCAAATATTATGGTTTAGCCAAGCGGATGATGAATGCAGATATTTTTGATCTGCTGATATGCGCCTAGTGCTTCCAAGCCTTTTTCACGACCAAAGCCTGAAAGTTTATAACCGCCAAAAGGAAATTCCACATCAAGACCGACGCCAAAGGAATTGACCCAGACCTGACCTGCGCGCAGATGCTGTCCAACTCCCAAAGCACGGTTGATATTCGTGGTGTGTACACCTGCCACCAAGCCAAAATCGGAATCATTAGCGATGCGGATGGCGTCTTCTTCCGTATCAAACGGTATGACCGTCAAAATAGGGCCAAAGATTTCTTCGCGCGCAATGCGCGTCATGTTGCTTGCACCTACAACTAAAGCAGGACGCACAAATGCACCATCGCTGAGTTCTGGCGCTTTGGGCAGATCAGCACCCCACAAAATCTCGCCGTCCTTGGCTGCCACATCATAATAGCTTTGAATGGAATCGCGATGTGATTGGTTAATCACCGGCCCCATATCCGGATCATCAACCGCACTGCCGATATTCATGGCGCAGATATGTGCGTGTAGTTTTTCGACCACACGGTCATGGGCTGAGCGTTCTACCAACAATCGAGTACCGGCATTGCAAACTTGTCCTGCATGGGTGAGGAAGCCGCCTGCAATTAAGGGAATGGTTTTTTCAAGATCGGCATCACCGAACACAATCTGCGGAGATTTACCGCCCAATTCCATATTGCATGGAATAGCGTGCGAAGCGGCAGCTTTCAACACACGTTCGCCCGTTGGCACCGAACCCGTGAAAGTGATCTGATCAATACCTTTGTGGCTTGCCAGCGCGTCACCAATCAGCGAACCACGGCCATTGATAAGGTTAACCTGACCATCCGGCAGACCGGCCTCCTGACAGATTTTGACAAATTCATAGGCCGATAAAGGTGTCTCGGTTGCAGGTTTGATAATGACCGAGCAACCAGCGGTGAGCGCGGGTGCAACACCACGGGCAATCAGCTGGAACGGATAGTTCCATGGAATAATATGCAATGAAACGCCGATAGCATCTTTCACCGTCCAATCAGACCAGTCAGGGCCTAAGGGAATGGAAGAGCCGTGCTGTTTATCGGCAACGCCTGCATAATATTCAAAGAAACGTGCGGCACAATCAACTTCCCAATAAGCGTCGCGTAAAGGTTTGCCGCTGTCCTGGCTTTCCAATTTTGCAATTGCGTCACGGCGCTCGAGAATCAGCTCGCCGATTTTATGCAAAATACGGCCGCGTTCAAACGGGCGCATACGTGCCCAGGGCCCTTGATCAAAAGCATTGCGGGCAGCTTCCACAGCTGCATTCACTTCATTTTCACCGGCACGAACAAAACGGCCGATAAGTTTTCCGGTCGAAGGATCGCGGCTCTCCCCGATGCCATCGGAACCTTCATGAATTTCTTTGCCACCTATTAATAACGGAATATCGCGCAATTCAAACTCCTCCAGTTTGTTTTATGTGTATGATTGATACACGATAAACCAATATGTATACAAATTATAAAATATTGTCGACATTTAATCTGCACATGTGTATGTGTCATGTTAGACAACTCTGGGAGGTGGAGAATGGAACTGGGACTTCAGGGCAAGCGCGCTCTGATAACAGCAGCATCACGTGGTCTTGGCCGCGCTGCTGCTATTGCTTTGGCGCGTGAGGGGGTGTCATTGGCTGTTGCAGGGCGCAATCTGGCTGGTATGCAAGGTTTTGTTGAAGAACTGAAAGCAGCAGGTGCGGCAAAGGCTGTCGCAGTGGAAATTGATTTATCCAAGCGTGACACTTTGCAAAGCGGAGTTAGATCCGCAGTCGATGCGCTTGGCGGTATTGATATTTTTGTCGCGAATACAGGCGGGCCGGAATCGGCACCTTTTTTGGGTGTGAAACGTGAAGGCTGGGAAGAGGCGCTTAATGAAAGCCTGCTTCCGATGGTCGATCTTTGCCATGAAATTCTGCCTCATATGCAGAAGAGCCAGTTTGGGCGCATCATTTTTGTCACCACAGTGGGTGTGAAAATAGTTCAGCCGAATATGGTTTTGTCGGATTCGATCCGACTGGCGGTGGTTGGCATGGCCAAATCTTTGTCGATCGAATTTGCTCATGAAGGTATTACGGTCAATTGCCTTTGTCCGGGGCCTTTTGCAACCGACCGGATGGAGTATCTGGTGACGTCCAGCATGGAGCGCGATCAGCTCAGCCGTGGTGACGCCGAAAAACTATGGCTCGGTGAAGTGCCCGTCGGCAAATTTGGCGATCCGGAAGATTTTGGCGCGATGGTCGCCTTCCTGTCTTCAAAACGCGGCGGCTTTATCACCGGCACGGCCATTGCACTCGATGGCGGAAAATCACGCGCATATTAAGGGAGAGAGAATGATGCTTGATAAGCAAATACAGCTTGATGGCGGTGGGGCTATTGTCAAATGGTTACACGCAGCCGGTGTTAAGAATATTTTCTCCGTATCCGGGGGACCGATCAATCCGGTTTATCGGGCTTGCGCCAAAACCGGCGTTCAATTGGTACATGCGCGCCATGAAGCAGCTGCTTGCTATATGGCCGAGGCTAATACCCGTGTGAAGGGTGAAGTTGGTGTTGCAATGGTAACGCTTGGGCCTGGTGTGACCAATACTATAACACCTGCAATTGTTTCCAATCTGGCAGGTACACCGCTTTTAATTATCGGTGCACAATCAGCAACGACCAGCGCCGATAAAGGTGCAGGCATGACCTTTAATGTGCTGCCTGCCATGCAGGCGGTGACAAAATGGGCAGCACGCTGCACAGAAGCTAAACGCTTGCCCGAATATCTGGACATGGCTTGGCGCCATATTTGGGCAGGTCGCCCGGGGCCGGTGTTTTTAGAAGTGCCGACCGACATTTTGCATCAATTGATTGATGCGGATCCGGCAACCATTGCAACACAGACACCAGTTAAACCGGGGCGCCCGGGCAATTGCGCCGGTGATATTGCGGCTTTTGAAAAAATATTCAGTGCCGCAAAACGTCCGGTATTGATCCTTGGCGATGATGTGTTTTTCAATCCGAGCGAGCGTTTGCAAGAGGCAATTGAAAAACATCAACTGCCGTTCTTCACCATGCGTTTGGCGCGTGGTTCGGTGGATGAAAATCATGATCTGTGGGCCGGCCCTGCCTATACGCCTTGCAACAGCGCTATGCGTCAGGCACTGGCTGCCTCCGATTGTGTTATTCTTGTTGGCCATCATTTTGAATTCGACCTCGAATTTGGCTCAGGCGTTGGTAAAGATACGAAAATTATTCAGGTCGCAGGCGACCAGACCATTTTACACCGCAACCGCCGTGCGGATGTGGCCATTAATGCTTCCGCCTATCATTTTATTTATGCTTTGGCAGAAGCAGCGACTGGTGCCTTTGATGCAGGCTGGCGCGATGCGCTGATTGCCAAATGGAATGACGAGTTTAAAGCGCAAGCGGGTGAAGATAATGCGCAAGGATTGCATCCAATCAATGCGATTGATGCGGTGACTAAAGCCGCACCGGATAATACGATTTATACCACCTCACATGGCAATGTAGATTTCTGGGCGGATGCACGATTAAAAATCAAAGCGCCGGGGCGTTATTTGCGAGCGGGTCAATCGGGTACATTGGGAGCGGAAGTTCCTTATGGCGCTGGTGCCAGCTTTGCCGACCCGCAAGCGCCGTCTATTGTTTTTGTCGGCGATGGCGGTGTCGGTTTCCATGTGACAGAGCTTGATACGGCGGAGCGCTATGGCCGTGCTTTCATCATTGTGGTTCTGGATGATGAATCCTGGGCAGCCATCGCTTTGCCGCAGGAGATGTCATATGGTGAAACCTATGAAATGGCGTTGCCGAGACGTGATTGGGCAAAACTGGCTGAAGCTTTGGGTGGTCAAGGCTATCACGCCAAAACAGCCGACGAGATCGGCGAAGCAGTGAAACAAGCCGTTGCCAGCGGCAAGCCAGCAATCATTCAGGTGCCGGTACGCAGCGTCATTAGCCCTTATATGGAATATATTTCTTAATCTAAAGTCTGAGCTGTGCTGCGCTTTCTTTGAAAAAGCAGCACAGTTTGAACCTTGCCGATTGTGACATGACTGATAAACTGGAGGAATGAATGAAAATCTGGAAAGATGGCGATAAACACGGCATTACGCCGCCCAACCATTTTGGCGGTTTGAACGTATTGGATATTGTGCCTTTTGCGGGCTCCAATTTCTGCATACAGGTTTCTAAAGCGCCGAAAGGCGGTGGAGGAGAGCTGCATCACCATGACGACGTGTCGCAAGTCTTTTATATTGCGTCGGGTGCTTTAACCTTTGATACAGGTAAAGAGCGCTTTACTTTAACAAAAGGTCAGGCCGTTCTGTTCGAACCGTTTGATCCTCATTATACGATTAACGAGCAAGATGAAGAATGCGTCAGCATCGTCATCACAGTTAAACAATAACAATATTTTCGTTGGAACATGAACGCCGGTTCTGATTTCCTGATACGAAAACCGATAAAGCGCAGATGGCAAAAGAATGAATGTAACTTTGGATCAAACCTCTTCACCAGCCAATTTAGTCCAGATATTGGAAGATGATATTTTAAGCGGTCGTCTTTTGCCGGGCACAAGGCTTGATGAGCAGGCGTTGGCCAAAAGGTTCGAAGTTTCACGCACGCCCGTGCGTGAAGCACTGCGTCATCTGGCTTCCAGCGGGTTGGTGGAAATCAAACGTAATCAGGGTGCAACCGTGATGGAACTGACAACGCGCAGCGTTGTCGAAATGTTTCAGGTGCTTGCGGAAATGGAAGGATTGGCAGCTCGTTTATGTGCCCGCCGTATGACCAGAACAGATATTGAAGTTCTGCGCATGGAAAATAATATTTGCCGTGAAAAGGCTGGTGAGGATGACCAGACCGGCTTTATTTTGGCGAATAATGCATTTCATGATGTCATTTGGCGTTGTTCACAAAACCAGTTTCTCTATCAAGAAGCTTTTAAACTGGGCAAACGCCTTAATCCTTATCGTCGTTATGTAACTCATCCGCGGCGCATGCAGGAAAGCTGTGATGATCACAGCCGTTTGCTGCAAGCCATTGAAAATGGTGATGGCGAATTGGCTGACAGACTGATGCGCGAGCATGTGGAGCTGATTGCAGGTGGCGCGGCAGATGTTGTGGTAGCACTCGAAAGCAGTGTCCTAAGCCACACAGACTGATGCTGTCATTTGACCGTCATGATGCTTTTATAAAAAAGCAGAATTGACTTTATTTCGGGGCAAGAGTGGCTTTTTAATTAGTGCTGCTTTGTTCTGACGAAAAATATTTCCCGACTTTCAACCGGCCGGAATATTTCCGGTATAGATCTATTCGCATGGGAGTGAGCGCGATGACGGACGTTCGTCTGGTAGAGAATAAATCGGCACAAAAGGGTCAAAAACTTGATCATGCGCAATCGCTGATCGCTGGTATTGCCGGCGTTGAAGAGGTCAAATCATTTTTAAGTGCATTTCCGGATTATCAGCCAACACCGTTGGTTGAGTTGAAAAATCTGGCACAAAAACTTGGCCTGAACACTATTTCATTTAAAGATGAGGGCGGCCGTTACGGTCTTTCAAGTTTTAAGGCACTTGGCGGTGCTTATGCGGTAGCGCGTGTAGTTCATGCTTATGTTGAAGAAAAACTGGGCCGTAAAATTGCGCCATCAGAACTCACCAGTGATGAGTGTAAAGTGGTTGCGAGCCAATTGACGATATGCTGTGCTACAGACGGCAACCACGGCCGCTCGGTTGCATCGGGCGCAGAAAAATACGGCTGTCGCTGTGTCATTTTCCTGCATGAAAATGTCACCCAAGGTCGTGAAGACGCTATTGCCCGTTTTGGTGCAGAAATTATCCGCACCAAAGGTAATTACGACGATTCCGTGGCCCAATCTTTTAAAATGGCGGAAGAAAACGGTTGGATGGTTATTTCCGACTTTTCGCGTGCCGGTTATACTGAAATTCCAGGGTTGGTGATGCAAGGCTATACGCTGATGCTTAACGAAATCTGGGATCAATCAGATGAAGATTACACCCATATTTTCATTCAGGCTGGTGTAGGTGGTTTGGCTGCGGTCGTTGCCGGCTTTTACCTCGATAAGATGGGGAATAAGCGACCAAAACTCATTGTCGTGGAACCACAACGCGCAAATTGTCTGCAGCGCAGTGCCGAGGCTGGTCATTCATTGGCAATGGAACCGGGTGACGAAACTATCATGGCGATGCTTGAATGCTATGAACCATCACTGTCCGCATGGGAAGTGCTTGAAAAAGCCGCTGATTATTATCTGACTGTCGATGAAGACATAGCAGTGACAGCCTTGAAACAATTGGCACATCCGTTTGGCAGTGATCCATCCCTTAAAATTGGTGAATCAGGTGCCTCCGGTTTGGCCGGACTTTTAACGGCAACTGATGATCCGGCACTAATGGCAAAACTTGGGCTTAACAATGATTCCCGTGTGCTGTTGATCGGCACAGAAGGGGCGACTGACGAGGCACTTTATCAACGTTTGCTGGCAAGCTGACCGGTATAAAATTCCGGACGGCAGCTTTGCCGTCCGGAGTTGAATGATAAAAATTTATAACAAAATTTATACAGTCGTTCTCTGAATGGAACGAAGCGTACTTTACTCAGATATAATACAAAAACAGGTCAGCATTACTTACCCATTGAAAAAATTGAATAATCTTCCAGATGAATGTCATAACACAATGTCATTGGAATAAAAAATTCAACCGAAACGAACGAAAATTTCGTTTTGCATTTTTTCGTCTAACATATCCAAGCAACTATCTTATTGATATTCCGTCTTAATTAGTTCAGACAAAGTATCAAAATGAGAATTGAGAGTTACGCTTGCAGTAAATTCCACCAGATATAATACGGGAGATTTTATCTTGTCCATCAGGAAGATTCTTGTCGCTAATCGTTCCGAGATTGCTATCCGCGTATTTCGCGCGGCCAACGAACTGGGGCTTAAAACGGTAGCCATATGGGCTGAAGAAGATAAACTTTCCCTTCATCGCTTTAAAGCGGATGAGAGTTATCAGGTCGGTCGCGGACCCCATTTGGAGCGTGATCTGGGGCCGATTGAAAGCTATCTTTCCATTGATGAAATCATTCGTGTCGCCAAATTATCCGGCGCTGATGCCATTCATCCCGGCTATGGCCTGCTTTCCGAGAGCCCTGAATTTGTCGATGCCTGTGATAAAAACGGCATTATTTTTATCGGCCCTAAGGCTGAGACCATGCGCCGTCTGGGCAATAAGGTTTCCGCGCGTAATTTGGCTTTGGAAGTGGGTGTGCCAGTGGTGCCCGCCACTGATCCGCTTCCTGATGATATCGAGGAAGTGAAAAAGCTGGCAGCCCAAATCGGCTATCCGGTGATGCTGAAAGCCTCGTGGGGTGGCGGTGGCCGCGGTATGCGCGCTATCCGTTCTGAAAAAGATCTGGAACGCGAAGTGGTGGAAGCCAAGCGCGAAGCCAAGGCGGCTTTCGGTAAAGATGAAGTTTACTTGGAAAAACTGCTGGAACGGGCGCGCCATGTGGAAGTGCAGATTTTGGGTGATACCCATGGCAATGCGGTGCATCTTTTTGAGCGCGATTGTTCCATTCAGCGCCGCAACCAAAAAGTGGTCGAACGTGCACCAGCACCTTATTTGAGCGATGAAAAACGTCAGGAAGTGGCGTCTTATGCGCTGAAAATTGCCAAAGCGACTGATTATATCGGCGCTGGTACTGTCGAATTTTTGATGGATGTCGACAGCAATGAGTTTTATTTCATTGAGGTTAATCCGCGCATTCAGGTCGAACATACGGTGACGGAAGAAGTCACCGGTATTGATATTGTCAAAGCGCAAATTCATATTCTTGAAGGCTTTGCGATTGGCACGCCGGAGTCAGGTGTGCCTGCGCAAAAAGACATTCATTTGCACGGTCATGCGCTGCAATGCCGTATTACCACCGAAGATCCAGAGCAGAATTTCATTCCGGATTATGGGCGTATTCAAGCCTATCGTTCAGCTTCCGGTTTCGGCATTCGTCTGGATGGCGGTACCGCTTATTCAGGTGCATATATTACCCGTTATTATGACCCGCTTTTGGTGAAGGTGACAGCTTCCGGCTCCACACCGATTGAAGCGATACGTCGGATGGATAGAGCGTTGCGTGAATTTCGTATTCGCGGAGTTGCCACCAATCTGACGTTTGTGGAAGCGATTATCAATCATCCCAGCTTTCTGGCGAATGATTATACAACCCGTTTCATTGATACGACACCTGAGCTTTTCACCCATATGAAGCGTCAGGATCGTGCGACTAAATTGTTGACTTATATTGCTGATGTGACGGTGAACGGTCATCCGGAAACGCGTGGCCGCGCCCAGCCTGTCGCAACAGCCGCACCAAAAATTCCTTATACGCCGGACAAAAAGATTGTCGATGGCACCAAACAATTGCTGGATCAGTTGGGCGCAGAAAAATTTGCCCAATGGATGCGTGAGCAAAAACGGGTGCTGGTAACCGATACCACCATGCGTGATGGTCATCAGTCGTTGTTGGCAACGCGTCTTCGTACCTATGATATTGCACGCATTGCCGACACTTACGCACGGGCACTGCCTAATCTTTTCTCGCTGGAATGCTGGGGCGGCGCGACTTTTGATGTGTCGATGCGTTTCTTGACCGAAGATCCGTGGGAGCGTCTGGCAATGGTGCGTGAAAATGCACCTAATATTCTGCTGCAAATGTTGCTGCGCGGTGCCAATGGCGTTGGTTATAAGAGCTATCCGGATAATGTGGTCAAATATTTCGTGCGCGAAGCAGCGCGCGGCGGCGTTGACCTTTTCCGCGTTTTCGACAGCCTCAATTGGGTTGAAAATATGCGCGTTTCGATGGATGCAATTCGGGAAGAAGGCAAACTTTGCGAAGCCGCCATCTGCTATACCGGCGATATTTTAAACAGTGCCCGCCCGCAATATGATCTGAAATATTATGTTGATCTGGCGCGTGAGGTGGAAAAAGCCGGTGCCAATATTATTGCAATCAAGGATATGGCTGGCCTGTTGAAGCCGGCAGCTGCCAAACAATTGTTTAAAGCGCTGCGTGAAGCGACCGATCTGCCGTTACATTTCCACACCCACGATACATCCGGCATTTCTGCTGCCACCGTTTTGGCGGCAGTGGATGCTGGTGTTGATGCGGTGGATGCGGCGATGGATGCCCTTTCCGGCAATACATCGCAGCCGTGTTTGGGTTCCATTGTCGAAGCATTGCACGGCGATGAACGCGATACCGGTCTTGATGCCGACGCCATCCGCAAAATCTCTTTTTATTGGGAAGGGGTACGCAATCAATATGCAGCCTTTGAAAGTGATCTGAAAGGTCCCGCATCGGAAGTTTACCTGCATGAGATGCCGGGCGGTCAGTTCACCAATTTGAAAGAACAGGCGCGCTCATTAGGGCTTGAAAGCCGCTGGCATGAAGTGGCGCAAACTTATGCAGATGTGAACCAGATGTTTGGTGATATTGTTAAAGTCACACCATCCTCCAAAGTGGTGGGCGATATGGCTTTGATGATGGTGAGTCAAGATTTGACGATTAAGGATGTTGAAAATCCGGACAAGGATATTTCTTTCCCTGATTCCGTTGTGTCGATGATGCGCGGTGATTTGGGGCAACCGCCTGCTGGTTGGCCTGAAGCGCTTCAGAAGAAAATTCTGAAGGGCGAAAAGCCATTCACAGTGCGCCCGGGTTCATTATTGGCGCCAGCCGATCTGGAAGCCGAGCGGGCAAGTGTTGAAACGGTAGTCGGGCGCACAATTTCCGATCAGGAATTTGCTTCATCGCTGATGTATCCGAAAGTGTTTGCCGATTATGCGGCAGCACAGGAAAATTATGGCCCAACCAGCGTTTTACCGACACCGGTTTATTTCTATGGTCTGGCATCCGAGCAGGAAGTGTTTGTTGATCTGGAAAAGGGCAAAACCCTTGTCGTCGTCAATCAGGCAATGAGTGAAACAGATGAAAAGGGCATGGTCACTGTGTTCTTTGAACTTAATGGTCAACCGCGCCGTGTTAAAGTGCCAAACCGTGCCAAGGGTGCAGCGGGTGGTGTGAAGCGTAAAGCGGACATGGCAAATGACAAACATATCGGCGCACCGATGCCGGGTGTGATTTCGACCGTGGCTGTCTCAAGCGGTCAAGCGGTTAAAGCAGGCGATGTGTTATTGTCATTGGAAGCGATGAAAATGGAAACCGCGATTCATGCCGAACGTGATGGCAAATTGGCTGAAGTGCTGGTACGCGCTGGTGAGCAGGTGGATGCAAAAGACCTGCTGATTACTTACGAATAAGTTTTTCTGGAGTTGTAATCATAAAAAACCCCGACAGAAATGTCGGGGTTTTTCGTTTAATTTAACGCATATTTGCTGTTAATTCCCAGATGTCGCTGGCATTGAGAGGTGTAAATGGCACATAAACATTAAGCGCATTGGCCACTGCATTGGCAATTGCAGCAGGGGGGCCAATAGCTCCGCCTTCACCCAAACCTTTGGCACCCAGCGGTGTTAACGGCGTTGGCGTTTCAATGTGATGCACTTCGATATTTGGAATTTCCGGTGCAATCGGCATCAGATAGTCAGCAAAGCTGGTGGTTAAGGGCTGCCCTTCTTCGTCATAGACAAAATGCTCGAACATTGCTGAACCGATGCCTTGCACCACGCCGCCACGCACCTGTCCGTCCACCACCAATGGGTTGAGAATGGTGCCGCAATCTTCCACCACAACAAAGCGCTTCAGTTTCATTTTTCCGGTTGGTACGTCAATTTCAACCACGGCCGCATGGGTGGCATTGGCATAGGTTCCGTCCGTTGGCCCATCAAGTGCATATTCGGCATCCAAGCCTGGCAAGATACCTTCCGGCAATTGGTCGACATTGCGTATTGCTGCACGCGCGATGGTTTTGAGCGGCACATTGCGCCCCGGATCACTGCGTAAAAAGGCCAAATTATCCCGTAGCTCAATGTCATCACTGCTTGCTTGCAGAAAATGAGCCGCAATGGCCTTAAGTTTATTGGCAATTTGTAAGGAGGCCATATGGACGGCACCGCCGCCCAAAGGCCCGCCGCGACTGCCCCATGTGCCGACCGAGTAGGGTGAACCCATTGTGTCTCCATGTTTGACAAAAACATCTTCCGGCCGCACGCCCAAGGCGTCGGCTGCGACCTGCGCCATGGTGGTTTCCAACCCTTGGCCATGACTTTGCAGCCCTAAATTGATGGTCACTGTGCCATCCGGTGCCATTTGTACATGCGCTGCAATATAACCGGTTTCAATGGGTGTACGACGACGGGCAAAATCGGGTGTTCCATGCGCGGTTTGCTCTAAAAATGTGGCAATACCGACGCCAATACGGGTGGTTTTGGAGCTTTTTGATGCTTCAGCCGCTGCAATATCGTCTTTCAACAATTCCCTGATTTGCAGGATGGATTGCTCATAAGACCCCGGATCATAGGTAAAGCCGAGCACGTTTTTATATGGAAATTCGCGGATGATATTTTTCAGGCGAAATTCAAACGGATCCATGCCAATTTCTTTGGCAATATCATCCATCAAGCGCTCTTGTGAGAACACGGCAGACGGGCGCGCCACACCGCGATAGGTGCCGAGCGGACATTTATTGCTGGCGAGCGCACGGAATGTGGCCTCATAAGCTTGAAAATCATAAGGCCCCGGCATGACTTTTGCAGCCATTCCCGGATCACCGGCAGCGGTAAACGGAAATGTCGAATAGGCACCGACATCGACACTGATATCAGCCTTCAAACCTAATAAGCGACCATCTTCAGAGACATAAGCTTCCAATGTATGATCATGATCGCGGGCATGAATACTGGAAATCAGATGTTCGCGGCGATCTTCGATCCATTTGACCGGACGGTCAACCTGCATTGCAATCCAAGCGATCAGTACCTCATCGGGGAAGACTTGCCCTTTGACACCAAACCCACCACCGACATCGGGCGCAACAACGCGGATGCGCGATTCCGGCAAGCCCAATTCTTCTGAAATATAAGTGCGCACCAGATGTGGCATTTGAGTGGACGACCAGACGGTTAAAAACCGCGTTGCCGGATCCATATAAGCGACAACACCGCGGCCTTCCATTGGTACGCCGGCTTGTCTTTTATTGATATAACGACGTTTGATGGTATAATGGGCAGCAGCTTTTGCCGCCTCCAGATCGCCACCTTTCATTTGCCGTTCGACAAAGGTGTTTTTTGTCCAATTATCAAAAATTGGCGGAATATTCGGGTCAAGCGCATCCTTCATGGAAGCGACAATGGCCAGCGGTTCATAATCGATGAAAAGTTGCTCTGCCGCATCTTCTGCATGATAAGGGTCCTCAGCCAGTACAGCTGCCACCGGTTCACCGACATAGCGTACTTTATCAAGAGCCAGCAAAGGCTGCTCTGAATATTGCATTTCAGGATAATCCTGATGGGCTTTCATCGACAAATGGCGGGTGTCTTCACCGGTAAAAACCCAGGTTTTAAAACCGATGTCTTCCAGCGCAAATTGATCGATTTCCACAATTTTGGCATGGGCGGATTGCGCACGTGCAAAACGCAAATGCAGCATATCCGGCATTTTGATATCGTCAATATAACGTGCCGTGCCCGACAAAAGCCTTGTATCTTCAAAGCGTTGAATGCGTGCGCCGATATGGCGGGGGCTTTCAGGTCTCATATTCAAGCCCTTTCCGTCAATTGAGATGAAATCGCTTTTTTAACCGCGGCCACAATACCGTGATAACCGGTGCAGCGACAGATATTGCCGCTCATAGCTTCACGAATATCAGCTTCTTCCGGCATTTCGCCCAGTTCAATTTGTTGGCTGACATAAGGCGCGAGTGTCATCAGAAAACCAGGAGTGCAATAGCCGCATTGCAGGCCATGCTCGCTTTTGAATGCCTGTTGCAAAATATGGGTGGCATCAATGCCGCCAAGGCTTTCGACAGTTTTGATTTCGCGTCCGTCACACTGTACAGCAAAGGTCAGGCAGGAAAGACGCGGCAAGCCATCAAGATGCACAGTGCAACAACCACATGCGCCATGCGCACATCCGATATGGACACCGGAAAGATTGAATTCATGGCGCAAAACATCTGCCAGCAAATGTCTGGGTTCGACTGAAACCGTGCGGGTATTACCGTTAACCGTCAAAGTTACATTCATTTTTGATTGTTCGCTCATGCTGCTTCCAATGCTTTGTTGCAAGCGCGCTGCAATGTGCGCTTTGTCAATTCACCGATCAGGTTTTTGCGATAGGCAGTAGTAGCGGTAAAATCGCCAGCCGGATTAAACTGGCCGGAAAACTCGGCAGCCAGTGTGTCAAAATTGACTTGATCCAAGCGTTTTCCGACTAATTGCGCTTCAATCGCAGGGCCTCGCGTTGCAACCATTTCGGCACCGCCACAGACAATTGCCGCAGTTGCGATAGTGCCGGCCTTATGGGTAAGTGCGACACCGATAGAAGCAATGGCAAAATCGCCTAAGCGCTCGCCAAGTTCGCTAAAAGCACCGGATGGTTGCTCTTTTGGCAATGGAAACTCCACTGCAATAACCATTTCACCCGGTTCCACGGCAGTGACATAGGCACCATGAAAGAAATCTTGTGCTTTAACGCGGCGTTCGCCTTGCAGCGAGCCTAAAATAATTTCCGCATCATAAAGAACGCACATGGCAGGTAATTCTGCGGTCGGATCAGCATGGGAAATACTACCGCCAAGCGAGCCATGTAAGCGGATCGTGGGATGAGCGATCCAGTGAACGGCTTCCTGAAATGCTGGAAAGTAGGCTTCAATATGCGGATTGGTTGCATATTCATGATGGCGCACCAGTGCACCGATGCGTAAAAAATTTGGCAGTAATTCAAACTGGTTAAGCGGTAGCCGGTTGATATCAACCAGATGATTTGGCCTTGCTAAACGCAAATTCATCATTGGTACCAGACTTTGCCCGCCTGATAAGGGGCGGCCATCTTCACCAAACTCGGCCAATAATTGATAGGCGTGCTGAAGGTCATCAGCGCGATGATAGCTAAAACCCGAAGGGCGCATGTCACTCCTCCCAAAGTGATGGAACCTGTGAAACAGGAAACCCGCTTATATCGTCATATTTATTTGTAAGCTACGCAAAGATTGTATGCAATACAAAAAACTTTGTAGACAAGTTGGATGTAAACGCATTACGATACATTTGCGCTCAAAGGAGGATTTGAGTGTAAGCCGCATTTTTGGCGAAGTGCGGTCGGGGAGAAATCAAGGGAGGAAATGACATGATTTCGGTCATGAGGCAATTTATTACCCCTGTTACATCGATAGCTTTGGCAGGTGCGCTTCTGTGGAGTGGCACGGCGTGGATGACAGAGGCGCAAGCAGCAACTGTAACATTAAGAATGGTCGGCGCATGGGCGCACGGCTTTTCACCAACTGCCGATATCGGCAAAAATTTCATGGATAATGTAAACCGCATTGGTGAAGGCAAAGTGCGGGTGCAATATATGGGTGCAGATGATGTTCTGCCGCCTTTTGATCAGCCGGAAGCGCTGGTAAATGGTGTTTTTGATGTCTGGTATGGTGCACCAAACTATTGGGCAGGTGTGGTGCCGGGCGGAGACATCACCGAACTTTCACCTTATAAAGTGCCGGATAATGGCCCGGGCAGTAAACTACATAACTATTTGGTTGATCTTTATGCCAACAAAGGTGCACGTTATATCGGCCACGCCAGTGGAGATCTAGGTGTAGGTGTTCATTATATCAGTACCAATTTTCCGGTAAAATCCATTGACGACATCAAGTCGAAAAAGCTGCGTTCAGCACCGCTGACCCGACATTTCTTGAAAGATGCGGGCGCAGAATCTGTCACTTTGCCACCGAGTGAAATTTATCTGGCGATGGATCGCGGTACGGTTGATGGTTTCAGCTGGCCGGTTGCCGATGGTTTTACCCGTTATGGCTGGCAGAGCGTCACCAAATACATGATCGACCAGCCGATGTATCGCAGTGGTGCAAACATTGTGATGAACCTCGATAAATACGAGGCATTGTCGCCTGAAATTCAAGCCATTCTCGATCAGGCCATGTCCGAAACACAAGAATGGACACAAGGCTGGTTTCAACAAAATCTCGATGAACAAACGGACCTGATGCAAAAAGCCGGCATGGAAGTGGTGAAGCTTTCACCCGAAGAAGCCGAGCGCTGGAACAAGGTCGCTGTTGATTCGCTCTGGGCTTATTACGCTTCTATTCTAAGCGAGAAACAAATCTCTGAAGTCAAAGAGCTCTTCGAACAATGATGTCTGAGGTTTTTGCTCTTGGAAGTGACCTTCCAAGAGCAAAGCTCCATTCGAACGAATGCAGGTTTGTTATGAAAACAATTGAGAAATTCTACGACTTCATTTTGAATTTGTTTGCCTTTCTCGCATGTCTCACATTGATTGCTATGATGCTGGCAACGGTTATCAAAGTGGCGATGCGTGTCTTCTTTAATTACGGCATCCACGGCATCGACCAGATCAGTGGCATCATGATGGTCTATATCACCTTCTTAGGCGCTGCATGGGTGTTGCGCAAAGACGGTCATGTTACGGTCGATATTCTGATG
This sequence comes from Paenochrobactrum sp. BZR 201-1, assembly GCF_044987585.2. Taxonomy (NCBI): domain Bacteria; kingdom Pseudomonadati; phylum Pseudomonadota; class Alphaproteobacteria; order Hyphomicrobiales; family Brucellaceae; genus Paenochrobactrum; species Paenochrobactrum sp. BZR 201-1. The sequence goes on along the minus strand of NZ_JBJDRZ020000018.1, from coordinate 57,037 downwards.
ACGATTGTCTCGCCGCCGGTGCGTCGTGCCATGCTGATCATTTCTTCGATCATTAGCGCCATCGTCTGTCTGATCATGGCTTATTACGGCTATCACGCCATTATCCGCTCCATTCAGCGCGGTATTATGGTGGCAGCTGAACTTGAAATCCCGCGCGCCATCAATCTGGCGGTCATTCCGGTTGGATGTTTCCTGCTGGGCGTAGAATTTATCCTGCGCACACTCCGTTTTATCCGCGCCGATAATATTCAACCATCCAAACCTGCGGAGCACTAAAATGGAGTGGTGGACTTTTCTGTTATATTTTTTCGCGGGGCTCACCGGCTTGATGATGCTGGGTGTGCCGGTGGCTTTTGCCTTCATGACCGTCAATATGCTGGGCGTGTTTTTCATGTGGGGCGGAACAACCGGCTTCAGTCAGTTAGTTTTGAGTATTGATAGTTCAATCTCGACCTTCATGCTGGTGCCGGTACCGATGTTCATTTTGATGGGCTCGGTGATGTTTCATTCAGGCATTGCACCGCGTATGATCGAGGTGCTTGATCAGTGGCTAGGCTTTATTGCCGGTCGTTTGGCAGTGCTGACTATTGGTGCGGGAACTGTACTGGCGACACTGACTGGCGTGGCGATGGGTTCAGTTGCAATGCTTGGCTCAACCTTGACACCGGAAATGGAACGCCGCGGTTATGCGCGTACTCTAGCAATCGGTCCGGTGCTTGGCAGTGGTGCTTTAGCTATTCTCATTCCACCAAGCACTTTGGCGATTGTTTTGGCGAGTGTTGGCGGATTTTCGATTGCCAAAACGCTGGTTGCCATCATTGTGCCGGGCATTTTGCTGGCGATTGCTTATATCCTTTATATCGTCTTGCGCGCTACTTTACGTCCGCAAGATGCGCCGACTTATGAAATAGAAATCGTGCCTTTTCGTGTAAAAATGAAAAATACGCTGTTCTATCTCGTTCCGCCGGTTTCGATTGTGGTGCTGACGATCGTTTTTATCTTCACCGGTATCGCTACACCGACTGAATCGGCTGCAATCGGAACATTCCTGACGTTCATTCTGTCTTTCATGTATGGAAAACTGAATTGGCAGACCGTCCGCAACGCTCTTTCGTCAGCTTTGCAGCTGACAGTGATGATCCTGATCATTTTGACAGGTTCGGCAGCCTTCAGTCAGTTATTGAGTTTTTCCGGCGCAACTACGGCCATCACCGAATGGGCAACAACTTTACCGGTCGCACCGCTGGTGCTGATGCTGATCATGATGCTGATTGTGATGGTGATCGGTATGTTTATTGAACAGACATCGATTGTTCTGGTCACCATGCCGATTTTTCTGCCAATCATCCATGCCATGGGCTGGGAACCGATTTGGTTTGCTGTGGTGATGATGGTCAATCTGGAACTTGCCACCATTACTCCGCCAGCAGGATTATCGCTTTTCGTTATGAAAGGTGTGGCGCCCGAAGGCACCACAATGGGCGAGATTTATATGGCGGCAGTACCGTTCATTCTCATTAATATCAGCCTGATGGCTTTGCTGATCTTTATCCCTGACATAGCGCTCTGGCTGCCAAGCCTGATGGACTGATGATCATCAAATAAAATCGGAAATCTTGTCTTTTAAGGGCGTGAAGCCTTCAACAACCGGAGAATAAAATGAGTTCTGCGACCCGTCAGAAAATTCTGGAAACCATTGAAAATAATCAGGATGCCTCGGTCAAATTCTTGCAAGAAATGATCGCGATCCCCTCTGTTACCGGTGATGAGGCTGCTATTCAGGCTTATGTCGCCGATTATATGAACAAGATCGGCCTTGAGGTCGATATGTGGGAAACCGATTGGGAGGAATTGAAAAAACATCCCGGTTATCGCCCTGTCGCGATGGGTTACGAGGGCCGTCCGAATATTGTGGCGACATTCAAAGGCACCGGCGGAGGCCGTTCATTGCTTCTCAATGGCCATACGGATGTTATTCCGGTCGGCAATGGTGAAGGCTGGTCAGATAATCCTTGGTCGGCAAAAATCGACAATGGACGTATTTATGGTCGTGGTGCCGCTGACATGAAAAGCGGTGTGGCAAGCCATATTCTGGCTGTCGAATATCTGAAACAAGCGGGCGTAAAACTGAAAGGAGATGTCTATATCAACGTGGTGATTGATGAAGAGGTTTCCGGCCACGGTACGCTTGATACGGTAATGCGCGGCTATAAAGCGGATGCCGGTATTTCGGGAGAAACCAGTGATCTGGCAGTGCAGCCGGCTTGCATCGGTCGCATCTGGTTTGAAATTGCTGTGCAGGGCAAACCGGCGGGAATTCAAAAGCGCTATGAAGGTATTTCCGGCATTGATCTGGGCAATAAAGTTGTGCAGGCCGTTAAAGAGCTGGAAGATTACCGCGTGGCAATCGTGCGCCATCCGCTTTACCCGAATGCGCTGGATTCTCTGCCATGCATTATCGGCAGCTTTCAGGCCGGTAACTATCCAAGCGCTTTTCCTGACACCGCATTGTTAAAAGGTAGTATCGGAACGGTTCCGGGTGAAGATCATGAAGGGGTGAAGCAAAGTCTCGTTGATAAAATCAACGAAATGGCCGCACAAGATCCTTGGATGAAAGACCATCCGCCGGTGGTGCGTTTTGTCGGCTATGATGCGCAGGCATCCGAAATTCCGGTCGATCATCCGATTGTTGATCTGGTGAGCAAAAACTATACTGAACTGACCGGAAAACAGCCGGTTATCAGTGGGCGTCAGGGTGCTGCCGATACACGTTTCCTCAACCTTTATGCAGATACACCAACAGTAATCTTCGGACCGGGCTCAACGGCGGTTATGCATGCTAATGACGAATATGTATCGATTGAGGATTACATCACATCTATCAAGGTGATGGCGCTTTGCATTTATGATTGGTGCGGGGCAGAAAACTAAAAAGGGGAGTATCATGGCTGAGATTAAACAGGTTTTTAAAGTCAATCATAACCGCAAAGTTGTGTGGGAGAAGTTTCAGGATTTGGCAGCGGTAGTGGCCTGTATTCCGGGAGCACAACTAACCGAGCCACCGGTGGATGGTGTTGCCAAAGGGCGCATTACGGTGAAACTTGGCCCTGTGAAGGCAGATTTTGGCGGCGAGGCCAAGGTGGTACCGGATGAGGCAAGGTTCACTGGCGTTATCACTGGGGTGGGGATTGATAAAAATCATTCTTCGCGCGCTAAAGGCGAGGTGACTTATGCGCTGACTGAAGAGGGAGAAAACACCACCGTTGTTTCGGTGGATGTAAATTATTCACTCTCTGGCTCCTTGGCGCAGGTTGCACGTGGTGGCATTGTTGAGGCGGTTGCCGGTCAAATCTGCAAAGAATTTGCCAATAATTTGGAAGGTGAATTGTCTGCCGGAGCAGAACCGGTAGCAGAAAGTTTTGATGCCGCTGAGGGCGTTGCTGCACCGTCACCAAAGCCGGCTGCACCACGCAAACATGCACCGGCAAAAGAGCTGAATATGCTGAGTGTTTTATGGGCAGTGTTTAAAAACAAGCTAGGCGCACTTTTCGGGCGTGCCTGAAAATGTGTCGATAAAAAGGGAGGAGGGGCTAAATGAACTTAAAACTGACGCAACAGGATGTGTTGTTTCAGCCCCTTCTGATGGCTGTGAAATGGTTAAAGGAAAACCGACCTGCCGCCATTGCCACTGTCATTGAAACATGGGGCTCGGCGCCGTGTCCTGTCGGTAGTCACTTGTTGATTGATAATCACGCTAATTTCTATGGTTCTGTTTCTGGTGGCTGCGTGGAGACAGAAGTCATCGGTCAAGCACTGGATGTCATCACAGATGGAAAATCTCGTGTGCTGGAATTTGGCATTGCCGATGAAACCGCATGGCGTGTCGGCCTTTCATGTGGCGGACGTATTAAAATTCTGGTGACACCGTTAACGGCTGTCTTTACTGATATTTCTCAAGCATTGGAAAACCGGCGTGCAAGTTATTTGCTGACCAATATTCAAAATGGCGCTCAGCAGCATATTTTTGATGGTGATGTTTCATTGCAGCCTTTGATGGAAAATGTGAGTATTGGCAAGTCCGGTATACTTAGCCTTGAGGGGCAAGATTATTTTCTCAATATTTATGCGCCACATCCGCGACTTGTTTTGGTCGGTGCGGTGCATATCAGCCAGAACCTGCTGGTCGCAGCCAAATTGACCAATTTCGATGTCACTATCATTGATCCAAGATCGGCCTTTGCGACAGAGCAACGTTTTGGCGATGCGGATTTGCATGTGGAGTGGCCGCAAGATTATTTCGGCAAACACGCATTAGATAAACATACGGCTGTGGCTGCCTTGACGCATGATCCGAAAATAGATGACCCTGCATTGATCGCTGCATTACAGGCGAAAGCATTTTATATTGGGGCTCTGGGTAGCCGAAAAACCCATGTAAAACGGCTTGAGCGACTTTATCAGGCAGGCTTTTCGGAAAATGATTGTGGATTGATCCATGCGCCGATCGGGCTTGATATCAAGGCGCAAGGTCCTGCTGAAATTGCCATTGCAGTTTTGGCGCAGGTGATTGCCGCCTATCGCAACCGTTCAACGGAATAAATCCATGCAGTTTGGTCGCTTGTCATTAAAGGATGCATTGGGAGCTATTCTCGCTCATACGATCATTGCCGATGAAAAGGTGATCAAAAAAGGCTCGATTTTAACGCGCAGCGATATTGAACATATCAGATTGGCAGGGCATGCAGATGTGCTGGCTGCCAAATTGGAAGCCCTTGATATTGGTGAAGATGATGCGGCACGACGCATTGCAGATTGCTTGTCTTTTGAAAATATCCGTGCAGGACTTGCAACCACGGGACGGGTTAATTTCTATGCGGAAAAAGCCGGTCTTTTTTGCGTTTCAGAAGAACTGGTTCATGCTATTAATCGCGTTGACAGCTCGATAACCTTGGCAACATTAGCGCCTTTTACCCGCACAACTGTCGACATGCTGGTTGCAACGGTTAAAATCATTCCCTTTGCAGTCGATCAGTTACATATGCAAAAAGTGCAAAGTCTGGCCATCAGACAGCGAGCATTTGCGGTTAAACCATTTTCTCCTAAAAAAGTCGGCTTGATCCAAACCACATTGCCAAATCTCAAAATCAGTATTCTTGACAAAACAGCCAAAGTTACCGCCAGGCGCCTGGAGCTTAATGGCGGCGATTTGGTAAGCGAGATGCGCGTTGAGCATCAAGTGCCGTTCGTTGCAGAGGCGATCAAAGGCACATTGAAAAATGCCGATATGGCCGTTATTTTCGGGGCTTCCGCGGTATGTGATCCAGATGATATCGTACCGCAGGCTATTCGCCTTGCCGGAGGCAAGATCGAACGCATCGGTATGCCGGTTGATCCTGGTAATTTGCTGATATTGGCAAGTCTGGATGGCAAACCTGTACTGGGGGCTCCCGGATGTTCCAGAAGTCCGAAAGAAAATGGTTTTGATTGGATTTTGGATCGTTTGATGGCTGATTTAAAAGTTGATCATCAAATGGTCTCCAGAATGGGGGTGGGCGGTATTTTGTCTGAAATTCCAAGCCGGCCTTCACCGCGGGAAATGCTGAAAGCAGATTTTAAAGGTGATGTGGCAATTGCTGTTTTGGCTGCCGGACGCTCCAGCCGGATGGGTATGCGCAATAAATTGCTGGCACATTTTGATGGTGTGCCGCTTATCAGGCGCTCGGCAGAAGCGGCAATTGCCGGTGGCGGGCGACCGGTCATTGTTGTGCTTGGCCATATGGCTGAAGAAATTGATATGGCGCTGCATCATCTAACCATTAAAACCATTATAAATCCCGATTACAGTCAAGGGCTATCAACTTCAATCAAAGCAGCACTTGATCATCTGCCGCCTTCTGCAACGGGATTAATGATCCAGCTTGGTGATATGCCGCAGATTAAAGCTACGCATATAAGGGAAATGCTGGCGGCATTCGACAAAAGCCGTCATCGTGCGGTCGTTCGCGCAACTTGTAATGGGGAGGCTGGTAATCCGGTGGTTATTCCTTCCAGCCTTTTTGCAGAACTTGCAAAATTGCAAGGGGATCGTGGTGCGCGAACTCTGATTGAAAAAAGTGCTGTTGAAGTGATTGATGTCGAAATTGGCGAAGCCGCTTTGAGTGATGTCGATACCGCGGAAGCTTTGGCAAAAGCCGGTGGATATTGGGCTGACCGATTGATTTCAACTATTTGAAATGATTTCCTTGCTGAAGTTTATTTTAAGGTCAGATGCGCCAAGAAGCCATTGTTTATTTGCTAAATGATTGCTTTTTATTGCATATTGGTGCTGCTTGAGAGATGCTATTTGCGTCGCTTAATTCACTCACCTTTATATATAATAATCTGAAAGCAATATCATTATGGAACCGGCTAATATGGCAGCGCTTTTGCTGCTGGCAGGTCTTGCGGCCTATATGCAGACGCTCACTGGCTTTGCGTTGGGGTTGATCATGATGGGCGGCATAGCATTGGCTGCCATAATGCCGATAAATGAAGCGGCGATATTGGTGAGTTTTTTAACGGTCGTGAATGCTGCACAAGTTTTGGCAAAAGGTTGGCGCAATATCGCCAAGCGTGAATTTACGCTGATTATAATCCCAAGCCTTTTGTTTTTGTTGATCGGTTACTGGCTGCTTGGGCTTTTACTTGATAGTTCGGTTGTTTGGCTGAAATTGGTACTTGGCATTTTTATTATTATTTCGAGTATCCAGCTGCTTATGAAACCAACGCCTTTGGAAAAGCCGTCTGCAGCGGGATCGTTTATTTTCTTTGGTTCATTAGCCGGATTAATGGGTGGTTTATTTTCAACCGCAGGACCACCATTAGTTTATCATCTATATCGACAGCCTTTAAGACTTGCGGTTATCCGCGAAACGCTGGTGGCAGTTTTTGGACTGAATGCGCTGGTGCGACTTGGCACTGTAATGGCGGCAGGAGAAATGCCATCAATTGATTTTTGGTGGAGCCTTTTGGCCATACCGGTCGTGATCTTATTTACATTTTTGGCGCGTCGTTTTCCCCCACCGCTTTCGGCTGTTGCCTTGCGGCGATTGGCATTTGTTTTGTTGTTTTTGTCCGGCGCATCATTGGCAATACCGGCAATTTTCACGCTTGTTGCAGATATTTAGTGCGTATAGAAAAAGGCTCCCGTATTTATCTGGGAGCCTTTTTGATCTTACAGCGTATTAGGACGTTTGCCTTCCAGAAGATCAAGCACCGTACGTGCTGCTTCCATCACATTGGTGCCGGGGCCAAAAACGGCTGAAACACCATTTTCATAAAGGTAATCATAGTCTTGGCGTGGAATAACACCGCCAACCACGACAATCGCCTGACCAGCACCGCGTTCTTTCAACGCTTTAATGAGTTGCGGCGCCAGTGTTTTGTGACCGGCTGCCAGTGACGACATGCCAACCACATGCACCTTCTGCTGCACGGCCATATCTGCCGCTTCTTCCGGTGTTTGGAAGAGTGGGCCAGCAAGCACATCAAAACCCATATCGCCAAAGGCAGAAGCAATGATTTTGGCGCCACGGTCATGGCCATCCTGACCAAGTTTCGCGACCATAATTTTAGGCTTTTGGCTTAAAACTTTGGAAAATTCGCCAAGGCGCTCGATAAGTGTTTGATATTCCGGATCGCCGTCATAGGCATCCCCATAAACATCGCTGACAACTTCCGGAATGGCGGCATGGTCACCATAAACAACACGCAATGCATCGGAAATTTCGCCGACTGTGGCACGCGCACGCGCGGCTTCCACCGCGGCTTCCAGAATATTACCCTGTTTGGTGCGGGCAACTTCCGTTAATGCCGTAAGGGCTGCTGCCACCTTGGCGGCATCGCGATTGCGTTTCATTTTTTCAATGCGCTCGATCTGCGCCAGACGCACCGCCGTATTGTCGATTTCGAGAATATCGAGTTGGTCTTCGTTTTCGAGGCGGTATTTATTGACGCCGACGATCACTTCATCGCCGCGGTCAACAGCAGCTTGACGCCGCGTTGCCGCTTCTTCGATCAGGCGTTTCGGCATGCCGGTGGCAACCGCTTTGGTCATGCCGCCAAGCTCTTCCACTTCTTCAATCAGCGCCCAAGCTTTTTCAGCCAGATCATGGGTGAGGCTTTCGACATAATAAGAACCGGCCAGCGGATCCACCACATTGGTGACGCCGGTTTCATGCTGCAAAATCAACTGCGTATTACGCGCAATACGAGCCGAAAACTCCGTTGGCAGGGCAATCGCTTCATCAAGCGCGTTGGTGTGCAGCGACTGTGTGCCGCCAAGTGCTGCCGACATCGCCTCATAAGCAGTGCGGATAACGTTATTATAAGGGTCTTGTTCCTGCAACGACACGCCGGAGGTCTGGCAGTGGGTGCGCAGCATCATAGATGAGGCTTTTTTCGGCTCGAATTCTTCCATGATGCGTGTCCACAGCAAGCGCGCGGCGCGAAGCTTGGCTGCTTCCATAAAGAAATTCATGCCGATGGCGAAGAAGAACGACAAGCGCCCCGCGAAATCATCGACATTCAGGCCTTTTCTCAAGGCTGCGCGCACATATTCGCGCCCGTCGGCCAATGTGAAAGCGAGTTCCTGCACCAGTGTCGAACCCGCTTCCTGCATATGATAGCCGGAAATGGAGATCGAATTGAAGCGCGGCATTTCTTTGGCTGTGTATTCGATAATATCGGCAATAATCCGCATGGATGGTTCCGGCGGATAGATATAGGTGTTGCGCACCATAAACTCTTTCAGAATATCATTCTGAATCGTGCCGGAAAGCTCGGCGCGGGAGCAGCCTTGTTCTTCGCCAGCGACAATGAAATTGGCCAAAATCGGAATAACCGCGCCATTCATGGTCATGGAAACAGACATATCTTTGAGCGGAATACCGTCAAAGAGAATTTTCATATCCTCGACACTGTCAATCGCCACACCTGCTTTACCGACATCGCCGACAACGCGGGGATGGTCGCTGTCATAGCCGCGATGGGTTGCCAGATCGAAAGCAACGGACAAGCCTTTTTGTCCGGCAGCAAGATTGCGTTTATAAAAAGCATTGGAGGCTTCAGCGGTGGAAAAACCGGCATATTGGCGGATTGTCCATGGACGACCGGCATACATGGTGGCGCGGGGGCCGCGTACAAAAGGCGCAAGACCGGGCAGTGTATCCAGATGTTGCACACGCTCCAGATCATCGGCGGTATAAAGCGGTTTCACCGGAATGCCTTCCGGTGTCTGCCATGTCAGTGTGTCGGGAGATCGTTTGACCTCCTTTTCTGCCAGTTTCTGCCAATCGGCCATTGTTACTTTCGCCGCCATTAAATGAACTCCAGAATAAGCTCATCGACAGCCAGACTTTGGCCGGAAGATGCCAGTATGCGCTTTACCACGCCGCTTTTTTCTGCGCGCAAGGTATTTTCCATTTTCATTGCTTCAACAATTGCCAATGCTTGTCCTGCCTCTACGTGATCGCCCTCCGCGACTGCAATGGAGGTTATCACACCCGGCATCGGGCACAATAGCATCTTGGATGTATCCGGCGCTTGCTTGACCGGCATCAGCTCGGCAAGCTCCGCCACTCGCGGACGACGGACAAAACATTTAACATCAATGCCGCGATAGCGTAGACGCAAAGCATTGCCGTTAATGTCAACTTTAACGCCCATTGTTTCGCCGTCTACATTGAATATGCCAAGCTGATCGCCTGGTTTCCATTCGCTTGCCACATGCAACACAGTATTGGCACCGATCAGAATACGCAAACCGGCTTCATAGTCTTCCATGGTCAGAGCAAGGCATTGATGGCCTAAGCTGACAACCCATTCTTTGGCCAATGGTGCCATGTGGTCGCTTAAACGACCGCTGATTTGGGCAGCGCGTTCCTGCATGATTTTATTGATGAATGCGGCAACAGCTGCCAGTTTTTGTGCGGTTTTCACATCCGCATTAACACCTTGGAACCCTTCCGGAAATTCTTCGGCGATGAAAGCCGTGGTGATATTGCCGTCACGGAAGCGCGGATGCTGCATAACGGCTGACAGGAACGGCAGATTGTGGCCGATGCCTTCCAATTCAAACTCGTCTAAAGCAGCGCTCATCGCATCAATTGCGGTGATACGATCCGGTGCCCATGTACAAAGTTTTGCGACCATCGGGTCGTAATACATGGAAATTTCGCCACCTTCATAAACGCCGGTATCATTGCGCACAATGGTGCCGTCAGTGTTTTCACCTTCCGCTGGCGGGCGATAACGTGTGAGGCGGCCAATGGACGGCAAGAAATTGCGATATGGATCTTCGGCGTAAAGGCGGCTTTCAATCGCCCAGCCGTTCAGTTTGACTTCGCTTTGTGCAATTGCCAGTTTTTCACCGGCGGCAACACGGATCATTTGCTCGACAAGGTCAATGCCGGTGATGAGTTCCGTGACCGGATGTTCCACCTGCAAGCGGGTGTTCATTTCGAGGAAATAGAAATTACGTGAACCATCAACGATAAATTCAACCGTACCGGCTGAAGTATAACCTACGGCCGCGGCAAGTGCTACAGCCTGTTCGCCCATGGCGCGGCGTGTTGCTTCATCCAAGAAAGGAGACGGGGCTTCTTCCACCACTTTTTGGTTGCGGCGTTGAATGGAGCATTCACGTTCGCCCAAATAAATAATATTGCCGTGTTTGTCGCCAAGTACCTGAATTTCGATATGGCGCGGCTGGGTGACAAATTTTTCAATGAAAATACGGTCGTCACCGAATGAGTTTTTGGCCTCATTCTTGGCAGCCTGAAAGCCTTCACGTGCTTCCGTTTCATTTTCGGCAATACGCATGCCCTTGCCGCCACCACCGGCGGAGGCCTTGATCATCACCGGATAGCCGATATTGGAGGCAATTTTCACCGCTTCATCAGCGCTTTCAATCAAACCCATATGCCCCGGAACTGTGGAAACGCCAGCTTCAGCGGCCAGTTTTTTCGAGGTGATTTTATCACCCATCGCTAAAATTGCGCCTTCTGGCGGGCCGATGAAAGCAACGCCGAGCTTATCTAAAGCTGCGGCAAAAGCCGGATTTTCCGACAAAAAGCCATAGCCCGGATGCACCGCATCAGCGCCGGTTTGACGGATGGCATCGAGAATTTTGTCGATGACAATATAAGACTGGTTGGATGGTGCAGGGCCGATATGCACGGCTTCATCAGCCATTGAGACATGAAGCGCGTTACGGTCGGCATCAGAATAAACAGCAACTGTGGCAATGCCCATTTTCTTCGCGGTTTTGATCACGCGACAGGCAATTTCACCTCGGTTAGCAATAAGAATTTTTTTAAACATATTAAATCCAGCTTCGGTTGAACGGTTTAAGCCCGAGGGAAAAATCACAGCGGAATAGTATCGTGCTTGCGCCAGCGCTGTTCAGTGCGTTTATTACGCAGTGAAGCAAAGGCACGGGCGATACGGCGGCGCGATGAATGAGGCATAATCACCTCATCAATAAAGCCGCGTTCTGCTGCCACAAACGGATTGGCGAAACGGGTTTCATATTCCTCTGTCCGCTCACTGATTTTTTCCGGATCATTCAGTTCCGTGCGATAGAGAATTTCGGTGGCACCTTTTGCACCCATCACGGCAATTTCTGCCGTTGGCCATGCGTAATTGATGTCGGCACCGATATGTTTGGAAGCCATCACGTCATAAGCACCGCCATAGGCTTTGCGGGTGATAAGCGTGACCATTGGGACGGTTGCTTGTGAATAAGCAAAAAGCAATTTTGCGCCATGCTTGATCACGCCGCCATATTCCTGTGCGGTGCCCGGCAAGAAGCCCGGCACGTCCACAAGGGTGAGGATTGGAATATTGAACGCATCGCAGAAGCGCACAAAACGTGCCGCTTTGCGCGAGGCATCAATATCAAGGCAGCCTGCCAGCACCATCGGTTGGTTGGCAACTACGCCGACGGTTTGACCATCAATGCGCACAAAACCGGTGAGAATGTTTTTGGCGAAAGCTTCCTGAATTTGGAAGAACGCTCCTTCATCCGCGATTGAGTAAATCAACTCGCACATATCATATGGCTTGTTGGAAGCATCAGGAATGAGGGTATCCAAGCGTTGTTCAAGACGTGCCGGATCATCAAAGCTCGGGCGCTTTGGTGTGCTTTCAAGATTATTGAGTGGCAGATAGTCAAACAATATGCGCACTTGTTCTAGTGCTTCGATGTCGTTTTCATAAGCGCCGTCGGCAACGGAGGATTTGCTGGTGTGGGTGCGTGCGCCGCCCAGCTCTTCAGCGGTAACAATTTCGTTGGTAACGGTCTTTACCACATCAGGGCCGGTGACAAACATATAAGAACTGTCACGCACCATGAAGATAAAGTCGGTCATGGCAGGGGAATAAACTGCACCACCGGCACATGGCCCCATGATGACGGATATTTGCGGTACAACGCCGGAAGCATCAACATTGCGCTTGAACACTTCGGCATAGCCTGCCAGTGAAGCAACGCCTTCTTGAATACGAGCGCCGCCGGAATCGTTTAATCCAATGACCGGTGCGCCGTTTTGCAACGCCATATCCATAATTTTGCAAATTTTCTGCGCGTGGGTTTCAGACAAAGAGCCGCCCAGGACGGTAAAATCCTGACTGAAGACATAGACCTGACGACCATTGATGGTGCCCCAGCCGGTAACAACGCCGTCGCCGGCAATTTTCTGGGAGGCCATGCCGAAATCCACCGCGCGGTGGGTGACATACATGTCGTATTCTTCAAACGATCCTTCATCCAGCAGCACTTCGATACGCTCACGGGCGGTCAGCTTACCTTTTGAATGTTGGGCATCAATTCGCTTCTGCCCGCCGCCAAGCCTTGCTTGCGCACGGCGTGTTTCGAGTTGCTCTAAAATCGATCGCATTTCATCTCCCAATTGCAAAATATTGCACTTCTTTGAATGTATTAGCCCAAGAAAGGACTTCACAGAACCGGTAAACATGTGGCAATGTGTAAATTATAAAAATGCAAACTCAAAATTGCGAAATTGCAAATGGCTATTGGTAAACTCTATATCGGGCGTAAAATTCGTGAATTGCGCGATGCGCATAAATCCACGCAGAGTAAGTTTGCCGAGCGTATTGGCATTTCAACCAGCTATCTCAATCAGATTGAGAATAATCAGCGTCCTGTTTCGGCGTCAGTCTTGGTAGCATTGGCTGAAAAATTCGAAATCAATATTTCTGAATTGTCTTCTGGCGAAGGTGATCGTTTGCTTTCGGCTTTGTCTGAAGCGCTGAATGATCCGATTTTTGACAATCTCAATATGACGGCACAGGAATTAAAACTCGTCAGCCAAAGTGCGCCCAATATGGCCCATGCGTTGATCCGTGCGCATCAGGGATTTCGTCGCAATAGTGAGCAGTTGGCATCTTTGAGCGACAGTTTGGGACGCAGTGCTTCATTGGCTGAAACCACGCCTTTTGAAGAAGTGCGCGACTTTTTTCATTTCGTCGATAATTATATTCATGCACTCGATATTGAGGCTGAAAAATTATCGCAAGAATTGCAGCTTGAAAATAGTGATCGCCGGTATACGCAGCTTTGCCAATTCTTAGAACAAAAACATCAAATTCATGTGGTGAGTGACAAGGATAGCGGGGAGGTGCTGCGCCAGTTTGATCCGCTGACTTCCACTTTGTGTATGAACCCTTATGCCGCCCCTTCAACCCGTGATTTTCAGCTTGGGCTTCAGATTGCGCAGGTTCATGCCAGCGAGCTGATCGACAATATTGCAAAAAATGCAAATTTTCGCACGCATGAAGCTTTTGAAATTTGCAAAATTGGCTTGCAGAACTATTTCGCTGGTGCGCTTTTGCTGCCCTATAGTTTTTTTCATAGTATGGCAGCAGAGTTGCGCCATGATCTGGAATTATTGTCAGTGCGCTTTGGCGCCAGTCTCGAGCAAATTTGCCATCGGTTGAGCACTTTGCAGCGGCCGGGTTTAAAAGGTGTGCCGGTGTTTTTTGCCCGTGTGGACCGCGCCGGTAATATTACCAAGCGCCACAGCGCGGCGCGTTTGCAATTTGCCCGTTTTGGTTCGGCCTGTCCGTTGTGGAATGTGCATGAAGCTTTTGAAACCCATGACCGTATTATTCGCCAATTAGCGGAAACGCCGGATGGTGCGCGTTATCTTTGCTTGGCGACACAAATTTCGAAGGGTACAGGCGGTTTCAGCCGCCCGCAGCAGCGTTATGCTTTGGCTTTTGGTTGCGAGATTTCTTACGCGCATACATTTATTTATTCGGATGATCTGGATTTATCGGCGCGTGCGAGCTTTACACCGATCGGCGTTTCATGCCGCATTTGTGAACGTACGCAATGCCCGCAACGGGCTGTGCCGCCTTTGATGCAGAAAATTCATGTCGATCATAATAGTAGAGCGACATTGCCATATTCGATTGCAAAATCTTGAGCGGTGCTTCAGCGGAGAAAACTAAGACGCCCTTGTTGCATTTTCTGTTCAATCCAATGGCGCTCGGCATCCCATGCATGGCGCTTCCAGCCTTCCCATGTGAAGCCGCAAATACGGATGTCCCATTCGTTCGCATCATGAGTTTGCAGCATATACCATATGCCTAAAAATCCGGTGCTAGGAAAAAGTTTCTTCATATCTTTTTCAGCAATACCGAGCTCCGCACAAGCTTGCATGTAAAATTGTGGAGACATGATACGGATGTCTTTATAAAGGCCAATAATATCAATAGTTTGATGTGTCCAATCCTCACGTCTGCCTTTCAGGCGTGATAGGATATTTGGCTGCGGATGATATTTTTCAATAATGCTTGGATGATAAGGTAACAGTATTTCTTTTGCCGCTTTGAAAATCGGCGATTGAATGAAATGAGGTTCCTGCAAACGCTTTTGCATGGGTTTGCTGGTGGCTGCAACCATCAAGAGGTCAGTTTTTGTCCCCCCTAGATTGACAGGATGTGCAGCGTCATTGAAGCGCACTACGTAATTCGTTCTGTCGATCATATCGGATAGACCCGTGACAAGCGGAGCATTGCCAACGAGAACCATAGTTTTTTTCATTATTGTTTTGCTTCTCATTTCATAATTCAATGTGTTTTATGAAAACAAAACAATATGACGGTAAGACGAAGTTTGAAATAACTTTTTTGTCATTAACAGTCATTAATGTAATATTGAGCGATTGCTTTGCATGAATTTGTCATGCTGGTGTCATGAGCTGATTACATTTGTAGGCTGATTAGGTCTGATTATAATCAGCAGCAGTAATATAAAGCGCCCGATGATTTCCGCGACCTAGCTATTGAGACGGTTTTAGTAAGGCATGCAAACGCGTTAACGCAAAAGCTTTGATACAGCATTTAAACCATGATGAATGAAATAAGCTTTTATCATCCTTGCACCGGTCGACTTTCAAACTGCCACCTATTAAACCTATTCACGCACGAATTGGCAGAACTAAATTTCCCGCGCTGTGTTGCAGAAGAGGCCTGTATTAATAATGCAGAATGAGAATCCCAAAGGTTGTTTCATTGCGGTTATAGGTCCAAGCGGTGCCGGCAAAGATACCATTATGGATGCTGCCCGTGAAGAGCTGAAAGATGATGATCGCTTTCATTTTGTTCGTCGTATTATTACGCGTCCACAAATGGCCGGGACCGAAGATCACGACAGCATGGATGAAACAGCCTTTGCAAAGGCACTTGAAAAAGGTGCTTTTGCGTTGCATTGGCAGGCGCATGGTTTGCATTATGCTTTGCCGCGCTCGCTGGAACAGGAAATTGGTGAGGGAGCCATTGTGATTGCCAATGTTTCGCGCCGTGTTCTTGATAATATTCGTGCAGCTTATCCACGTCGTTCGATTGTGATGATAACGGCGCGGCCTGAGGTGTTGGCTAATCGTTTAGCCAGCCGTGGTCGTGAAACGGAGCAGGAAATAGCGGCGCGCCTGTCGCGCGAAGTTGTTTTTGATAATGCTGCGGATGATGTTGTGAAAATCGACAATTCAGACGATGTCACGACAGCTATTGAAGCTTTTTTACGTCATTTGAGAGACGTCAAACACAAATCATAAAATGCGTTTTAATGGTTAAATTATCGATGACTCCGCCTTATCAGCTTGATTGATATGGCCGTGAAAGTTTGAAGTGCGATAACCGAAAAATATGTGACGCCTATGATCTCACGGGCGTCACATATTTTTTTTAAAACTTATTTATACGCTGTGACAACGATTTCGATCAGACAGGTATCGCCCAGATCAGCAACGCCGACTGTGGCGCGGGTTGGTAGGTTTTCCGGTGCAACCCATTCTTTCCAGACCTTATCCATTTCAGGTTTCAGATTAAGGTCGGTTACGAAAATAGTTGCAGACAAAAGTTTGGTTTTGTCGGTACCGGCTTCGGCCAGATATTTGTCGATCTTTGCCAGCGTTTCGCGGGTCTGACCAGCCATATCGAGGCTTTCATCATCGCAAGTGGTGCCACCAAGATAAACAATTCCATTATGCTCGACAACGCGATGCATGATTGGTGTTTGTAAATGACGTGTTGCCATTGAAATAGTCCTTTCAAATTACTGTGGTAAAGGGGTGGGATGGTGTTGTTCGTCGGGTTCGTGGCCTGTGACGGCAACCACCGCAGCACTGCGCTGGGGCAACGCTGCAATTTCTCTTAGACTTACTGGTTTGACAGGGGCGCGCAGCCGATAAGTGCCAACCTCGGCAGGGCTGATATCGCGTGCATCAGCGATCATTTCGCTGACGGTCTGGCCGCATAAACGTCCCTGACAAGGCCCCATACCGCAACGCACGAATGTTTTGAGCTGGTTTGGGCCTGCAATATCAAACGCGATTAAATCACGCAGTTTTCCGGCGCTGACTTCTTCGCAACGACAGACAATCGTGTCATTGTCGGCCGGTACGCGGAAAGCTTGGGCGGGTTTATAAAAAAGATCAAGGAATTTGCGTCCGCGCAGATATTTCTGGCGCTGTTTTTGTAAAAGCGATCTCTTGGCTTTTGCTTGTTCCGGAGAGATAAGTTCGAGGTCTTCCAGTATTGTGATGGCAGCAAGACGACCTGCCACACTTGAAGCTTGTGCGCCGCCAATACCTGCACCATCTCCGGCCATTAATAGACCAGGTTTTGTGGTGCGTTGAAAGGCATCAAGCATTGGCTGAAAACTGCGCTGATCTTCGTTCCATTCCAAATCACAACCGGCAGCACTGGTCAGATTGATATTAGGGATAACGCCGTGGTGCAAAAGCACATAGTCGATATCAAGTGTTTCTTGCGTTTTATGGTGGGTAAAACGGATGCGTTCGGCTTTGTCTTTGCCTTCAATGCGTAAAGCTGCAACATGGTTGACCACGCGGATATTGCGGCGCACTTTCAAAAGCAGCGACAGCCCTTTGGCGAAATAAGGCGAGGCTAAAAATCCGCCGATATAGGGCAGGGCAGTTTTAAGATTACTGCGCGGTGTGGTATCCAGAATGGCAGTAATCTTGACGCCTGCATCAAGCAATTGTGCGGCGAAAAGATAAAGCAAAGGCCCTGAACCGGCCAGAACCACTCGCCCTTTCGGGGCAATGCCTGCGGATTTTAAAGCGATCTGTCCTGCGCCAATTGTCATGACACCGGGTAATGTCCAGCCTGTAATTGGCATAGGCCTTTCAATCGCACCGGTTGCCAGAATAACTTTCTTGGCATTGAACATCTGTGCCTGAGCTTTAAATGAGACACCGATCATGGCTGTTGAGCGAACGTCATCGTTGCCGTAAGGCTCCAAACTCCATACTGTGGCACCGGCTGCATAATGAACCGAGCTTTTGGCAAACTCATGGGCGATTTCGCGTCCGGACCAGTAATCTTTGCCTAAGAAATGATGAGTCTTTTCAGAGATTTTGGTGATGGAACGGTAAATCTGGCCGCCGACGGCATTATTTTCATCGAGCACCAAAATGCGCGCACCGCTGTGTCCGGCTTCAATTGCGGCACTCATGCCCGCAGGGCCGGCGCCAATGATGACCAGATCATAAAGTGGCAGAAAATCAGTTGCTGAATCTAAAGAGATGATGCTCATAATGGGGTGTCGCTCCCGATGCGACGTGCACCTTGCTGGCTTTTGACAACCATGCCGTCGTAAACTTCTGTCATGCAGCTTTGACGGTTTTGCACATCGTCAATAGTGACCAGACATTCAAAGCAAACGCCCATCATGCAATAGGGAGCGCGCGGTTCACCGCCCACAACACTGGTACGAAAGCGGTTGACGCCTTGGCTTAACAATGCGGCTGCGACACTAATGCCCTTTGTGACTTTTAATATTTGGCCGTCAAATTGAATGGAAACGGTTTCATCAGATTTAATCAGTGACTGAAACATGAAACCTCCGTGCAGAAAATGGTTTGAGATTATCATCCAGACGTCCGGCAGCAATTTGGGGCGCGACGATCAATGTATGATTGGAAGCTAGCGTGACGCCGGAATGGCAGGTGACGACAAATGCACCGGGGCAGGTTTCTGATTGTTGATAAATCGGCATGCCATCCTTGGATTTCACCCGAAAGCCCGCCCAGCTTCTGACAATATTGACATCAGCCAAGTGCGGAAAAATGCGGATTGCCCGATTGGCTAAAACGGCAGAAATGTCCTGATTGGTCATGAGGGCGGCTGAGTGGGTTTCTTCACTGTCGCCGATCATCACTCCGCCTTCATCAGCTTGCCGGATGGTTGCTGCAGTATAATCAAAAAAAGGTGCACATTTTTCTGTAACCAGAATTTGGCCTTTGCTGCGAACAAGCGGCACATGCAGGCCGACCATCGGTGCAAGCATGGTATTGTTGACACCAGCAGCTAATATGAGTTTGCGCGTTCGCATTTGCCCCCATATACCGGTGAGGATAAACCCGTTTTTGTCGGGGGTAATTTGCGTAACATCGTGATGCGAACGATAATCAACACCTGATTTGAGCAATGCAGTATGAAGTGCACGCAAGAGGCGCAGTGAATTGACGTGACCATCGGCAGTTGAATAAACAGAACCGACAACATCGGGCCCGATTGCCGGTAACATGGCGCGGGTTGCCGCATGATCAAGAACCTGATAATCAGGAGCACCTTCGCCTACTTCACGCGCCACTCTTGCGGCTTCATCGTGCCATTGCTGAAGTTCGGCATCGGACAAAGCAAAAGAAAAACCGCCTTTCTGGCTCAAACTGACATCAATGCCGGTAGTGGCCAAAAGATCGGAAGCAAGTTGCGGCCAATTTTGGGCCGCTTGTTGTGACCAGCGGGCATAATCAGGCTTGCCGACACCTTTGCCCTGCACCCAGATAAGTGCAAAATTGGCACGGGAGGCACGAAGTGCCAGATCTTCGCCATCAAGCACGACAGTTTGCACACCTGCACGTGTCAAACCCCAGGCAATAGATGCCCCGACAAGTCCGCCGCCAATGACAACGGCCTCTTGTTCTGAAATTGATGCCATGTTTATTTTCCCGTCGTGCCTGCCTGATCTTTATTGTTCAATGCTGCAATCGTGCTTTAAAGACATAGGGCAGAGCACCGGTGCAGCTATTGCTGTACCGGTTATTTTATTGAATTATTCGCGTGGGCTGACGTCCACTTTGAACCATTTTTCGGAGAGGTTTTTAATGGTGCCGTCAGCAATTGCTGCTTTGATGGCCTCATCAAACTGACCTTTAAGTTCGCTATCATCTTTACGCAGACCAATACCGATCATGCCGAAGATTTTGCCTGAGAAAAGCGGGCCGGAAAGCTCGGCACCTTTCATGTCGTCTTTTTCAAGTGCTGCGGCCAAAACAGTGGCATTGGCCAGCACGGCATCAATACGACCGCTCATCAGATCAAAATTATGCTCTTCGGTTGTTTTATATTCGCGCACATCCGCTTTATCTTTCAGGTAGGTTTCCATGAAAGATGAGGCGGTTGTTGAACCCTGAACACCGACTGGTTTGCCATTGAGCTTGGAGCCGATTTCTTCAATCAGGGCTTTGGCTTTTTCCGGTTCACTATCGATGGAAATGGATTCTCCGGTGCCCGGCAATTTGGCCAGGTCGCTATCGGAAAGCGCTGCAAAACTATTGATGGCCGCTGCATAAGGTGCCGAGAAAGCAATAACTTCTTCACGCTTTGGCGTAATGCTCATTGCAGCCATGATGGCATCATATTTTCCGGCGGTCAGCGATGGAATAAGACCATCCCAGTTCTGTGCGGTGACTTCACATTTGACGTCCATGCGGGCGCAAAGATCTTTGATAAGATCCATTTCAAAACCCATCAATGTGCCGTTTGGCCCGGAAAAGCTCCACGGCGCATATGCGCCCTCAGTAGCAATACGCACGGTTTTTTCCTGAGCATTGGCACCGCCCAGCGCAATCATGGATACTGCAAAAGCTGTGACCAGTGATTTCATATTCATTTTTTTACCCCTAAATTGACCCTTAATGATGATATGCACGTTAAGAAGACGATATGCGTATTTTATAATTCGCTGCGGGAGATAAACTGGCGCAGACGCTCAGAGTGCGGATTGCTGAAGACTTCCTGCGAGGAGCCTTCTTCTTCAATGACGCCTTGATGAAGGAATACAACGCGGTTGGAAACCTCGCGCGCAAAGCTCATTTCATGGGTTACAACCAACATGGTGCGCCCTTCGGCTGCCAGATCACGCATGACTTTCAAAACTTCACCAACCAGTTCAGGATCAAGCGCTGACGTGGGCTCGTCAAACAACATGATATGCGGACGCATGGCCAGTGCGCGGGCAATGGCGGCACGTTGTTGCTGACCGCCCGACAAATGTGCCGGATAATGATTGCGCTTATCAGCAATGCCAACCCTTTCAAGCAGGCTTTCAGCCTCGGCAATACACTCTTTACGGTTGCGTTTTTGAACGTGAACGGGTGCTTCGATCAGATTTTCTAAAATGGTTAAATGTGACCAGAGATTGAAGGACTGAAACACCATTGCTGCTTCTGCACGCAAACGACGCAATTGGTTGGCATCGCTCAAGCGGGATGGTTTGCCTATCTCATGATGCAACTTATAGGCTTCACCATTGATGGAGACACTGCCGGCAGACGGGATTTCCAGCATATTGATGCAACGTAACAGTGTCGATTTTCCTGAACCCGATGAACCTAAAATCGAGATGACATCGCCTTCATAGGCTTTGAGTGAAATCCCGTGCAGAACTTCCTGATCACCATAGTTTTTGCGAATGGCATTCAACTCAACGGCGGGTACAGACGTGTTATTGAGCATGTTGTTCACCGTTGTTTTGCAAGGTGGAGGGACGTGAACGAGGGGTGCGACGTTCCGGAGAGGTCATATATTCCACGACGGCAAAAATACGTGCGACCACGAAATTCAATGTCAGATAGATAATACCTGCACAAATGAAGATTTCCACCGGACGATAACTTGCAGAGATAAGTTTGGCGGCAAGCCCTGTCACTTCCATCATGGTGATAGTCGAGGCAAGAGCGGTGGATTTAATCATCAGGATCACTTCATTGGAATATCCGGGCAGCATCTGGCGCAAGCTTTGCGGCCAGATAATACGGCGGAAAACCTGCCAATGAGACATGCCATAAGCGCGACCGGCTTCAATTTGTCCGGCAGGTACGGAAAGCAGGCCGCCGCGGACAATCTCAGCACTATAGGCGGCGGTATTGAGCGCCAATGCTAGAACGGCACACCAGTAAGCTTCCCGCAAATACGGCCAGAGAAAGCTTTGGCGCAATGCTGGAAACTGGCTCATGCCATAATAAATGATATAAATTTGCACCAAAAGAGGTGTGCCGCGAAAGACAAAAATATAAGCGCGCGCCGGCAGATCAAGCCACCATTGGCCGCTGATACGCATGACTGCCAGCAAAAAGGCAAAAACAGCACCTGCCGTTACCGACAAGACCGTGAGCTGCAAGGTCAGAGGCAAACCGGTTAAAAGGGTTTTGAACGAGTTCCACAGAAAAGGGATGTCAAGCAGTGTCATGCTGCTCTCCTTATGCCGCGCATGGCGCGTTTTTCAGCAGAGCGAAAGATAAGGCCGGAGACAAATGTAATCAGCAGATAAAGAGCCGCAGCGGTGAGAAAGAAGCTGAATGGTTGACGCGTTGAACCGGAGCCGATTTGCGCCTGACGCATCAGTTCGACAAGGCCGATGACTGATATGAGTGCGGATTCTTTCAAAACAAGCTGCCAGACATTGCCGATACCTGGAATGGCAAAACGAGCGGCTTGCGGCAAAATAATGCGGCGGAAGCACAAGAAAGACGACATACCATAGGCTTTGGCGGCTTCGATTTCTCCCTTATTGAGCGCCAGAATGGCACCGCGGAAAACTTCTGTTTGATAAGCTCCGGAAACAATGCCGATTGCAAGTGCACCAATGAGAAAAATCGGCGCGCTGATAAAACCTTCGACGGCAAATAAAGAACCGATACTGGTGATTAGTGCACTGGAGCCAAAATAGAAAAGATAAATCACCAGAAGATCGGGAATGCCGCGTAAAACGGTTGTATAAAATTCGCCACTATAACGCAGTGCGCGAAAACCGGAAAATTTGGCCGCGGCACCCAGACATCCCAAAATACTGCCGATAAAAAACCCGCTTAAAGCAACAGCTATAGTGACGCCTGTAGCTTTGAGCATGTCAAAACCCCAGCCATTCTCACCAAAGCCCATAAGCTGGACATAATTTTCTATTCCGTTCACCCTTAAGATGCCTTTTCGACGGCTCCCAATCAGCGAATTGGGTAGCAAATTGGATAAATACCCTTCGCTTTATCTTTTTTATAGAAAATGCATAGAAGAGAGTATAGCGTCAAATTCGAAATATATGCTCAAGAATAACAAGATATTATGGGGCAGGCTGTGAATTTACGTCAGGTTGAAGCATTCAGAGCAGTTATGAAAACCGGACAGATGACAGTTGCAGCTGAGTTGATGTCGATCACGCAGCCTGCTGTCAGCCGTTTGATCAAAGATTTCGAACGCGCGACTGCGCTCAAATTATTTGAGCGCCGCGGCAATCAGATTACACCGACACAAGAAGCTGTGACACTGATGAAAGAAGTGGAACGTGCTTTTATTGGCTTGTCACGTATTGCGCATGTGGCAGAAGAAATCAGCCGGCATTCGGCAGGTCGCTTGCGTATAGCAGCCATGCCAGCGCTTGGTAACGGGATTTTGCCACGTTTTCTGGCGGGTTTTTTACGTGACAAACCTAATGTGCAAGCGTCTCTTAATGCCATCCCGTCGTCGATGGTGATTGAAGCAGTGGCATCAGGTCAGGCCGATATCGGCTATGCCGACAGTCCGCTTGAGCGCCCCGGTTTTTCGATTGACAACTATTCCTATCCGGCTGTTGTGGCAATGCCGGCCCATCACAGACTGGCTGAAAAAGCGATTATCGAACCTGCCGATCTGGCCTATGAACGTATGATAACGCTGGAGCCAGGAACTATATTTGCCATGCGTGTGGAGGTGGCGCTTGCCAGTATTCCGCGTTCTGCTTCAATTGAAACGCGGCTTTCTCATACGGCACTTAATCTTGTGGCGTCCGATGCAGGTATCACTATTATTGATCCGACATCCGCAAGCGAGTTTAAGGATCGCGGCGTGGTGCTGCGTCCGTTCAGCGAGTTTATTGAAGCTGGTTTTCTTGTGTTGGAGCCGGAAGATAAGACCGCCTCCGCTTTGAGCGCAACTTTTAAACAGGAATTTGCAGCTTATCATGACAAAATTATAGCAGGACAGAATATTTGATCGGCCTTTGAAATTGTTATTATATGATGGGAAAAGATTAGTTTTCGGGTGCATTAAACGCTTGTCCCCCTGCTTTATTCATAGCTGATTCCGATATGAGTAAATGCTATATGAGAAATTTTTTTGCTTAAAATTACGTTTTTATGAGAAAAAGATTTGCTTCACACCCAATATTTAGGCGTGCATACCCCTCTTTTTTGCTGATTGTCGGTTAAGTTCAATTTGTGCTGCCGTGCGTTTTTGGATGAATGTACGCGCCAGCGTTCCCCCGCCAGTTTGAGGTCTGAGGAATATATGAAATCAACTGTCAATTTTAAAAATAGTTGACAGTCGCTTATGACGATGACAGGTTATTTGAAAAATGAATAAACAGTGTTGCTTTATCCATAAAACAACTAATACCATGCAGCGGGACGCAGTGCTGGTAATTGGTTTGCAAACGGATACGAAAACACTGTCAGGGGAATAAAATGAACAAATCTGCTTTGGATATCGTGAGCTTATGGCTTGCGGGTGATGCTGAAACACCGCCTTTTGAGGCGCTGACTGCGCGTAAAGATGTGTTTGAAATGACACGTCAGGCGCAGCTAGCTGTGCTGACACCGGCCGATGGCGGTGCATGGTCGCACGCTTTGCGCGCAGCGCTTGCAGCCCGTATCGCCGCCGCAAACAATAATCCTTATCTGGCCAATATTTACGCCAAAGCTGCTGCTGGCTCACCTCATGCCGCTCTTGCAGCGGTTGATTATGTGCCGTCTGAGCTGGTTGAGCAGAAGGTCGTGGCCTTCATGGATAAGGTGGCCAATAACACCAAAGCTATTGCTGCCGAAGATATTTCCGTGCTGCAACAAGCCGGCATAGCGGATGCGGATATTGTGCGCTTATGTGAATTGAATGCTTTCCTTGCCTATCAGATCCGTGTGGCTGCAGGTCTTGCATCATTGATCGAAGGGGAGCAGGCATAATGAGCGAAGTTATTCATAAATTTACCAAGACCGTGCCGGAATGGCGTCCGCGTGTGAAGCCGGTTGTGCTGGCAGAAGCTTCGCCCGAACAGCTTGATGCATTGAAAGTAACGCCTTCCAACACCAAAGTTTCAGATTATGTGTTGGTTCTTGCGCATGATCCGGAAAGCCTCAATGTTCGCTCGCCGCTTTTTAACACGGTGATGTATGGCAAAGGTGGTTTGGGCCGCGCGGAACGTGAATTAGGCGCACTTGGTGCCTCTGTCGTCAACCAGTGCATTTATTGTGCCGCCGTTCATGCGCAACGTCATGCACAGCTCAGCCGTGATGAAAGCGTGACTGATAAGCTTTTCCTGGAAGGTGAAAAAGCGAAGCTTGATCCGAAAAACCAAGCGATTTTTGATTTTGCGCTGAAACTTTCGCAATTCCCGCCCAAAACAGATGGTGCTGACGCACAGCGTTTGCAGGATGCTGGCCTGAACAAAGAAGAAGCCGTTGATCTGGTGCTCTCGACAGCCATGTTTGGTTGGGCAAACCGCCTGATGCATGTGTTGGGCGATCCGGTCAAATAAACATTTAAACGCTGTTTTTATTCGAGCATTCGCTGCCCCTAAACCGGCAGACAGGGAGAATTTATGCGTAATTTAAAGGCTTTGGAGGCCTATCTGGAAGTGGCAACTTTGGGCAGCGTAACGGCTGCAGCCAAAAGATTGCAACTTTCACAGCCTTCCGTCAGCCGCATCATTCAGGATCTGGAGCGCGAGCTGGGACAAAAGCTTTTTGTCCGTGTTGGCCAGCGTCTGGTACTGACGCAACAAGGCATGTTGCTGCGCGATGATGTGGAACGCGCATTGGCAGGTGTTGCCGAAGTTTGGGAACGGGCGCAGGAGGTGGCGAATTTAAGAACTCGTCCGGTGCGTATTTCCTGCATTTCAGCTTTGGCTTTTGGTTTGGTGCCCCATGCTTGGGCGTCGTTGAACCAGACCATTGGTGTTGAAGGTGGTAAACGCATCACTATTCAAACCGACACACCGGAACGGGTACGCAGCTCTGTGCTGTCCCATGATGCCGATATCGGCGCGACATCATTGCCATTACAACATCGTGACCAGACCACCCATTGGTTTGGCTGCGCGCCTTGCGTTTTGGCTGTGCGTTCGGATGATCCGTTGGCCAAAGAAACCGGCGGCTTGCCACTTTCGGTTATTAAAAACCGCACATTGGTGGAAATGTCGAATGTGCGGGGGCTTCCGGCCCGCATCCGTCAGACATTGAAAAGCCATAAAATTGAAACGGGTGGTCGTATTCGTACCAACTCGACCATGAATGCATTGGCACTGATCCGTGCCGGTGCGGGCGGGCCTTGCGGCACAGTTGGTATTGTTGAGCCAGTGACCTCAGCGGGGACACCGATGGACGGGATTACATTGCTGCCGTTGGAGCTTGATATTCCTTATTGCTTTGGCGTCATCAGCCATAATGGCGTGCAACTGGGTGAAACGGCTTTGGAGCTGATTTCTGCCCTCGAACAAGCCGCACATAAACTTGTTCCCGGTTTCAAAAATTATTCGCCTGAAGAACATCAATCGCTGATTACCCAGCTTGCATTGCTGGAGGACTGATTATGAAAAATTTTCCATCATCCCTTGAAGAATTAGATCAACTGGTTGCCCGCGATCTCGAATATCTGACGATCCCTGCCAAAGAGTGGGTGCCGGTCAAACAAGTTGAAGGTCAGACATTGCTGGATGTGGCGGTGATTGGCGGCGGCATGGCGGGTTTGTCTGCGGCGGCATCGCTCAAACATTTAGGCATCCGCGCCGTTATTTTTGACGCGCGGCCAAAAGGTTTTGAAGGTCCTTGGGCAACAACAGCCCGCATGGAAACTTTGCGCTCGCCTAAAAGCCTGACTGGCCCTGCTCTTGGCATTCCGTCACTTACTTTCCGTGCTTGGTTTACTGCGCAGTTTGGCGAGACCAAATGGGAAGAACTGGATAAAATTCCGCGTCTGCAATGGATGGACTATCTGCGCTGGTTTCGTGATGTACTTGATGTGGAGGTGCGTAATGGTCACCGCATTACACTCATCAAACCGCAGGTCGATTACACAGTTTTGGAAATGGAAACACCGGAAGGCAGCCGCACCATATTCGCGCGTCATGTGGTGCTTGCCACAGGGCGTGATGGTTTGGGCGGGCCTTATGTGCCAGACATTATCCGCAATCTGCCACGTCATTTTTGGGCTCATTCTTCGGATGAATATGATTATAGCACTTTGAGAGGCAAAAACATTGCCGTGATCGGTGCTGGTGCCTCTGCAATGGATAGTGCAGGAACAGCGCTGGAGGCGGGCGCTGCACGCGTTGATCTGCTTATTCGCCGCAAGGATATTCCGCGCATCAACCGCGGCAAGGGTATGGGTAATCCGGGCTCTGTCTATGGTATGCAGAATCTGGATGGCCGCGCAAAATTAGCCATTTACAGCTATGTCGGTGCCGAACAAGTACCGCCTCCGCGCGCCAGTGTTTTGCGTGTCAGCCGTCATAAAAACGCATTTTTCCAGCTAGGCGCATCGCTTGATAAAATTACCGTCGAAGGTGACAAGATTGAAATTACCACGCCGAAAGGCCGTCGCCAGTTTGATTTTGTCATTGCTTCAACCGGTTTCCAGATTGATTGGCGTCAAAAAGCGTTTTTGTCGGAAATTGCCAGCAAAGCCCGCACTTGGGAAGAGCGCTTGGCGCCGCTCAGCGGCAATGAAGACCGCTCGCTAATCGAAGCGCCTGATTTGGGGCCTGCATTCGAATTTTTGCCGAAATCGGGTGTTGAAGCCGAAGGTCTCTCGCGCATTCATTGCTTCTGCTATCCGGCGATGATGTCTCATGGCGGCGTGTCGGGCGATATTCCGTCGATCAGTGAAGGGGCGCTGCGTTTGTCACAAGGCATTGTTGCAACGCTTTATCATGAGGATATTGAGCAGCATTTTGCCAATGCGCGCAGCTATGACGAACCGGAGGTTTTCGGCGACGAATGGACGGAAGCAGATAATTATAATCAAACTGATCTTGAGGAGCTGGCATGAATTTTACTGTCTGGCTCATCAAACGATTAGCTCAGGCCGCTGTTGTGCTGCTGATTATGTCGGTAGTTGTTTTTCTTGGGCTGCATATGGTCGGTAATCCGGCAGATATTCTGTTGGCACCGGATGCAACCCAAGTTGATCGTGCAGAGCTTATTGAACGTCTCGGCCTCGACCTGCCGGTCTGGCAGCAATATTGGCTGTTTTTGAAAAGCGCGTTGCAGGGCGATCTGGGCAATAGTTTTGTCTATAATACGCCTGCCGTGATCCTCATCTTGCAACGCATGCCTGCCACCTTGGAACTGGCCGTATTGGCCATGATTTTTGCGGTGTTCATCGGTATTCCGCTTGGTCTTTTCGCAGGAATGAAACCTGAAAATCCATTTGCCAAATTAATCACTACGGGAAGTATTTTAGGCTTTTCTTTGCCGACGTTTTGGGTTGGCTTGCTGCTGATTATGACATTCAGTGTTTCGCTTGGGCTGTTGCCTGCCAGCGGACGCGGTACAACAGTGCGCTTTTTCGGTGTTGAGTGGTCATTTCTGACCCTTGATGGTCTGCGTCATATGTTGTTGCCTGCCATCAATCTGGCGATGTTTAAAGTGTCGCTGGTGATCCGCCTGACCAATGCCGGTGTGCGCGAGGTGAAATCGCTTGATTATGTGCGGTTTGCCCGTGCCAAAGGTCTGTCGCCTTTTCGTATCGTGCGCCGTCATATTTTGCGCAATGTGATGATCCCTCTCGTTACTGTGCTTGGCATTGAATTTGGTTCGACCGTTGCTTTTGCAGTGGTAACTGAAAATATTTTCTCGTGGCCTGGTGCCGGTAAACTCATTCTCGACAGTATCAATGCGCTCGACCGCCCTGTGGTTGTTGCCTATCTGATGGTGGTGGTGACGCTGTTTGTGACGATCAACCTTGTAGTCGATATTCTTTACCGTGTGCTTGATCCTCGCGTTAGAACGGAGGCTGCGGCATGACCTTGGCTCTCGCAAAACCCCCACGCTCTCCGGTTGCGGAAAATATCCGGATGTTCTTGCGCTCGCCGCTGGCAGTCTTTGGTCTTGTGCTTTGTGTGCTGATTGCACTGGCTGCTATTTTTGCGCCTTTTATCGCGCCGCAAGACCCATATGACATGATGGCAATCGACGTCATGGATGCGCGTCTTGCGCCGGGTGAAACCAACATGAATGAAGGTTACACCTATCTGCTCGGCACGGACGGGCAGGGGCGCGATCTGTTTTCCGCCATCCTATATGGCTTACGTACCAGTCTGGTGGTTGGCATCGGATCTGCTACCATCGCCGGCGTCATTGGTATCGTGCTCGGGCTGATTGCAGCCTATGCCGGTGGCAAAACCGATGCGCTTTTGATGCGTCTTGTTGATCTGGTCATGTCGCTTCCGTCCATTTTGGTGGCACTGTTGATGCTGGCCTTTTTTGGGCGTGGTGTCGGCAATGTGGTGATCACATTGGTATTGCTTGAATGGGCTTATTATGCCCGTACCGCCCGTGGTCAGGCGATGGTCGAAAGCCAGCGCGATTATGTGGAATCTGCCCGTGGTCTCGGTCTTTCGCCGATCAGAATTTTGCTTGGTCATATTTTGCCAAACTGCATGCCGCCCTTGCTGGTTATTGGCACATTGCAGATTGCGCGCGCCATTACCTTGGAAGCAACACTAAGCTTTTTGGGGCTTGGTGTGCCGGTGACGGAGCCGTCACTTGGTCTTCTCGTTTCGAATGGTTTTCAATATATGCTGTCGGGTGATTACTGGATCAGTTTTTTCCCAGGTTTGGCATTGCTGATCTCTATTGTGGCGATCAATCTCGTGGCCGACCGCCTGCGTGATGTGTTTAATCCGAGGGCTTTATCATGAGTGATCTCTTGCTGGATGTACGCAATCTGTGCACGCGATTTTACACACAAACCGGTGTTCTTCATGCAGTGGAAGATGTTTCTTTCACCTTGCGCGCAGGTCAAACGATGGGGCTGGTGGGTGAATCGGGTTCAGGTAAGTCGGTCACTGGTTTTTCCGTGCTGGGATTGGTTGATCGTCCGGGGCGTATTGTTTCGGGTGAAGTGCGCTTTAAAGGCGAGGACATCACCAAATATTCCAAAAAACAACTTCGGCATTTGCAGGGAAACCGCATTGCGATGGTGTTTCAGGATCCGATGATGACGCTCAATCCGGTGTTGCGTATCTCGGAGCAAATGATCGAAGCCTTACAGGCGCATGAGAAAATCTCTTATGCCGATGCCCGTATTCGTGCGCGTGATGTGTTGGGTGCTACAGGGGTTCCAAGCCCTGAAAGCCGTCTGGATGCCTATCCGCATCAATTGTCGGGCGGTATGCGCCAGCGTGTGGCACTCGCCATTGCAATGCTCAACAAGCCGGATTTGATTATTGCCGATGAGCCGACAACGGCTCTTGATGTGTCGATCCAGTCGCAAATTTTGGCTGAAGTGCAAGGGCTCGTTAAAGCCACCAATATGGCGCTGATCTGGATTACCCATGATTTGTCTGTCGTTGCGGGCATAGCGGATACATTATCTGTCATGTATGCTGGGCGCATTGTTGAAACCGGCAATGTTGGCGATGTGCTGGATGATCCGCGCCATCCTTATACCCACGGGCTGATCGGTAGTCTGCCGGGCAATGCGGAGCCGGGCACACGATTGCAGCAAATTCCGGGCTTGGCACCGAATATGTTCCAGCCGCCAAAGGGTTGCGCATTTGCGGCACGTTGCGGCTACGCGACAGAGGCTTGCCAAGTGCAGCCGGAATTTACCGGCTCGGATCATCATCGTTATCGTTGCTTCCATCCGGTTGGTGGCGTGCCTGCGATGAATAACAGCATGCAGGAGTTGCGGCCATGAGTGAAAACATGAATGCAAAAACGCCTGAAATCTCCAGCAGCGAGCAACCAATCGTTCTGCAAATGCAGAATATTGAAAAACGCTTTGGCGGTGGTGGTTCTGCTTTGACTGATCGGATGGGGCTCACACGTCCGCGTCCTGTTGTGCATGCGTTGGACGGGGTGAATGTAACCATTCGCGCCGGTGAATTTGTTGGACTGGTGGGTGAGTCCGGTTCTGGAAAATCCACTCTTGGCCGTATTGCTGCGGGTTTGATGAGGCCGAGCAGCGGCGAGGTCAAAGTCTATGGCAAAGAACCATCACGCGAGAATAAAACGCATCTTGATGTGCAGATGATCTTTCAGGATCCGCAGGCAAGCCTCAATCCGCGCAAGCGTATTGATAAAGCAATCGGCGAAGCACCACTGGTGCATGGTCTGACCAGCCGCGCGGAATTTGATGATTATGTCAGCCGGCAATTGCAGCGTGTCGGGCTTGATCCAGCTATTCGCACGCGCTTTCCGCATCAGTTTTCCGGCGGGCAGCGTCAGCGTATCAGTATTGCGCGCGCATTGTCGCTCAATCCGCGTTTTTTGGTTTGTGATGAATCCATTGCTGCACTGGATGTTTCCATTCAGGCACAAATCCTCAATCTGTTTATGGATTTGCGCAAAGAACTGGATTTGACCTATCTATTTATCAGCCATGATTTGCGTGCAGTGCGCCATGTTTGCGACCGTGTATTGATAATGTATCTGGGCCGGGTGGTGGAAGATGCACCAGCGAAGGAATTCTTTGCCCGTCCCAACCATCCTTATACCAAAATGTTGCTTTCCGAAGTGCCTGATCTGGCGCAGCGCAGCAAATCCTATTCGGCGATCAAGGGCGAAATTCCAAGCCCGATCAACCCGCCGAAAGGCTGCCATTTCCATCCGCGCTGTCCGATGGCTTTTGACCGTTGCCGTGTTGAGCGTCCTGCACTGCAAACAGTGGGCGAAAAGCACGTCAGCGCCTGTCATCTCAATGATACCCCCCAATCACCTAGTCCTATGGCTCAACTGGAGTTAAACGCATGAAAAATTTGTTCAGTGCCCTTGCAATGACGACCTTTCTATTTTCTGCCAGTGCAATGGCAGAAGATTTGCGCATCGGTTTTGCCGATCCGCTTTCTTCGATTGACCCGCAATTGAACAACCATGCGGGTGATCACTCTGTTGCCCAGCATTTCTGGCATCCGTTGACCGGTAAAGACGTGGTCAATATGCAGCCAGGCGTTGCTAAATCGTGGCGCAATGTCGACCCGCTGACATGGGAATTTACATTGCATGAAAATGCCGTTTGGTCGGATGGTCAGCCGATTGTTGCGGAAGATGTAGCTTTTTCCTATGAACGCGCCCGTGATGTTCCGGGCAGTGTTGCAACCGTTAAAGGTTTTATCCGCACCGTTGATAAAGTGGAAATTGTCGATGATCATCACCTTATCATCAAGACCACTGTGCCTGATCCTTTGCTACCGGTGACACTCTCCAGCCTTTATATCGTCAGTAAGCATGTCGGTGAAAAATCAACCACCGAAGATTACAACAGCGGCAAGGCGATGGTGACCAATGGGCCATACAATTATGCAGGCTACACACCGGGTGACCGCGTGTTGATGAAACGCAATGATGCCTATTGGGGCGACAAGCCTGAATGGGAAAATGTCACTTATCGCTTCATCAATAATGGCCCTGCACGTACTGCTGCATTGCTTGCTAAAGATGTGGACGTGATTGATAAAGTATCAGTTGCCGATATTGCCAAGCTGGAAAAATCAGACGGCGTTAAGGTCTATGCTTATCCGGGCTTGCGCGCGCTGATCATGCAGCCAAGCTTTAATCCGGAGCCTTCAAAATATATCACCGACAAAGCCGGTAATCCTTTGAAGGAAAATCCGCTTTTGAACCAGAAAGTGCGTGAAGCACTGAATGTGGCAATCAATCGTGATGGCCTCATCAGCCGCATCATGCAAAATGGTGCAACGGCGGCTAATCAGTGGATGCCTGAAGGTACATTCGGCTATGATCCGGACACCAAAGACATCCCGTTCGATGCCGCAAAAGCCAAAGAATTATTGGCAGAAGCCGGCTATCCGGATGGTTTCAAACTGACCATTCACGTGCCAAGCGACCGTTATCCGCAAGGTCCTGAAACCGCGCAGGCTTTGGCGCAGTTCTGGACACGCGTCGGCGTTGAAACAAAGGTCGAAGTTGTACCCTTTTCAGTTTACTCGGGCAGCGCCAATAAAGGCGAATATGCCATGACCATGATTGGTTGGGGCAATGGTACCGGTGAAGGCACCTATGCGATGACCTCCATTCTGGCAACACCTGATAAAGAAAAAGGCTTGGGCGCTTCCAATTGGGGTAACTATAGCAGCGCTGAATTTGACAAAGCACTGGCTGATGTCACTTCAGAGTTTGACAATGCCAAACGTGAGGAAATCATTCGCGACGCCGTTAAAATCGTGGCCAAAGATGTCGGCATCATTCCGCTGTTCCACTACAAAAACATCTGGGCAGCGCGCGATGATCTCAATGTTGTGCCTTGGAACAGTGACCGCACCGTTGCCATGCAGGTCAGCAAAATCAAAGCTGACTAAGGAAAAGCATAATGTTGAAAATATCAGTTGAACCAGAGGTTGCGCTGATTGATGTGGAGCGCCGGATTATTATATCCGGCGCAACGCCTCTGGCCAAAATCACGGTTCAGAGCCTGACCAATCGTGCAGGCTTTGACTGGACAAGCGAAGCCGTTTTTGAAGCGGATGCGCAAGGCACTGTTGATCTCACCCGTGATGCACCGCTTACGGGTGATTATCAGGGCGTGTCGGCGATGGGGCTGATCTGGTCGCAGCATCATGGCCGCGAAGGCATGCTGCCGCAGTTCAATAAAGATCTTTCGCAGCCGCTCGAAACCAAAATCAGCGCATATGATGGTGGTGAAAGCGCTGATGCGCGTCTCATTCAAACATTAATGGCGGACGGTGTCACGCGCGAAGAGGTACGGGTCAATGGCCTTGTCGGCGCGCTTTACCGTGCGGCCGGTGACAAACCAGCTCCTGCTGTCATGATCATGAATGGCTCGGGCGGCGGCATTAATGAACCACGCGCAGCTCTTTATGCGTCTCGTGGTTATCATGCTTTGGCACTTGGTTATTTTGGTGCGGAAGGCTTGCCGAAATATATTTCCAACACCCCGTTGGAATATTTTGAAAAAGGTCTTGATTGGCTGCGTGAAGCCGTCAAACCGAAGGATGATTTTGTTGCGATCAGCGGCCAGTCACGCGGCGGCGAATTGGTGCTGTTGTTGGGCGCAACTTTTCCTGAAAAAGTGTCGGCTGTTATTGGCTATGTTCCAAGTGCTTATGTGCATGGCGGACAGGCCGCAGCTGATCCTGCCTTGGGGCGTGACGGCCCATGCTGGCTTTATAAGGGCAAGCCGCTGACCCATATCTGGGATAATAACCGTTTTGCCAGCTGGAAGCCTTATGATGACGGCGAGCAGCCGCGCCGCAACAGCCTTGCCATGCGCACCGCATTGGCTGATCCGGAGGCAATGCGTATTGCACGTATTCCGGTTGAGAAAATTGCAGGCCCGGTCATGCTGATTTCCGGTGGTGATGATGGCGCATGGCCGTCAGATTATTATTCTCTGCTGGTGCAATCGAGCTTGCTGGCCGCTCAACATGCTTTTCCAGTGGAATGGTATAATCTGCCGGAAGCAGGCCATTCGATCCTGTTTCCTTATGTGCCTGCGACACAGATCGTCCACGCGCATCCGGTCAACGGCAATCTGACGACAATGGGCGGAGATGCCAAGCATAATGCACAAGCCAATGAAGGTTCATGGCAGGCAGTATTACAGTTCCTGCAACAAGCAACGGCTGATAAAAACTAAATGGAAAAAATCATTCAGGCCGTTTTTTTAAGTTACAGACGGCCTGAATGTTAATAATCATGACATTCAGGCGTGTTCGGAAATGGTTTTGGCCGCTGTTTGCAGTAGCAGCCCGAAATTATTGCTGAATTCCTCTTCTGTCCATTCCTGCAAATTACCAGCCACATGGATGGCGCCAACGGGTATTCCTTTGGCATCGGTAATTGCTGCACCCATAGCAATTTCGTGGTTTAAAAGTTGTCGCAATAAAATGGAATGACCGCGTTTTCGTGTTGCGTTCACATACTGCATGACACCGTCGAGATCACGCACAGTATGTTGGGTAAAAGGTGTTAAGTCAGAGCGGCCGACAATGTCTGCAATCTTTTCATCGGGCAAGCGGGCAAGCACGGCGATGCCGCCCGCGGTGCAATAGGTCGGCACTGTATTGCCGACGATGGTCGCATTGAATGTTTCGTGTTTGGATGGCATACGCAAGGCATAAATCACCCGTACATCATCAAAAAGCGAGAGATCCACACGCTCCCTGACCCGTCGTCTAAGCTGCAATAGAACCGGATTGGCCCGTTGCAACATGGGATTGAGGCGCAAGAGGTCATGGGTCATGTCCAACACGCGCATGCCGGGCAGATAACCGCGATCTTCAGGGTCGCGGCTTAGCATGTCGAGTTTCATCAATGAGTGAATAATGCGTTGCGCTGCACTGCGGTCAATGCCTGCCTCAGCAGCCACCTGAGACAGTGATAAAGGATGGCGGGCATTTTGAAACGCCATCATAACGGCCACTGTTCTTGCAACCGAGCGCAAAAACAATGGGTCATCTTTGAAAGCATCCGCATCTTCGGGGCTGAATGTCGATATACCGCGTAGGTCTCTAAATCTGTTCATGTGCAAAACCATTAATGCAGATTCATTGATTGACAAGTATCAAAATTATCACTTAGGATTAAAAACAATACAAGTGTATCGCTAAGAGATACACCATGTGCCTGAGGGGGCACTTATAAAAAACGGAGGAATATACGTGTCCAAACGCGTTGCTGTTGCCGGCTTCTTACATGAAACCAATACATTTGCAGCTAATCCTGCAAATATGGCGGCGTTTGAGCAGGGCGGTGGATATATTCCGCTGTCACGTGGGAAAGATATATTAAAAAATGCAGTCGATATTAATCTCGGCATTGCTGGCGCTTTAAAATATGCCAAAGAGGCAAGTTGGGACGTAGTGCCGATTTTATGGGCGGGCGCTATTCCGTCAGCGCCTGTTACAAAAGATGCCTATGAAACGATCGTGACCGAAATTATCGAAGGCTTACGTGATTGTGGCGATCTCGATGGTATTTTCATTGATTTGCATGGTGCAATGGTTGCCGAGCATATTGATGATGGTGAGGGCGAATTATTGGCGCGTGTACGCGCGGTGCGTCCGCATGAACCGCTTGCAGTTGCGCTTGATCTTCATGGCAATATTACCAAAAAAATGTTTGAACATGCGGATGTGATGGTGGGGTTTCGTACCTATCCGCATATTGATATGGCCGAGACAGGTTATCGTTCGGCAAAAGCGCTTGATGCACTGATGCTGAAGGGCAAAAATAACTGGCATAAAACAATGCGGCAAGGCGACTATCTGATACCCATTGCATGGCAGTGTACGGATGAACAGCCTGCTAAAAATCTTTATAACATGACGGCCAATTTGCCTGGCGACGTGGAAACGGCCTCGCTTTTTATGGGCTTTCCGGCAGCCGATTTTGCGGAATGCGGTTCTTCCGTTTTTGCTTATGGCTGGAATGAGCAAGTCGTCAAACAACAAGCAGACATTATCGCCAAGGCACTGGTCGATGCCGAGTCTGCTTTTGCAGGTACAGCCTATAAGCCGGTGGAAGGCGTTAAAAAAGCCATGGAACTGGCTCAAAATGCCAGCCGTCCTATTGTGATTGCTGATACGCAAGATAATCCGGGCGCGGGCGGCAGTTCTGATACAACCGGCATGTTGCGGGCACTTGTTCAATGCGGAGCGGAACGAGCAGCCATTGGCTGTATTCATGATGCAGTTGCTGCAAAGGCTGCGCATGAAGCAGGTGAAGGAGAAGAGATTGAAATTTCACTCGGCGGTAAATCGGGCATTGAAGGTGACGAGCCTTTCATAGCGCGTTTTGTTGTCGAAAAATTATCAGACGGTAAAGCTCATGCAACTGGCCCTTATTACGGCGGGGCATGGCTGGATATGGGGTTGTCTGCCTGCTTGCGGCTGGGCGGTACCCGAATTGTCGTCACCACAAATCTGGCACAGATGGCCGATCGTGAACTTTATCGCATGGTCGGGATCGAGCCGGAACAACAGGCCATTTTGGTCAATAAAAGTTCGGTGCATTTTCGTGCAGATTTCGCGCCGATTGCAGAAAAACTACTGGTTTGCACAGCTCCGGGCGCCATGCCGCTCAGTCCTGCACAATTATCATGGAGAAAACTACGTTCAGGCCTTCGCCTTGAGCCGCTGGGAGCAGAATTCACGTCATAATAACAATCTTTAGGGGAACCATATAGATGCAGTTTTTTAAACCAACACAATCTAGGCCTATTCTCCGTAAGTTTAAATATGGTCTTGCCGCATCCTTTATTGCGTTGAGTGCGAGCCATGCATGGTCGGAAACAACACTGACCGCTGTTATGCATTCTGATTTGCGCATGCTTGATCCGGTTATCACGACCGCGCATATTACCCGCGACCATGCCTATATGATTTATGACGTATTGGTTGCTGTCGATGAAAACTTCAAACCTCAGCCGCAGATGGCTGATTGGGAAGTTTCAGACGATGGGAAAATCTATACTTTCACCCTTCGTGACGGTTTGAAGTTCCATGATGGTGCGCCGGTGACATCCGCAGATGTGGTTGCATCCTTGGAGCGTTGGGCAAAGCGCGATTCCGGTGGTCAGCTGGTGATGGATATCACCGATAATTTGAAGGCTGGTGATGACAAAACCATTGTCTGGACACTGAAAGAACCATTCGCACCTTTCCTTGATACATTGGCCAAGCAGTCGGCACTGCCGCCATTCATTATGCCTGCACGTATTGCTGCGACCTCTGCCGATACGGCCATTACCGAACATATCGGTTCCGGTCCTTTTAAATTTGTGGCGGAAGAGTTTCAGCCGGGCGTCGGTGTCACATATGCCAAGTTTGAGGATTATGTTCCGCGCGAAGAACCGGCAAGCTGGATGGCAGGCGGTAAAGTTGTCAATGTCGACAAGGTACGTTGGGTGACAATGACGGACGCCCAAACAGCGGCCAATGCACTGATGAGCGGGGAGATCGATTATATCGAACAGGTGCCGGTTGATCTGGTGCCGCTCTTTGATGGTGATGACAGCGTCGTGCTCGAGCAGCGTGATCCGCTTGGATATCAGACAATGGGGCGTTTGAATTTCAAACATGCACCTTTTGATAATCCCGATATTCGCCGTGCAGCCTTATTGGCGATGTCACAAGAGCCTGTTCTGGCTGCTTTGATGGCGGATCCTAATTACTACCACACATGCGGGGCAATTTTTGGATGCGGCACACCAAATGCAACCGATATAGGTTCTGAAAGCCTTGTTGGTGCCGGTAATGTTGAAGAAGCCAAAAAGCTTCTTGAAAAAGCCGGTTATGATGGAACGCCTGTTGTTTTGATGCAGCCGACTGATGTGAGCAGTTTGAGCCCGCAGCCGGTCGTCGCTGCGCAGCAATTGCGCGCTGCTGGTTTCAAAGTGGATATGCAACCGATGGATTGGCAGACTTTGGTCGGGCGTCGCGCTTCCAAAGATGAGCCGTCAAAGGGTGGTTGGAACATGTTCTTCACCAATTGGCAGATTCCGGAAATTGCTACACCTTTGAATTCGGTGATGCTCAATGGCCGTGGTGATCAGGGCTGGTTTGGCTGGCCGCAGGATGACAAGATCGAAGCGCTGAAAAAAGAGTATATTGCAGCAAAAACACCGGAAGAACAGAAAGCAATTATCGAGAAAATTCAAGATCACACATTTGCGAATGTTCTCTATATTCCGCTCGGTGAATATAACCCGCCACAGG
This sequence comes from Paenochrobactrum sp. BZR 201-1, assembly GCF_044987585.2. NCBI lineage: Bacteria > Pseudomonadati > Pseudomonadota > Alphaproteobacteria > Hyphomicrobiales > Brucellaceae > Paenochrobactrum > Paenochrobactrum sp. BZR 201-1. Next base: position 18,276 of record NZ_JBJDRZ020000018.1, on the reverse strand, counting down.
CACGTCGCTCCAATGTGGTCGACATGATTGGCGCACCGGTTCCGGTTTTCTGGAATTTAAAGAAAGCGGAAGAATAAGCTGCCTTAGCGTTTCGTTTTTCTTAAAACGATAATTTCCAGTTCCATGCGAAGCCGGATTAAACCGGCTTCGCCTCAAGCGGGATCCGCATATGGCTGTTTATCTGTTAAAAAGAATTCTCTCCCTCATACCGGTATTATTGCTGGTATCGATTTTTGTATTCCTTCTCCTGCGTCTCACCCCGGGTGACCCGGCTGCCATTTTGGCAGGCGATGCCGCAACGACCGAACAGCTTGATCGTATTCGTGAAGCGATGGGGCTGAATGAGCCGATTTTGACGCAATATTTCACATGGATGGGCAAGATTTTCCAGGGCGATTTGGGTACATCGCTGATTTCTGGTATTCCCGTATTGGATATGGTTTCATCGCGTATTGGCCCAACAATATCAATCGCCATCCTCACCATCATCATTGCTATTCTAGTTGCAATACCAATGGGCGTGATTGCTGCATGGCGTCACCGCACATGGGTTGATTATCTGGTGATGAGCTTTTCAGTCCTTGGTTTTTCTGTACCCGTTTTCTTGGTCGGTTATGTCTTGCTATTGATTTTCTCGGTCAATCTTGGCTGGTTGCCGGTGCAAGGGTTCAGGCCGATTTCGTCGGGGCTGGGTGGTTTTCTGGAGCGCGCTATTTTGCCGGCTCTGACACTTGCATCCATCTATATTGCGTTGATTGCGCGTATGACCCGTGCCGCCATGCTTGATGTGCTGGGGGAGGATTATATCCGCACCGCACGGGCAAAAGGTGTAAGCGATCGCAGGCTTCTTTTTGTGCATGCTTTGAAAAATGCAGCCGTTCCAGTCGTCACAATCGTTGGTACCGGCTTTGCACTGTTGATTTCCGGTGTAGTGGTAACGGAGAGCATCTTCAATATTCCGGGTATTGGGCGTTTGACTGTAGATGCCGTTTTGGCACGCGATTATCCGGTTATTCAGGCGATGATCCTTTTAACCAGCGCGCTTTATGTTTTTGTCAATCTGCTGATTGACCTTTCATACACATTGTTTGACCCGAGGATCCGTTATTGATGCGTACAGAACAGACATCAGCCGGCATGCATTGGATGCTGCGCTTTTTCTCGTTGCCACGCGTCGCACGCGTTGGTATCGGGCCGCTGATTGCCGCTTTCTTATTAGCTGCAATTATTTTTGTAACATTGATTTCGCCGTGGATCGCACCGCATGACCCGCTGGCGATGAACCCTTTGATGCGGCTTAAGCCGCCATCGGATGAGTATATTCTCGGCACGGATAATTACGGTCGTGATCTTTTCTCCCGTATGATTTTAGGCGGGCGCATATCGCTCTTGATTGGTGTTCTGGCAGCTGTTGCTTCAATTATTGCAGGTGCCTTTATCGGCCTGATTGCAGGGTTTTTCCGCCCCGCAGATGCAATCATCATGCGCATGATGGATGCTTTGATGGCAATGCCGTCCATTTTGATTGCTATCGCATTGGTGGCGCTTAATGGCCCTTCAATCGGTTCGGTGATTGTCGCTATTACCATACCGGAAGTGCCGCGCGTGGTGCGTTTGGTGCGCGCGGTCATTTTGACAGCACGCGAAGAGCCATATGTGGAAGCCGCCCTTGCTCTTGGCTCCAGTACACCGAAAATCTTGTTTCGTCATTTGTTGCCAAACACTATGGCACCGCTGATTGTACAGGGCACTTACATTGTGGCCTCGGCGATTTTGACTGAAGCGATTTTGTCCTTTTTGGGCGCTGGTATCAGCACGGAAATTCCGACCTGGGGCAATATTATGGCTGAAGGGCGTCAGTTTTTCCGCATCAAACCATCTATTGTTTTGTGGCCGGGTTTGCTGCTCACTTTATGTGTTTTGTCGATCAATCTGTTGGGCGATACCGCGCGCGATATGCTTGATCCGCGTTTGAAAAAACGGGAGGGCTGACATGGAATTAAGAAATCGTGATTTCTCCGGCGAGCCTGTTGTGCTGGAAGTGGAAGATCTGATGATCGGTCTTCCAAGTGGCACGCCTGTTTTGGGCAGTGTGAGCTTTAACATCCGTAAAGGAGAAACCCTTTGTTTGGTGGGTGAATCCGGTTCCGGCAAATCGGTGACATCCTTGACCGTGATGGGGCTTTTGCCGAAAGGCGCGCTTTTGGTAAAAAGTGGCGCGATCAAGCTGGATGGAACCGATCTTTTGAAGCTATCGGTTGCCGAGATGAAGAAAATGCGCGCGACCCGCGTTTCTATGATCTTTCAGGAGCCGATGACAGCACTTAATCCGGTTATCAGGGTCGGTGAGCAGATCACTGAAGTGCTGGATGTTCATACCAATCTTTCGGCCGCCGAAAAGCGGGCGAAGGTGATCAATATTATGGAGCAGGTTCATCTGCCGGATGTGGAGCGTATTTATCAAAGCTATCCGCACCAGCTTTCCGGTGGCCAGCGTCAACGTATCATGATCGCGATGGCGCTTATTCTGGAGCCTGCTGTGCTGATTGCCGATGAACCGACAACCGCATTGGATGTAACAACACAAAAGCAAATTCTGGCACTGATTGCCGAATTGCAGGAAAAGCACGGAACGGCGGTGTTGTTTATTACCCATGATATGGGAGTGGTCGCCGAAATTGCTGATCGGGTTTGTGTGATGCGAAGCGGTGAAATTGTTGAATACGGGACAATCCGTGATGTTTTAACAAATCCGCAGCAACAATATACCAAAGATCTGCTTGCCTCGGTGCCAAGCCTCAATCCGCGGGAAGCACGTGAAGAGGTGACAAGCGAAGCTGTTATTAAGGTACGTGATCTCGGCATGACCTATAAGGTTGGCGGTCTGTTTCGCATGAAAGCGGGAACGCGAGCTTCTCGTGATGTCAGCTTTGATCTGCAACCGGGAAAAACACTTGGTATTGTTGGTGAATCCGGTTCCGGCAAAACAACAGTTGCCCGTTCTATCATGCGGTTGATTGAGCCGACAGAAGGCGAAATTATCATTGATGGCCGTAATATTGCACATCTTGGCCGGCGCGAAATGAAACCGTTTCGCCAAAAGCTTCAAGTGGTGTTTCAAGATCCGTTCCGTTCGCTCAATCCGCGCTGGACAATCGAGCAAAGCTTGACGGAAGGGCCGCTCAATTACGGGGTTCCTTATGATGAAGCAGTCCGCGAAGCCAAGCGCCTGTTGAAAATTGTGTCACTGCCGGAAGATTCATTGAAGCGCTATCCGCATCAGTTTTCCGGTGGTCAGCGCCAACGTATTGCCATTGCCCGGGCGGTAGCCTTGAGGCCGGATATTCTGGTGGCGGATGAAGCAGTTTCGGCGCTGGATGTTTCAGTGCAGGCGCAAGTCTTGGATTTGCTGGCGGAGCTGCAAAAAGAAACGGGCATTGCCATTATTTTCATTACCCATGATTTGCGGGTCGCCGCACAAATTTGTGATGAAGTGCTGGTGATGCAGCGTGGTCAAGTGGTTGAGCAGGGCAAAGCCGCCGATGTGCTTGGTCGTCCATCTCATGAATATACACGCTCCCTCATTGAGGCAGCGCCCGGACGTTTCTGGGATTTTGCAGCAGGACGACCTGCAGCCTGATGTAAAGACGTAGGGGGATCCTGCGCCTTTATCGAAATTATCATCCTTTGTCAGACAGGAATGCAATTATGGGCATTATACCTTTTATCGAAGAAAAAGCCGACCAAATGCGTGCGGTTTTTGAGGATTTGCATCGCCATCCGCAAATCGGTTTTGAAGAGCAACATGCCGCAGGTGTGGTCAAAAAACTGTTGGAAGAATGGGGTTTTGATGAAGTTCATACCGATATTGCCGCGACAGGCGTTGTCGGTATTTTGAAAGGCCGTCATCATAGCAATCGCCGTATTGGTTTGCGTGCTGATATGGATGCATTGCCGATTGATGAAATTTCGGGTGTTTCTTATACATCGCAAAATCCGGGGCGCATGCATGCTTGCGGCCATGATGGCCACACGACAATGCTGTTGGGTGCTGCGCAATATTTGGCGGCAACACGCAATTTTGAAGGTACTGTTGTCTTTATTTTCCAGCCTGCCGAAGAGGGATTGGGCGGAGCGCGTCGTATGATTGCTGAAGGGTTATTTCAACGTTTTCCATGCGATGAAATTTACGGTATGCATAATCAGCCAATGGGGCAACTCGGCAAAGCCGCCCTTCGTAAAGGTGCGGCTATGGCTGGCGCCAGCTTTTTTGACATTAAACTGACCGGCAAGGGCAGCCATGCAGCACAGCCCCATAATGCGCGTGACGTATTGGTGATTGGTGCTGATCTGATTGGTCAATTGCAGACCATTGTTTCACGCAACATTTCGGCAACGGACGCTTGCGTGCTTTCCTGCACCCAGTTTCATACCGGCAGTGCCTATAATATTGTGCCGGAAGTTGCCACCATTACCGGCACAATCCGCTATTTTGACAAGCAGGTTTGCGCGCTTGCCGAGCAGCGTATGCGTGAACTTTGCGCAGGTGTTGCAATTAGCTACGGTATTAAAGTGGATGTTGATCTTCGCAATGTTTTTGATGTTTTGCGTAACGATCATGAATTGTCGGATGCTTATCTGGCGGCAGCACGCGATGTGTTGGGTGAGGAAAATGTCAGCGATGATTGTCCGGCATTTATGGGCAGTGAAGACTTTGCCGATATGCTGGCACAAGTGCCGGGCGCTTACATCAATGTGATGCATGCCGGACAAGCAGCCTTGCATAATCCCGCCTTTATGCTCGATCCGGCAACCTTGCCGATCGGCTCTTCCATCTATGCACGCATTGTCGAAACACGTTTGCCAGTCATCAAGGAATTAGCAGCATGAGTGCCGGTAAGTTAACATTTGATCTCGATGATATGATTGCCCGATTGCGGGTTTGGATTGAAACAGAAAGCCCGACTTTCGATGCAAGTGCGGTTAATCGCATGGTTGAAGCGGCAGCTTATGATTTTGCCGCTGCTGGTGCGGCTATTGAATTTATTCCCGGAAGGATGGGGTATGGCGGCTCTTTGCGGGCTAAATTTCCGCATTCCGATCAAGGTAAGCCCGGCATTATGGTTTCCGGTCATCTGGATACGGTTCACCCGTTGGGTGTGATTGATATCAACCCATATCGCCGTGAAGGCGGCAAAATTTACGGTCCCGGTATTCAGGATATGAAGGGCGGTAATTTTGTAGCACTTGAAGCTATGCGTCAGATTGCAAGAAGCGGATTAACAACCAAATTGCCGGTGACGTTTTTGCTGACACCCGATGAAGAGGTCGGAACACCTTCAACGCGTGATCTCATTGAACAGGAGGCATTGAAAAATAAATATGTATTGGTGCCGGAGCCAGCGCGTGAAGATGGCGGCGCAGTTGTTGGTCGTTATGCCATTGCACGCTATAATTTGGAGACGATCGGTCGCCCGAACCATGCCGGTGCTTATTTGAAAGATGGCCGTTCTGCCATACGTTTGATGGCTGAAAAGATCGTGGAGATTGAAGACCTGACCAATGACGACTGCACATTTTCGGTCGGGGTTATTCACGCCGGACAATGGGTCAACTGCGTTTCTTCCAATTGCAAGGCTGAAGCATTGAGCATGTCCAAAACCCAGCAAAGTCTCGATGACGGTGTTGCCCGTATCATGGCTTTGGCGGGCACCCGAAACGATGTGGAATTGATTGTTACGCGTGGTGTGACAAGACCGGTTTGGGAACCGGATCAACCGCAGGACATGAAGCTATTCCATTTTGCCAATGAAATTGCCAAAGAAATCGGGTTCACCATGAGCCATCAAAGCTTTGGCGGCGGCTCAGATGGTAATTTCACCGGTGCTTTGGGCGTGCCGACACTGGATTCCATCGGTGTGCGTGGTGCCGGGTTACACACATTGGGCGAGCATATTTTCGAAGATAGTCTGGTTGAACGCGCGCGTCTCCATGCGGGCTTGTTTTTAAACCTCGAATAAAGTCTGATAACAACGGTTCGGATTATGAAAATCCGAACCGTTTTTTTACTATTTCGAACAATGACTTGCTTGGAAATAATTGGAGAATATCTATGTCCGGGGCAATCAATTTAGCTGCAACCCGTGTGACGGGTTTAGAAAAAGACGTCACGATTAATATTGATCATTGGGGTGTTGCACATATCAGAGCAGAAAATCTGCATGATTTGTTTTTTGCACAAGGATGGAATGCCGCACGCGATCGTTTATGGCAAGTTGATCTGGCGCGAAAACGCGGACTTGGTTTGTTGGCGCGCGATTTTGGCCCCGGCTATCTGGAGCAGGATAAAGCCGCACGTTTGTTTTTGTATCGCGGAGATATGAAACCTGAATGGCAGGCTTACGGTGAGGATTCACAGGAAATCTGCACAGCTTTTGCCAAAGGGATCAATGCTTATGTTGACGGCTGTCTGAGCGGTGAAATTGCGCTTCCGCCTGAATTTGAGCTGCTTGGTACCAAACCCGATCATTGGGCAGCAGAAGATGTCGTGCGGGTGCGCAGTCACTCGCTGGTGATGAATGCGACATCAGAATTATTGCGCGCAAAAATTATGGCCGCAGCCGGCAAAGAGCTTGGCGCGAAGCTTGATTTATTGCGCAAACAACTGGTGCTTGGCAATGTGCCGCAACCGGTTGAAGGCTTGGATCCGGCTGTTGTGACAGACAGGGTATTACGTGATTTCCGTCTGGCTGTCAGTCCGGTTAATTTTTCCAAAGAGCGCCTTGAGGCAACACTTGATGAGGCACGGTTTTGGACGGCTGTGACGCCTGCAGGTGAAATTGATCGTGCACCTTTTGAAGAAGGCTCCAACAATTGGGCAATTTCTGCGGATAAAACCAGCACTGGTCGCCCGATTTTATCGCTTGATCCGCATCGCACTCATGTATTGCCGTCGATCCGTTATGTGGTTCATTTGACTATGCCGGGCTTGGATGTCATCGGTGCAGGGGAACCGATGGTGCCTGGAATTTCCATGGGACATAACGGAACCGCAGCCTTTGGTCTGACGATCTTCGGTGCTGATCAAGAAGATATTTATGTCTATGACACGCATGAAAACGCGCCCGATCAATATGCATATGCTGATGGTTGGGAAGAAATGACCACCATTAAAGAAACCATTCCGGTGAAGGGTTATCCGGATCAGGAGGTGGAATTTAAGTTTACCCGTCATGGCCCAGTTCTTTATCAGGATAAAGATAATAATCGTGCCTTCGCCCTTCGAACCGTATGGATGGATGCCGGTATGGCGCCTTATATGGCAAGCCTTTCGGTGATGAAGGCCAAAAATTATCCGGAGTATTTTAAGGCGCTTGAAGGATGGGGCTGTCCGTCGGTCAATCATATTTATGCTGATACGGCGAATACAATTGTCTGGAAACCATCAGGAGCAACACCAATTCGTGACAATTGGGATGGCCTTCTGCCGGTTCTTGGCAATGGTCAATATGAGTGGAATGGTTATCTGGCGCCTGATGCTGGCCCTGTTGCGGTTAATCCGTCCTGCGGTTTCGTCGCCACAGCCAATGCTTTGAATATTCCGCCAGAATGGACGGCCAACAATCCGGCTATCGGTTATGAATGGGCAGATAGCAGCCGTCAGGATACATTATATCGTGAATTATCACGCACTAAACCAATCTCATTGGCTGATTGCGTCAATTTGCAGGTGTCGACTTTTTCACCGATAGCTGCGCGTGCAATTAAACGTCTGCAAGTATTTTTCAATGAAGAAAATGCCAATGAAGCATGGCAAATCTTGCATGATTTTGATGGTAATTTGGCTGCTTCTTCGGGCGCAGCCGCACTTTTTGAAGTTTGGTTCAGCAAGCATTTGGGCAAGCTGGTTGCACAAAAGTCAGGTGCGACTGAACAAATTATGGCCATGCTGATGCCGTTTGACTCGCAAAATGTCGTGGCTTGGCTGGAAAATGCCGAAGTAACACATGAGCTCACAACAGAATTGGCGCAAAGTCTGGCGGATGCGATGATAGAATGCCGCCAATTGCTGGGCAATGATCTCAATGAATGGAACTGGGGTAAAATCCACAATTTAAGCCTGCGTCATCCGTTGCAATCATTGACTGATAAAGATTGGTCGATGGCAACTGTGCCTGTAGGCGGTTCTAGTTCAACGCTGAATTTGGCAAATTATCGTTTGAGCGATTTTTCGGTTACATCCGGTCCTTCGGTTCGGATGGTTATTGATGTCGGTGAATGGGATAATAGCTTATTTGTGAACAATCCGGGGCAATCTGGTGTGCCGATGTCGGATCATTATGGTGATCTGTTACAAAACTGGCATCAGGCAAAACATGTTCCGCTTGTTTATTCGCAAATTGCGGTCGAAAAGGTAACTGCTACGCAAATCAAGCTGGTTTCCAAGTAAATTAAAGATAATTTCCGGATATTCAGAGGCAGCTGAAATGATCTTTCAGGCTGCCCCTGAAACTTTGATAGTTCATGCGGCGCTTAATTGGCGATGTTTATTTTAAAAGCTTTGCATCGATGCCGATTTGTTGACAATCTGTCTCTAACGTTGATGGGTTAATTCCCCGACAACTGCATTATATAGAACCTGACAAGAGCGTTATGGCGCTTACTTTATATTTGACTGCGTTGACGCAGCTATAATTATACGGGTGTTATTATGCAGTTTGGAATTTTTACTGTCGGTGATCTGACAACTGATCCAACCAACAATCATACACCAACCGAGCATCAGCGCCTTAAGGCCATGATGAAATATGCTTTGAAGGCAGAAGAGGTTGGTTTGGATGTGTTCGCTACCGGCGAACATCATAATCCGCCATTTGTGCCTTCATCGCCGACAACGATGTTGGGTTGGATTGCGGCTAAAACCAGCAAGATTCAGCTGACCACCGCAACAACGCTGATTACCACCAATGATCCGGTGAAAATTGCCGAAGATTTTTCAGTACTTCAGCATCTGGCCGATGGCCGTGTAGATCTGATGATGGGACGCGGCAATACGGGGCCGGTTTATCCGTGGTTCGGCAAAGATATCCGTCAGGGTATTCCGATGGCCATTGAAAATTATCATTTGCTGCGCCGTTTATGGCGGGAAAGGATTGTGGATTGGGAAGGTCAGTTCCGTACGCCATTGCGTGGTTTTACACTGGCACCGGCACCGCTTGATGATACGCCGCCATTTGTCTGGCATGGTTCTATCCGCAGCACCGAAATTGCCGAACAGGCTGCATTCTATGGCGATGGATTTTTCGCCAATAATATCTTCTGGAACAAAGAACATACCGAGCAGATGATCAATCTTTATCGCTCGCGTTTTGAACATTACGGCCACGGCAGTGCCGATCAGGCGATTGTTGGTCTGGGTGGTCATGTGTTTATGCAGAAAAACAGTCAGGACGCGGTTGCGAAATTCCGTCCTTACTTTGATAAGGCTCCGGTCTATGGCCATGGCCCTTCGCTGGAAGAGTTCACGCAAATGACCCCGCTGACCGTCGGCTCACCGGAGCAGGTGATTGAGCGGACATTGAGCTTTGCCGATTATGCCGGTCATTATCAGCGTCAGCTTTTTCTTGTGGACCATGCTGGTTTGCCGGAAGAAATGGTGCTGGAGCAAATCGAACTTTTGGGCACGGAAGTGGTGCCGGTGCTCCGTAAAGAGTTTGAGGCGCGCCGCCCGGCTCATATTCCAAGTGATCCGCCAAGCCATGCCAGTTTGAAGGCACAAGGCCCTGACGGAAAGCACCGCAAGGTTATTCCGGTTGAAACGAGCGAAAAAGCAGGTTGATGGGCTGATACAGATCAATCTTCCAATATTAATCGTGACGGGCAGGAAAAGGTCTGAAGTGATTTCAGCCGTCAGGCTGGCGGTTTGGAATAAAGCCGCTGGCCTGATTGGACAAACGACAAGCCGTCATTGCTAAATGGTGTTTTTTCTGCTCCAAAGGAATAAGAAAAAATGGGACGCTGGCGCAATCTTTGCACTGGCGTTGATTAATTTGAACGTGTTGGAATTGTTGTGACTTTTCGTTTTGTACATGCTGCCGACATTCATTTGGATTCGCCGCTGCGCTCGCTTGCATTGCGCAATAGCGAATTGGCAGAACTGATCGGTAATGCAACGCGGCAGGCTTTTGTACGCATAATTGATCTATGTCTTGAACAACAAGTAGATGCATTGCTGATTGCCGGTGATCTTTATGACGGCGATCAGACATCGATGAAAACCGCGCGTTTTTTGCATGAACAATTAAGACGGCTGAATGATGCTCAAATCAGCACTTTCATTATTCGTGGCAATCATGATGCTTTGTCGCGTATCACCAAAGAATTGGTGCTGCCTGAGAGTGTAAAACTCTTTGGCGGACGTGCGGAAATGGTGGAAATTGACCATGATGGAACGTCTTTTCCGATTTGCATTCATGGCTTGAGTTTTGCGCAGGCTCATGCGCCGGATAGTCTGCTTCCTAAATATAAGCAGCCGCAGATTGGCGCATTTAATATCGGGCTTTTACATACAAGTTTGGCCGGAAGCGAAGGTCATGATCTTTATGCGCCATGCAGTATCAAGGATTTGCAGGAAAGCGGTTTTCAATATTGGGCTTTAGGGCATATTCATAAGCGCAGTCTTGTTGAAGGTGCTTGTGCAATCGTGATGCCCGGCATGCCGCAGGGACGTGACATTAATGAGGCTGGTGCAAAATCGGTAAGCCTCGTAACCGTCAACAATGATCGCTCTGTTGAAATTGTTGAGCATGTTACCAGTATTGCACAGTTTGAGCGGTTAGATGTCAATGTTAGTGACTTGTCTGAATGGCCACAACTGGTTCAATTTATCGGTGATGAGCTACATAAAAAAACGGCACAAGTACAGGCTGAACATGGCGTGTTTCGTGTGTATTTGACCGGCCACACGGCTTTAGCATGGCGCATACGCCGTGATGCGGATTTGCTGTTGGCGGAATTGGAAGCGAAAGCGGCTTCTATTGGAAGGACATGGGTTGAAAAACTGGAAGTTGCCTGCCAGCCGTTAAAAGATCATACAAAGGATAATAGCGACCCGTTGTATGATCTTTATCAACTCGTGAAGCAGGATATTTTAACAACGCCTTCTTTTCAGCTCAATGCACAAAAAATGGCGGATGAACTGAAAGCGCAATTGCCACCGGAATGTCGAGACATATTCGGGCAGGACGAGGGGGAGTTTCAAGCCATCATTGATGGTCTGGTTAAAGTGGGTGCGGAAAATGTTATCGCACGGCTTCAATCTGATGAGAGTGAGGCTTAAAAAATGCGATTACAACGTTTTGACCTCACCCGTTATGGCAAATTTACTGATAAACAGATTGAATTTGGTACAAAAACAGACAAAAAACCGGACTTTCACATCATTTACGGGCCGAATGAAGCAGGAAAATCAACGCTTTTTTCCGGTCTGCTGGATCTGATTTTCGGTATAGGCGCGCAAAGTTCTTATAATTTTATTCATCCCTATAACACGATGCAACTTGGCGGGTTGCTTGAGGTTAATGGTGAGACAAAAGAGTTTGTCCGTATCAAGCGGCCGAATAATAGTTTGCTGGACGCGCAAGGCCGGCCATTGCCGGAAAGTGCGATACGCGCTGATATTGGCGCAATTGAACGCGACAGTTACCGTACAATGTTTTCATTGAATGATGAAACGCTGGAGCAAGGCGGCGAGAATATTCTGGCCAGTAAAGGTGATCTGGGCGAGTTGCTTTTCTCTGCCAGTGCAGGCTTGGCACAATTAAGCAATAGACTGACGGAACTGCGCAGTGAAGCGGATTTGTTTTATAAATTTCGTGGTCGCAACAGCCAATTGCAGGCATTGAAAGCACAGTTGGCTGATTTAAAAGCCGAGCGTGAGCAATTTGATGTTTTTGCTGCTGATTTTGCGCAACTGATCAAAAACCGTGATCAGGCAACCAATCAATATCAAGAGGTGAATGCTGAGCGCAATACGATCCGATTGCGTATTGCAGCGCTCGAAAAACAGCTTAATGCTTTGCCGCGATTGGCGAGCTTAAAACGTTTGCGTGAACGTTTGGCACCGTTGCAAGATTTGCCGCAACCACCACAAGACTGGACGGCAGATGTGCAGCAATTGCACCGGCAAGAGATTGAGTTGCGTGTGCAGATGCAATCTTTAACTGGTGAAATGGAGCGTTTGCGCAGTCAGATCGAAGCAATCGAAGTGGATGAGAATGCGCTGCAATTGACAGGACGCCTTGAGGCACTGGAAGATTTACGGGCGCGCTTTTTAACCGCGGTCAAAGATCTGCCTGAACGACGCTTGGAAGCGCGGGAATTGCAAGGCATATTGCAGGGAATTTTACGACGCTTAGATCGTGAAAATGAGAAAAACCCGCAAAATCTGGTGCTTTCTGCTCGTGTCGCAGGTCAATTCAGCACTCTGCTTGAGGCGCGCTCCGGCCTTGATATTGCATTGAAAGCTGCACAGTCAGAACTGGTGAATGCCGAGCAGCAGGCAAAGCTTTTAAAGATACAACATAAAGACGGTTTGGATGACGATCAGACATTTGAATTTGATAGCTCGGTGCTGCATGAATTGCAAGATTTGGTGGCGCGATCACGATTGTCCGATCATCATGTGCGTCAGCAAAATTTAAAAGAAAATTTAGCCGAATTACAAGCGGCGCTTCTATCGCGTCTTGATCGGCTTCGCCCTTATGACGAGGGAGCCGAGCACTTAGCGGTTATGATTGTGCCTGATAGGGCAGTTGTGCAGCGCCATAAAGCAGAAATATCGGCGCAAAAAGATCATATCAAGCAATGTAAACAGGATGTTGCCCGCTTGAATAGTCGTTTGGCGCAGTTGCAAAGTGAAAAAGATGCGCTGAGGCTCGCACAGGGCTTGGTCGATGATCATGTGGCACTTGCAATCCGGCGCGAAAGAGAAGAGGCATGGGCAAACCATCGCCGGCAATTGGATCAGGTCTCTGCGGACAAGTTTGAGCATGTTTTACGCCAAGATGATCAGGTTCAATCAAGCCGGATTTCGCAGATCAGCGATTTGACGAGGCTACAGCAATTAACCCATGATCATAAACTTACCGATGACGAATTAAAACGCGCAGAAAGTACACTTCAAACAGCGGGAAAAGAGTTTGGCTCGCTTCAGCAATGGATGGATGTTCTGCTTGAAAAAATGTCGCCACAGCTTGTTGGATATTTAACGATTGATAATCTTGATGATTGGTTGGCAAAGAGAGAACAGGCTTTGGAAACCCACACGCAGCTATTGACTGCGGAGCGCAAGCTAAAGGCTGTGAATGACGAAGAAATCGAAGCTGTTGAGCGGATGAAAAACGTCCTGGCACAGGCTGGACTTTCCTTCGATAGCGCTGAAAATCTGTCATTGCAAAATTTGATTGCGCGCGCCTCCGTTCTGATTGAACGCGAAAGTGAGTGGCAAAAACTGCAACTTGCGCGCAGCAAATCGGAAGAAGAGTTACACCGCCGCGTGCAGGCATTAAATCTAGCGCAGCAAGATGATCAGGCGTGGCAAAAACAATGGCTTGAGACATGTGCATCCTGTTGGTTGGAGCAGAATGGTGACCCGGTTGAACTGGCATTTGTGCGTGAAATACTGCCGCTGATGCGTGATCTGGAAGCCGTGCTGGAAAAGCAATCTTCGCTTGCTGACCGCATCGACAAGATGGAAGAAGATCAAAAACAATTCCGCTTGCAGGTACAAAATTTGAGCCTTCAGGCTGGATTTGACGATGAAAATTTTGAACCGCTCGATCTCGCGCACCAATTGCAAGAAGCCAATAAAACGGCCGTGAATGCCGATGAACGTCGGCGAAAATTGTTGGAAGCATTAGAAGAAGCGGCGCAGCGAGAGAGGGAAATTTCGTCCTCCCAAGCTATTCTATTGGCGACCAAGGTTGAAAAAACAAAAGTCTTTCATGTCGAGACGCTGGAAGCATTATTGGAAAAGCTTGCACAAGTGCAAGAGCGTGCGGAGCTTAAATCCTATATTGAGGATGCTGAATCCGAGCTGATTTCGATGCTTGGTTGTGAAAATGCACAAGCTGCTGAACAACAACTTGAGTTGTTGGTGCGTGATATCGTTGAAGCAGAATTGACGGAATTAAGAGCGAAAAGTGAAGACATTGATGGGCGTTGTCAGGAACTTTATCTCGCTAAAAATCAAGCAGAAGATAAAATTGCAGCTGTTGGCGGCGATAACAAGATTGCTGCCATTGAAGAGCGGCGTCGCACCATTTTATTGGAAATTGAAGAGGGGGCGCGCAATTATCTGCAATTGCGTATTGGTATAGCCGCTGCTGAAGAAGGTTTGAAAGCTTATCGTGACAAGCATCGCTCTTCGATGATGGAGCGAGCATCTGAAGCTTTCAGTACGATCAGCCGTGGCGATTATTCAGGACTTGCAACTCAACCGGGTAAAGAGGGTGAAATTTTGATCGCGCGCGCTGCCGATGGCAGTTCACGCGAAGCACAGGAATTATCAAAAGGTACGCGCTTCCAGCTTTATCTGGCATTACGAGTGGCCGGTTACTATGAATTTGTGCGTGAGCGTCCGGCGCTGCCATTTATTGCGGATGATATTATGGAAAGCTTTGATGATTTCCGCGCCGAAGAGACTTTACGAATTTTTTCCCAAATGGCTGAGGCGGGGCAGGTAATATATCTGACCCATCACCGTCATTTATGCGAAATAGCCAAAGATATTTGTCCGTCGGTTAGTTTGCATAATCTGCAAGGATGAGCATTATCTGGTGAACAGTATTTGCAGGTTTTATTGTAACCAAGCTAAAAACCGTCTTTCGCCTTCAGGCGAGAAGCTGATGATGCGGGATTGAGGCAAACGCCTTGCCCATGTCAGGGCAATCAAACGCTCCAATATTGATTTTCCGATCCGGCCTGCCAGATGATGGCGCCGCTGGCTCCAGTCCAGACAAGCACGGCATAGCGACCTGTTACTCGGAGGCAGGGCGCTTTCATGGATGCCTATGATGGCAAGCTTTTCCCAGCCCTTTGGAGATATAGTCAAATCTTCATTGAGCCAGTTTTGTGCAATCATATGATCATAGAGTGTGACACCCATTTCACCAGCCAAGTGATCATAACAAATACGTGCCTTACGTAGACTTAAATCACTGGGGCCGGTTCGTATGGTTCGAGCAGGTTTTAGCGCAGTATTTTCATGCGTAAAAACCATTAAAGCTTCAAGCAGGGTAGCGACATGTTCACCCGTTAATCTGAAATAGCGATGGCGACCTTGCGCTTCGACAGTGACCACGCCTCCTTCAACCAACTTGGCAAGATGGCTACTTGCTGTTTGCTTTGTAACGCCGGCAATGTGCGCAAGTTCTGTCGCAGTTAACGCACGCCCATCCATTAGCCCCAGCAGCATGGAACTGCGGGCAGGATCAGCCACAAGGGCAGCAATACGGGCAATGTTGGGGCCTTCGGTCATAATTCGACGTTAATCGAACCATCTTTATTGGTCAATTGGCTAAACTGACTTACAACGAGAAAGGAAAATCCATGATTGCCGTTATTTTTGAGGTGGAGATGTCGCAAGATAAACAAAATGAATATCTGGACTTGGCTGCACAATTGCGCCCGCTTTTGAATGATATTGAGGGCTTTATTTCAATTGAGCGTTTCCGGAGTCTGACTATACCTGATAAGGTTTTATCTTTGTCTTTTTGGCGCGATGAAGAGGCGGTTAAGAACTGGCGTAACCTTTCGCTGCATCGTCAGGTGCAGGCAGCGGGGCGTGATCATGTTTTCAATCATTACCGCCTACGCGTTGCATGTGTTTTGCGTGATTACGGCATGAATGAACGGGATGAAGCGCCGTCCGACAGCCGTAGAGTTCATGAAAAGGTTGTATAAAGTGTTTGATATCGAGTTTGATTTAACCAACGATCCCGATGGTTTGGCAAGGCTTGGCGAAGCGATGGGACGTGCTGCTATTCCGTTTGAGGGTGGGGGTGTTTTTAAGAGTGGTGATAAAATAACGGCTCATTTTCTGTTTAAAGACGGTGAGGGTGCCTGGGCAGCAGCAAAGGCTGCCAATATTCGTGCTGTTGCAATAAAACGCCCGTTAATCCGAAAGCTAAAACAAGGTACGCCTGGTCAGTTAGGTGCGATTGCCAGAGCGCTGCGTCAACAAAGCGTTGAGATTTTAACGCAATATTCAGACCATTATAATCGCCTGATACTCATTTGTGACGATTTTGAAAAGGCCGATATTGCCACGCGCGAATGGGCGATTGCCGTTTAAAGTATAATGATACTCTCTCAAACCGGCACCGTGCAAATTCGTCGGATGAGGGCTCTGAGCCAGCGATGTGCCGGATCTGCGTCAATGCGCGGATGCCAGGCTTGCGATATCGCAAGGGCATCCGCATCCACCGGCAGAGGAAATGAAAACAAATCGCGTCTGGCATTATAAGTGAGGTGATCAGGCATCGCCGCGATATAATCACTGCGGCGAACAATCTCCAAACTCTCGGAAAAGCTGGCAACCGCCAGACTGACAGTGCGGCTCATGCCATGTGTCGCCAGTGCTTTGTCGATTGGGCCATCAAAACGTCCGCGCCGCGAGACGGATACATGCGGATAAGCGACAAAATTTTCTAAAGATGCGCCCGCCTTGGCTATTGGGTGATCGTGACGCACAACACCTATAAACCGGTCATGAAATAAAGCCTGCAACCGCACTTCAGGGCCCATTGCGCCAATAACGCCAATATCAAGATCAACCTTGCCTTCACGCAAGGCTTCTACATCTTCATTGCCCTGCGGGGCAAAATAAAGCCGGACTTTGGCGGCTTCCTTAAAAACGGCTTGGGCAATGGCGGCACCATAAGCACCGACAAAACCATCATTGGAACGCACTGTAAAAGTGCGCTCCAATTGCTGCGGGTCAATGTCGCCCTCACCACGCACCAACATTTCCGCGCTAAGCACAAATTGGCGCAAACGTTCACGCAATTCTTCTGCCCTTGGTGTTGGCACAAGGCCACGGCCGGCTCGCACAAGAATGGGATCGTCAAATAATTCGCGGATACGTGTCAGCTGGCGACTCATTGCCGGTGCGCTGAGATTCATGCGTTGTGCCGCACCTGCGACGCTGCCTTCAGACAGCAGGGCATCGAGCGTGATGAGCAGATTCATATCGATTTGCGAAAGGCGTTTGTCCGACATGTGAATTATAATCCAGATTGCATTTGGTGCAATTATATAATTCCATCATTGCACTGTAAACAATTCAATTGCAGGTTTATGTTTTTTCCCAGAAGAGCCTTCTCCCAAGGCTTTTGAAACGGAAAAAATATAATGACACAAATTTCTCAAACAGGAATTTTGCCAAGCGAGCCACCAAGCGAGTCACCAATTCAGCCGATACGTTCAGGCATGGTACTGACGGGGCTTTCTCTGGCAATTCTCTTGTCGCAATTAGGCACGAATATTATCAATGTTGCATTGCCGCAGTTGGTCAGTGAATTTGATACAACTTTCGGTGCCATTCAATGGGTGGTGGTCAGTTATCTGCTGGTCGTGACGGCCTTAATCGTCGGTGTTGGTCGTTTTGGTGATCAGCTTGGCAAAAAGCGCCTTTACCTTTGGGGGCTTGGTATTTTTATGATGGCTTCTGCCATTTGTGCTCTCTCTGTAAATTTGCCAATGCTGATTGTCGGCCGTGCACTTCAAGGCGTTGGCGGAGCCATTTTGATAGCTTTGTCTTTCGCTTTTGTCGGGGAGGTTTTCCCGAAAAACCGCACTGGTTTTGCGATGGGCGTTTTATCAACCATGGTTTCATTCGGCATTGCGCTTGGGCCTTCTTTGGGTGCATTTTTGCTGGCCAGTATTGGTTGGCAGGCGATGTTCTGGATCAATATCCCGCTATGCGTGCTGGCATATTTTCTGGTGCATGCTTATCTGCCTGCCTCAGTTGATGCGCCCAAGCAATCAGCATCACTACGCAATTTTGACTGGACAGGAACTGTTCTGCTTGCAGCAACTTTGGCGGCCTATTCGCTTGCCATGACATTGTCATAACAATTACCTTTACCGCTCATGATATGAGGGTGTGGTGCTTACCCAATAACGTTTGATAGTCATATGAGCAATATTGACTGCCGCGATCCGAATGATGGATCAAGCCAGGAGGTGGTCTGCGAAGAGCAATTGCCCTGCTTA
>NZ_JBJDRZ020000017.1:0-153809 GCF_044987585.2 Paenochrobactrum sp. BZR 201-1 | reverse complement strand
TCTCCTTGGTGGCTTTTAAAAACAACCACACTATCGCACAAAAGCGGATCAGGAGGCCGTCCACCACATCAAGTCCATTCTTACTGTGCGCTGCAATTGATGCTGAGGGTGGCGCCATTCACGACGGGTGCGCCATCCTCGTTGACCAGAACCAGATCGTTGATCGACAGCATTTCGCCGGCGACGACGATGTCAAGCTCTTGTGAATAGATGCGTCCGGCCTTGAGCTGTCGCTCAGGGCTGGCGTAGGGACGATCGACGCCGAGGCCAATGGTCAGTGCATTCGCCGTTGACGACAGTTCGAAGAAGAGCTTCTCGCCGTCTGGCGTCGTTCCGGGACCCCGGAGCTCAATATCGTAGGCTCCATCCTGCTCATAAAAGGCGCATGTTGTCGGCGTCAACTCGTAGCGACCAGCTGTAGTTTCCAGAATACCTGATCCAGCCCCAGTAACGCTCTCTACTGGCGGTGCTTCCGCCTCTGCACTGCACCCTGTAAGCATAAGGCTGCCGCACGAAGCGATCAGGAGAGCGATGCGCGTACGGCGCTTCTTCGTTTTGGGGTTTTGCGTGAACATTTCGCTCTCCAGTGCTTATGGATATGACCAGCCATCGTGCTCGACGCGGAAAATCCGCAACGGAGCGCCGGCTTTGGTGGTGTCGGCGCGCAGGTAGAAAACCGCGCGCTGCTTCTTGCCGAAATTGGTGAAATCGACGTTGATGGTGATCATACCACGCAGCATCGGCTGGTGAGGATCAGGCGTCGGATCTTCTAAGACGACATCGAAGTCCTGAGCGCCGTATAGAGGATGTGCACCAACTTTGCCTGAGGCCAGCCAGGTCACAATCTCGTCGGTAAAGTAGTTTTTGGACACCTTCGGATCGAACGCGCTCGGTAAATTGCCGTTTTCGGACTGGAACTGGCGTTCATAAATCTCACGAACCAGATCCTGCGCCTGAGCAACAGGATCGATGTCTGGTTCGGGTAAGTATGGCTCGGTCGGGTGCTCGACAGACTTTCGCGCCGGAGAGACAAGTAGCGGCTCATTATCGGGCGTGATGTAGCGTTGTGCTACCCAACCAGCCTTGCTCATTTCTTTGTTGCGCATCAGGCACCAACGTGGCGGCAGCGCCTTGATCTGCGCTTGCGTCATCTTCGTATAGTGTGCCGCGGTGTAAAATGGCACGCAGGTGATCTGCTGTAGCCCGCGCTCATAGTCGCTGAAAGCCTCGATCACCGGATAATTGGTGCCCGGTCCCATGCGCGCATTGAGCACGTCCCCGACAGTCACATTGGTGACGCGCCAGGCATCCGGTCCGTGGCCATCGATTTCGGCATGGGCGTGAGATGCGGCCAGACCGAGTGTCATGACAAGCAGTGCGGCCTTAAATGTGTGTGTCATGGTCATTTCACCTCTACGATCGCGCGACCCAGAACCTTGCGGTCGCCGACATTAAGAAACCGGATTTCATAGGTTCCGGCCTGTGCCGGCATTTGCAGTTCCAACGACTTTTCGTCTCCGACCTTGTGCGCCGCAATCCAGCTGAAATCGGCCTGATCGGTGCGGGCAATAGCGATGCGCTGATCTGCGCTTCCGCCTTCCGAGCTCCACGACACGGTGATCGTTTCGCCTATACCCGCCTGCGCCGGTACCTTGAGCCCAGCTCCGTCATCCAGCGGGGCGTTTTCCGCCACCACTTCCAACCGGTGGCTGGCAAGGGTGCGAGCGCCTTCGCGCAGCACATAGCGGATTTCGTAAAGTCCGGTTTCGGCCGGAGTTTTCATATCGGCTGCACTTGCGTCCCGAACCCGGATATAGTCGGCATATTTGCCTTCAGCGGTTCCGGCAGGGACAATGGTGAGATAGTCTTCCGGGTGGACTGAAGTCGACCAGGTGACTTTAATTTTGCTTCCCGCACGGGCGACTTCCGGACCGCTGACTGTCACTTCGGCGGCCACCACTTCCACGGGGGTGGAAGCCATTGTGCGTCCACCTTCTCGCAATACATAACGCACCTCGTAAAAACCGGGCTCGGCAGGTGCCGTCAATTTGTTTTCGGTGACATCGCGCACGCGCTGATAGTTGGTGTATTTTCCTTCTTCAGCTCCGGCAGGGACGATGGTGACATAGTCTTCCGGATGGATCGAAGCTGACCACGTCACCTTGAAGCTTGCACCGGTGGCCACCTCGCTGGACGCGCTGATGCCCATTTCGGCCTCAATGACTTCCACAGGAGCGGAAGCCAATGTGCGCCCACCTTCTCGCAACACATAACGCACCTCGTAAAAGCCGGGATCGGCGGGCGCGATCAATCTGTTTTCAGTGACATTGCGCACGCGCTGATAATTGGTGTATTTTCCTTCTTCAGCTCCGGCAGGGACGATGGTGACATAATCTTCCGGATGGATGGAAGCTGACCACGTCACCTTGAAGCTTGCGCCGGTGATCACCTCTTCGGGGGCAGTGATAGCCATTTCGGCCTCAATGACTTCCACAGGAGCGGAAGCCATTGTGCGCCCACCTTCTCGCAGCACATAACGCACCTCGTAAAAGCCGGGCTCGGCGGGCGCGATCAAACTGTTTTCGGTGACATAGCGCACGCGCTGATAATTGGTATATCTGCCTTCTTCAGCTCCGGCAGGAACGATAGTGACATAGTCTTCCGGATGGATCGAGTCTGACCATGTCACCTTGAAGCTTGAGCCGGTGGTCACCTGTCCTGGAGCTTGGATATCAATTTCCGCTTCCTGCATGGGTTCGTGCGTTGAGTTGGGCTGTTGCTCCACCATTGGCTGCAAATCCATGACCGACTGCACATGCGCCAGCGCTTCTTTCAGCTCAGCAGCATTTTGGGCCGGAACGAAGACGCCACCGGTGTTTTCGGCAATGCAGGCGAGGCTGGCATGAGCCTTGTCCTCAAGATCGAAACCAACGACATGGGTCGTGAACTTCACGCCCTGCCGTGCCAGCTGCTCGGCGACCGCGCAAGGATCGGCCTGACAGGTTTCCAGACCATCAGAAATGAGCACGACCGTGGCGGGGTTGTCACGATAAGATAAGAGTTCTGCGGCGTGCTGGACGGCTGCGGAAATCGGCGTCTTTCCTTTCGGGCGGATGCCGTTCACCGTGCTGATGAAGTTTGCCTTGTCGAGCGCGCCCGGTTTGATCAATGTTTCGATGTCGCGGCAGTCGCCTTCTGAACGATGTCCATAGGCGACCAGACCTAGATTGATGTCGTCGGACCAGCCGGTCACGAGATCGACCATCACGTCGCGTGCGATTTCTATCTTGCTGGTGCCGTTGATCTGGCCCCACATCGAGCCGGAGGCGTCATAAACGATGACCACATCTTCTGCCGCTACGGCGACCGACAGAGGGGGGATGATAGCGGTAGCCGCGATCAGTGCCGTTTTCAAAGCTTTCATCATGGTGTTTCGTTCCGTAAATTGTTTCATGCAGGCTGCACATCACTGTCGCTACGCGGACCGGAAGAACCTGACGCTCCCATGGCGCGCGCCTTCAGCTTGCGGAATTTGCCCGACATCTGCTCCAGCCTTGCGTCCCATTGGGGGTCGGGTTGCTGACCTTCGATGGTTTTGAAAAACACCTGCATCAGGCAGGCGATGGCAAACGGCTCCAGCAATGCCGCCTTAACGCTCCAGGCAAACAAAAGCGCGAACACGAAGCCACCGGCTGCCCACGCGCCAGGCATCACGTAGACTACTAGAGCTGCTGGCGCGAGCATCACCAGAAACACCAGAAAGCTCAGAAGGTAGACAATGATTGCTAGCCAGGCAGCGTTCTTGAGCATGACACGGTAGTTCTGGCCGTAAAGCACGAGCGCTTCTCTGGCCGATCCCCAAGGGTTTGTCGCGCCTGTGCGGATTGCATAGGCGAGAATGATTTCGTCGATGAAACCAACAGCAACCCGCAGGAAGGCGTGCAGGATACCCGAAAGCTGCTGCGCTCCCGGTATGGGCAGGATGGTCAGGATGCCGCGCACCAGCCCGGTGATTGCTCCGATCACACCCTTCACCAGCTGATCGATAGCAAACAGGACACTGGCCTGAGCAAAGCGTTCCTTCACCACGGTTGTCGCATGGCTGATCTGTGACTTGCCATCCGGCATTGGCTTGCCGTCGATTAGTTCCACCAATACCGCGATATGGCCCGCCTTGACGATATAAAGTATATATTCGCGCGCCCAGTACATGATGGCGCCAAACAGGCCAAAGCCTATAACGCCGCCCCATAGCGTTGTGTTTGCCTGAAACCCTTCATCGCCGAAGCCGCCCACGCCATAGCCGATACCGGCGCCGGTCCCCGTCAGCAAAACATAGCCAACCGCAATACCGAAGTAGACTGCTATCCGCAGCACGATGAACGGCATGGTCCGCGCCATCATTGCTAGCGCGCCACCGACTCTAAAATCCCACATGCCTTATCTCGCCTTCTATATAACCTTGCCTTTTACATCCGTTCAGGAAACTT
Organism: Paenochrobactrum sp. BZR 201-1; assembly: GCF_044987585.2. NCBI lineage: Bacteria > Pseudomonadati > Pseudomonadota > Alphaproteobacteria > Hyphomicrobiales > Brucellaceae > Paenochrobactrum > Paenochrobactrum sp. BZR 201-1. The sequence continues at coordinate 149,319 of NZ_JBJDRZ020000017.1, read as the reverse complement.
TAGCAGAAGCAAAGCAGGCATGCCCCATCCATTTGGATAGGGACATGTCGGAAAAACTGAGTATAATTAGTCAAAATGTGCCAAAGTGGATAAATATATAAAATAAGTGAGCACAAAAAATTAGGGGCAGCCTGGAGGGAAGCGCGTAGTTTTGCAAGTATTTTTCTTTTCTATTTTGACAGCCGTGTTGTTTTACTTTTCTTCTGAAGTCAGTGGTCAGGATCAGTCAATATTGCCTTCCTCCATACTTGAGGTGAGCGGCGCTATTTCGAAAGGCAATGCGGAAGGGGTCGCACATTTCGACATCGTGGAGCTGCGGACACTTCCTCAAGCGCGGCTCGAAACAACCACCGCTGTCACAGATGGTGTGCACCGCTTTGACGGCGTTTTAATGAGAGATATTTTGGCGCATGTCGGCTCTCACGGCACAGTCGTGACTGCGAGAGCCCTGAATGATTACGCGATTGAATTCGCAGTCGAGGAATTTGACCAGTTCGACATTCTTGTTGCCTATGAGATGGACGGAAAACCGCTGCTGCCGAGCGAGAAGGGGCCGCTATGGATTGTCTACCCACGTGACCAGCATGCCGAGCTGCAGGATATCCGCTTTGATTATCGTTGGGTTTGGCAATTAAAATCGCTGGATATTCGATGAGCAGGCGAGCACGTGCATTGCTGGGCGTCGCGCTGCCTGTCTCGGCCATCGCTATCTTTGTCGTTCTGCTCGCATTCTCTTTGATGCGCCTGTCTGATATCGAGCGCAACATGCGCATTGAGGCCACCCAGAATATGCTTTGGGTGATCTCGCAGGCGCATATTTCAAGCCTGCAGCTGAGCGAGGCCATCGCGGACAACGCTGCCGGAGAGGCTGATCACGCGCAAACAGAGTTGCGCCTGAACATATTCCTCAGCCGGCTAGCCTTACTTGATGATGGCCCGCAACGTCGGCGGATGGAAGCGCTTGGTGCGTTGGCTCCTTTGGATGAGTTGCGGGAAAACCTCGACGAGCTTGGCTCGTTGCTGAAAAGCCCCAGCTCGGCGACAATGCCGCGCATCAGAGCTCTGCTGGATCCTTACAATGCGACGCTCACTGAAGCTGCCAACAAGGCAATGGTGGCCGAATGGGACGATCTTGGCGCGACGCTTGATGTCACGCGCAAGCAGCTGTGGCAAATCATTATCTCCATGATCGGCATATCATTGGCAGGCTCGATGCTTTGCGTTCATTTTCTGCTGGCGATCCGTGATGCAAGGCAACGGACTCGCTTGCTCAACAAGGAAAAGGCGTTTTCCGAACTGCTGATCGGATCCAGCGATGAAGGTATTATCGCTGTCGATATGGATCGACGCTGCACGGTCTGGAACGAGGCTGCCGAACGGCTGTTCCGTGTTGGTGCTGATCGGGCAACAGGTGGTGCGCTGGGAGAATTATCAGGCTTTTTCGCGGTAGACCGGGTCGAGATGGCCATCGGCGAGGCTCTGCAGGGCCAGGCTGTCGCATTGCTCGATCAGCCGTTTTTTCCAGATGATCAGTCTGAGCCGCTCTATGTCGATCTGCGCTGTTTTTCGCTGCGCGATGGTGGCCGCATCATAGGCACGATCCTTCTGATCTCGGACGTCACAGAACGACGAGCAGTCCAGCGTAAAATCGCGGATCATCGCGACTATCTTGAGCAATTGGTGCAAGCGCGTACGCAGGAGCTTGAGGCGGCGCTGGTCAGGGAACGTGCCACCGCTGATCTATACCGCAACTTCGGCACGATGATCTCGCACCAGTTCCGCACTCCACTTGCGCTCGTCGATTCTGCGCTTCAGCGGTTGATCCGCCGGCGCGAACAATTAACGCCGGCAGAGATCACTGAGCGGGGTAGCCAAGCCCGTAGTGCCATCGCACGCCTGGTCAGGCTGGTAGAGAGCACCCTCGACGCGGCGCGGCTTGATGCCGGCCAGATTGAGGTCCGCAGCCAGGCCTGCGATCTCGGCCTTCTTGTTGCGGACATCTGCGCACGGCAGGCTGAGGACATGGGTGGACGCAGGATCACGGTCATGCCGCCGGTTGATGGGTCGCCGATTGCCTATTGCGATCCGGTTCATGCGGAGCACATTTTGACAAACCTTTTGTCCAATGCGGTGAAATATTCTCCGAAGGAGACGTTGATCGGTATCAGTTTTACCGTCGATCAGTCGCTTATTACCTGCATCGTAACGAATACCGGCTCATTGGGCGGAATGTTCGAGCGGGACGTGCTGTTTGATCGCTATTATCGTGGCAGCAATACTGAAGGCTGCCCCGGTATTGGCGTTGGTCTTTACATGGCGAAAGCGCTTGCGCGCTTGCAGGGCGGCGACGTGTGTTTACAGGATTCGGAGACAGGCGTTGTTCGAATGGCGATGTCGCTGCCACGTTCTGCATCCGGTGCTGGTGCGCCCATGATCTTTCGAAAGGTGAGGGTATGATCGCGGAGCCTTTTGTGATCCTTTGCATTGAGGACGAAGTGCAATTGCGGCGTGACATCGTAGACGAACTGGTCGAGGCGGGGTATGATGTCGTCGAAGCCAGTAATGGTAGGCAAGCGCTTGGCGAGCTGGCACGTGTCTGCCCCGATCTGGTTCTTTGCGACATCTCCATGCCCGAACTTGATGGTTATGGCGTGCTTGATGCGCTGCAAGAACGAGGGCCTGACTATGCCGAAATTCCTTTTGTCTTCCTCTCCGCCCTTGCCGATCCAAGGCATATCGTTGATGGCAAGCGTCTTGGTGCAGATGATTACCTCGTGAAGCCAATCGATTATGATCTCTTACTGGCGACCATCGAAGCGCGTCTGCGACAGATCAGACGCATCCGTTCGGCGCGCCCATTACGGTCAGCTGCTCCTAATTTTACAAAATTTTCGGAAGTCTATGGCCTTACACCCGCAGAACTACGGATCACGCAAGCGCTCGCTCAAGGTAGTAAATTGACGCAGATCGCGACTGACCTCGGCGTCTCGCGTTCTACTGTTGCTTTTCACATGCGCAATATATTCCAGAAAACGGAGACCGGCCGGCAGACGGAACTGGTAGCTTTGGTACTCAAGAGATAAGATGATCAATCATATAAATGAGCTCTGGTGTAGTGATCTGCATGAGTTAGTTGAAACGACTTAGTGATATATCTTACTGATGCGCTGCTATATGGTTACCTCTAATGAATGTCGGTATCGGTAGTTGCGTGCCCCCGCAACCAAATCAAAACGGCTCAAGCAATTATGCTTGAGCCGTTTTTGCATTTAACAATACTATTTGAATTCCAGTAAATAACCAAGCGCTTGCTGTTCTCTCGTTAAATCCGTAATCTTGTAAATTGGTTGCTTTGATGAAGTTATTTCAAGCTTCATATAATTCATAAATTCATATGCTACTTTTAACTATAAATTATTTTACGCCTTTTTTTCCGGGTGATTGTATATGCTGATCTCATACGCGCAAAATTTTGAAGATATTATGTTGTGGCGCGCATTTAAAAATATCAAAAAAGGTTTTTACATCGATATCGGTGCGTGGTCACCCACTAAGGATAGCGTAACGCGCTGTTTTTATGATGCAGGATGGCATGGCATCAATATTGAACCTAATCCTTACTACTATCGCGAGTTAAAACTACAACGAAAACGGGATCTCAACCTGAAAATTGCTGTAAGTGATTATGAAGGAACCGCCACGATGTTTTTCGTTGCAGGCAGTGGTCTTTCAACACTCGATCCTGATTTCGTTACAAAATATGAAGCACAGGGTTTTAACATCAAACCACAAAAGGTTGATGTGCTCACATTACCGGCTATTTGGATTGAATATGTTCCAGATCATCAAGAGGTTCATTTTTTAAAGGTTGATGTTGAAGGTTTGGAAAAAGCGATTATTGCTTCGCATGACTGGCAGAAATATCGCCCTTGGATTGTGGTTGTGGAGGCGACTTTGCCACTATCGCAAATTGCTTCCCATCGTGATTGGGAACATGTTCTGCTCTCTAATCAGTATAATTTAGTTTATCAGGATGGACTCAACCGTTTTTATCTGGCGCATGAGCATAGTGATTTAGAGAGGTTTTTTGATTATCCACCAAACGTATTTGATAATTTTATGTTGGCGAGTGAAGCGGCCTACATAAAAAAGAATAATAAGCTGCTGACTGAACAGAAAACTTTAAAAAAGAATTTAAATGCGGTGAATGCAAAGCTGAATGATTTGATACAGACGTTGCAGTTAGAAACAACAAAGAGTGCTAAGCAACAAGACGATTTTGAATCAGCGAAACAACACTATGAAACATTGATTTCAGCAAAAGATGATCAGATTACAGCACTTTATCGCAGCACATCGTGGCGCGTGACCTCTCCAATTCGATGGATAGGGTTAAGCATTGATAAGCTGAGTTGGCAGGAATGGAAGCATAAGGGGCGTTTTGCTTTACAAAAATGCAGTTTTTTTATTATGCAGCGACCCCAAATTATGCGTATTTTTCGAACATTTTTTGTGCGATTTCCAAAAGTTAAAGACTATCTGCATCGGCTGATCATAGGGCGACCAATGAGCTCGCAATCGACTTTTCGAGCTGAGGATATGCCTGTTGAAAAGCGTGAATTGGCATTGGGTGCATTGAATTATCGCGCAAAGTCTATCTATCATGATCTCGTGCGGAGCTCTGGACATAAAGGAGAGCTCTGATGCGTATTGTTTTTGATATGCAGGGATTGCAGACAGAAAGCCGATTTCGCGGTATTGGTCGCTATACGCAATCATTGGTGAAGGCTGTTATACGTCAGAATAAGAGCCATGAGATTATTCTTGTGTTGAATGGCATGTTGGTTGACTCAGTTGCGGCTATTCGTGATGCGTTTGAACATTTGTTGCCAGCTGAGAATATTGTCATTTGGCAAGCGCCAGTTCCTGTATCAGCAGGCTTGGCAGAAAATAAAGCCCGCCACGACATAGCCGAATTGTTGCGTGAACGTTTTCTGAAAGATCTTCGGCCGGATATTATTCATATAACCAGTTTGTTTGAAGGCTATATGGATGATGCAGTGTCAACCATTCATGTCTTTGATCAAGATATTCCAGTGAGTGTAATGGTCTATGATCTTATACCGCTTAGTAATCCGGAAGAATATTTAAAAAATAATGCGGCTTATAATCATTATTATTCAAAAAAAATCGAGAATTTAAAACGAGCTGATTTATTGCTGGCAATCTCGGAATTTTCCAAAATTGAAGCAGAGGATTTATTAAAAATTCCAGCTGATAAAATTATCAATATATCTTCTGCCGTTGATCCATGTTTTAAAAAACTGACTTTATCGCAAAGAAAGATCGATGCGCTGCTACAACGATTGCAGCTCACTAGGCCCTTTATTTTATATGCAGGCGGAACTGATCCGCGCAAAAATCTTCCGCGTTTGATTAAGGCTTATGCTGCTCTGCCTGAAGCTTTGAGACAAAAATATATGTTGCTCTTGGCTGGCAAGATGAGTGCGCATGAACGTGTATTCTTGCAAGGACTGGCCAAATCGGCTGGCCTTGAGGCGGGTGAGTTATGTTTTGCCGGCTACGTAAATGATGAAGATTTAATCGCACTTTATAATTTATGCGAATTGTTTGTTTTTCCAAGCTGGCAGGAAGGGTTTGGCTTACCTGCACTGGAAGCAATGCACTGCGGAGCCGCTGTCATTGGTTCTAACACGTCCAGTCTACCGGAAGTGGTTGGTTGGGAAGATGCGTTGTTTGACCCTTTCGATGAGCAGGCGATCTCGAACAAACTTCTACAAGCTTTGACGGATGATGTTTTTCGCACATGTCTGAAGGAAAATGCAGCAAAACGCGCTCAATTATTCTCATGGGATGAGACGGCAAAGCGTTTGATAAAGGCATGGGAAGCGCTCTATGAGTCCCAGGCAGCCCGACAGCGTCATTTTCTTGCTTGGAGCGATCAATATTGTGCGAATAATGAAACCTATCAGAAGCTTATTCACAGATTGAGTGATTATCTGCCGCAGATCAAACAGGATCGCCAGCAAGAGCTGATCAATATAGCGCAGGCGATTGAACTAAACGAAAAACAGGCACAGTATTTTAATCGTGGCGCTGTGCTGGAAGAGACAATTCGCTGGCGATTGGAGGGGCCTTTTGACAGTTCCTATAGTCTTGCGCTGCTCAACCGTGAATTAGCCCGTGCATTAGCAAAATTAGGTCATCAAGTTGCTTTGCACTCAACCGAAGGGGCAGGGGATTTCGCTGCTGATCAAGCATTTTTGCAAGCAAATCCAGATTTGGCACATATGCAAAAACAGGCAGAAAATCTGGATGAATTGTCGGCGGATATAACCAGCCGCAATCTTTATCCGCCGCGTGTCGAGGATATGAAAGGCCGCATTAATCTGCTGCATTCTTATGGTTGGGAGGAGAGCAGTTTTCCTTATCGCTGGACAGAAAAACTAAATGTCAGCTTGCAGGGCATCACGGTCATGTCTGAGCATGTGCGAAAAGTCCTGATCGACAATGGTGTGTCTGTTCCTATTAAAGTTGCAGGGGTTGGTGTCGATCATTGGGAGCGTGTGGTGGCTGATGATCATTATCAGGTGCAAGGCAAGAGGTTTCGCTTTTTGCACGTTTCATCATGCTTTCCGCGCAAAGGTGTTGATGTGATGCTGGAGGCTTATGGAAGGCAGTTTACGCGATCAGATGACGTTACGCTGATCATCAAAACATTTGCCAACCCTCACAATCAGATACATGTTTGGCTTGAACAAATACGTTCGAAATATCCCAATTATCCCGATGTTGTTATTATTGAGGAGGATTTGAGCGACAGTCAGCTGAAAAAACTTTATCAGGATTGTCATGCTCTGGTTGCGCCGAGTCGTGCGGAAGGTTTTGGACTGCCATTGGCCGAGGCAATGCTTTCAGGATTAGCTGTGATTACGACGAGGTGGAGTGGTCAGCTTGATTTTTGCACTGCGCAAAACACCTGGTTGGTTGATTATCAATTTTCGCCGACCGATACGCATTTTGAATTGTTTAATTCAGTTTGGGCTGAGCCGGATGTTGAAGATCTGGCACTAAAAATGCGTGAGGTTTTTGAAGCGCCTCTGAGCGAAATCACTCAACGATGTGCCTGCGCACGTGAACAGCTTTTATCAAAGCATCGTTGGGAAGATGTGGCACAACGTAATGTAGAAGCCGCACGGCAATTCTCACAAGCTCTTCCAGAAAAAGAGATGCGGCTTGGCTGGATTTCGTCATGGAATACACGCTGTGGGATCGCTACTTATTCAGAGCATTTGATCAAATCTCTGGTACAGCCAATCCGTATATTTGCATCTCATGCTCATTCCTCATTAAAAAATGATGAACCGAATGTTTTTCGATGTTGGAACGATAATAATATCGATGATTTTAAGATGATGTATGAAGAGATCATCCGGCAGCGTATCAATGTTATTGTGATACAGTTCAATTATGGTTTCTTTAATTTTATTTATTTTAAAGAATTTTTGAGCCAGCTCCATGATGCCGGTATCGTTGTGGTTGTTGTCATGCATGCGACGCAGAATCCTGATACGGATCCAACCAAAAAGCTTGATCAATTGGTTGAAGAGTTGAAACAATGTGCACGTATTTTAGTTCACAATTGTGATGATCTTAATCGCTTGAAAAAAATTGGTATTTTTGAGAATTCTGTTTTGTTTCCTCATGGAATTCTGGAGTCAAAGATAGAAAAACAAGAGCAAAAAAACGAGAACAGTTTTGTACTAGGCTCTTATGGTTTCTTTTTACCTCATAAAGGCTTGTTAGAGTTGATTGATGTCGTCCGTATTTTAAGAGACAAGGGCATGAATGTGTGTTTGAAAATGCTGAACGCTGAGTATCCAGTACCGCAGTCAGCTAAAATCATAGCGCAGGCCCGAAAGAAAATTGAGACGCTTCAATTACAAAATTATATAAGCATCAATACTGATTTTCTGGATGATGAAAGCAGTATTAAACAACTTTCCCAAACCGATCTTGTCGTTTTTCCTTATCAAAAAACTGCTGAATCTTCGAGCGGAGCGGTTCGCTACGGTATCACATGCGGGACACCTGTTGCAGTCACACCATTGGCTATCTTTAAAGATGTCGCGCCTGCGGTTTTCACATTGCGGGGTATCTCACCGGAGGATATTGCGGCTGGAATTGAAGATTTTATCAGGCTGAGTGTGTCGGAAAAAATTGAGCAGCAACAGCGTGCGCAAAAATGGCGAGATCAACATGCATATCCGGTGTTGGCACAAAAGCTCTATGGCATGTTGCGTGGTCTAAATCGTTAAGATAAACAGAAGCGTGTTTTAAAACACGCTTCTGGCTTTTAACATTGCATTTTGCCACGCATAAAGCGTGCAATCAGAATGCCTGTGATCATCGAGGCGACCAGAATATAAACGTCAGTTTGCATTAGACCCAACGCCGGAATAGAGCCGCCTGGACAAAAACCGCCAATGCCCCAACCAATGCCGAAAATGGCAGAACCTGCAATCAAAGGTCGATCAATCTGCTGCTTTAATGGCAGGTGAAAGCTTTTATCCAGCAAAGGTGCCGGACGTTTCAAAATAAAGAAATAACCAATCGCTGTGATGATCAAAGCGCCTCCCATTACAAATGCCAGCGAGGGATCCCATGTGCCAAAAAAATCAAAGAAATTAAGCACTTTGGCAGGATTGATCATGCCTGAAACGGCAATGCCGCTACCGAAAATCAGACCAATGAATAGAGCTGATAGAATGCGCGACATTTAAAAGCCTCCGAAAACATGGCGAATGGTAAAGACAGTGATGGTTGTGGTCAGCATGAAAGTGAGAGTTGCTGCAATGGAGCGGATGGACAGCCGCGAGATGCCACAAATGCCGTGGCCGGATGTGCAACCGGAACCGATTGTGATGCCGAAACCAACAAGCAGACCACTGATAATCAGCCCAAATACCGGAACGTTATTTGCAAAGGCGGGTGTGAAGTCGAAGCAATAAAACAATAATGTTGGTGCGGCGATTGCACCAATAAGAAAAGCAGCACGCCAACCCCAATCAGGGCTGAAAGGTGGCAAAACGCCTGATAAAATACCGCTGATACCGGCAATGCGGCCATGTAGATACATCAGCATACAGGCGGCTAATCCAATCAGCGCACCGCCACCAAGTGATTGAAGAGGGGTAAAGCCGGTCATGATTTTTGTTCTCCGGCCTTACAAAACAGACCATGCATCGTTTGAATGAATGTTTCAATGCGTGGATCAGCGAGCCGGTAGAATACTTGTTTGCCTTCTTTGCGCCCTTCGATAAGACCGGCTTGGCGTAATTCCGCCAATTGTTGCGACAGGCCGGGCTGGCGAATGTTTAGCATGTCTTCCAGTTCGCGTACCGAGCGTTCACCATCGACGAGTGCACAAGTCACTAATAAGCGATCTGGATTGGAGAGCTTTTTGAGAAAGTTGGAGGCTTCTTTCACATTTTCTTTCATAAAAGCGGCCTGTTTGGAAAGGTCGTACTGCATTATTTGCCCCATGCTACTTTCGGTCGTTTATCGCGCGGAATTTTTAAATAACGCACAAAGTTATCTTCCGGCTCGCTTATGCATTGAGCCATGTCGTTTTTGCTTGTCACAACAGCCACAATAAGCTGCACCGAACCGATGTGAAGGCGGTAAAAACTGGCCGTTTAAGGAATATGAAAATATCCGCCATAAGGGCAGCTCCTTTAAACTAATTAATCATTAAATAATAATAATTGCAAAAAAATGCAATCGTTTATTTTAAAATATATGTAGTTTGTAAAATCTACCTTAAAAGTGCATCAAGACTGAGATTGAGAAAAGACGAAGAAATAGGGAGCGGATATCCGCGGGCGTAATTGTTATTTACAATGGAAGTGACGGTTCTGCCTGACTGGGTGGATTATAATGGCCATATGGCGGATCATGCTTATGGGCTTGTGTTTTCACATGCCGGCAATGCCTATCTTGAGCATCATCATTTGGGTGCGGCCTATTTAAAGGCTGAAAAGACTACATTCTACACGCTTGAAAACCGGATCGGCTATTTTAAAGAATGCCATCAGGGCGACAAGATCAATGTCAGCGTGCAATTGATTGGCCTTGATAAAAAGCGGGTGCGTTTTCTGCTAGAAATGAAAAACAAGGACAATGAGGTACTGGCTTTGTCCGAGCAGAGGCTGATGCATGTGAGCCAAGTTTCAGGTACACCGAAAGCAATGTCTATGAGCCAAGCGGTATTTGAGTGCTTAGAGCCAGAATTTGAGCGGCATAAAACCTTGCCCAAACCACGTTGGCTTAACCGCAGAATGGGTTTGCAAAGCAAATAGTGCTTTCTTGTCCGGCAGACATGCTGTAGCGCCTTATCTTTGAATAAGTCGTCGGAGTGGATGTGACGTGAAGTGGTTTGATGTTGTGATTATCGGAGCTGGTGCGGCTGGCATGATGTGCGCCATAGAGGCGGGCAAACGCGGGCGCTCGGTGCTGGTGATTGATCACGCCAAACGTGCTGGCGAGAAGATTCGTATCTCCGGCGGCGGGCGTTGCAACTTCACCAATTTGCATGCAAGCCCGAAGAATTTCATTTCGCAAAACCCGCATTTTTGTAAATCGGCCCTCAGCCGTTATACGCAAAACCATTTCATCGCCATGATGGATCGTCACGCGATCGCTTATCATGAGAAAACACTGGGGCAGCTTTTCTGTGACGGTTCAGCCCAACAAATCATTGATATGCTGCTGGATGAAATGAAACGCTTTTCTGTGCAATTGGCGCTATCGACGAGTGTCGATGTCATCGAAAAAACTGATGCCGGTTTTTTGGTGAAGTTTGACGATGTGCAGATCAATTGCGGTTCGGTTGTGGTGGCAACGGGTGGTAAATCCATCCCCAAAATGGGCGCAACCGGCTTTGGCTATGATGTGGCGCGCCAGTTTGGTTTGCGATTGGTGGAAACGCGTCCCGGCCTTGTGCCTTTGACATTCGAGCCAAATTTGCTGGAGCGCTTGAAACCACTCGCCGGTGTGGCGCTGGATGCGAAAATCACCTGTGGCAAAACCAGCTTTGAAGAGGCGATGCTTTTTACCCATCGCGGTATTAGCGGGCCTTCGGTTTTGCAGATTTCATCTTATTGGCGCGAAGGGGACGAGATCGCCATTTCAATGCTGCCACATTTGGACGTGTTGGATGTGTTAAAAAAGCAGCGGGCGCAAAATGGCCGTCACGAATTGCAAACAGCGCTTGCACAGTATTTGCCGAAAAAACTGGCGCAGACGATTGCCGAAGCGCAAGTAAAATTTGCCAAGCTTGCGGATATGCCGGACAAAGAATTCCGCCGTATTGAAGCAGCGATTAATGATTGGCGCATTAAACCGGCAGGGTCGGAAGGCTACCGCACGGCGGAAGTTACCCTTGGCGGTGTGGATACCCGTGATCTGGATTCCAAGACGATGGAAAGCAAAACAGTGAGCGGGCTTTATTTCATCGGCGAAGTAGTTGATGTCACCGGCTGGCTCGGCGGCTATAATTTCCAATGGGCTTGGTCATCGGGCTGGTGCGCGGGGCAGGTTGTATAAAAACCCCTTTAGCTATTATCTGTTCAGCTTTGAATAGCGTTTGATCAGGCGATCACGCTTGAGGCGGGAGAGGCGCTGCAACCAAAAAATGCCGTTGAGCTGATCCACTTCATGCTGATGGCAAACCGCAAGCAGCCCTTCAGATTCTTCAAACTGTTCTTGGCCCTCTAAGTTCTGATAGCGCAGGCGAATTGTGGCGTGACGTTCCACATCATCCACCATCCCCGTCATGGAAACACTGCCTTCCTGATGACGGATCATGGTTTCAGAAGCTTCGATGATTTCAGGGTTGATATAAAATTTATATCCGGTCTCTGGGGAAATTTCGAGAACGACAACACGGCTTAAAACGCCAATATGCGGTGCCGTTATGCCGATGCCCGGTGCCGCACGCATAGTTTCCAACAGGTCATGGCAAAGCGTTTTTAAAGCCTCGTCAAATTGGGTGACGGTTTCAGCTTTTTGTTGCAAGCGCGGATCCGGAAAGCGGACAATCGGGCGTATGGTCATGGTGCTATTCGGTCTCCTGCTCTTCTGGTGGCAGCAGTTTGGCTTTGACAAAAACATCATATCTGGTGCTTTTGCCTAAAATTTGGTGCGAAAATTTACGGATATTTTGCATCGGTGCAGCACGAAGCGGCCATTTCAGCACAACGCGGTTTTGTGCGTGTTCCAGCGCCACCTGCATTAGTTTTTCAGCATCCGGATCAGTACCGACGATTTCGCGGATTTGGCGCATTTCTTTTTTGACCAAAGCCGTATTGCCGCGCGGCGGGTGCATCGGGTCAACCAGCACCACTTGTGGTTTGAGATCAGGCAGCACTTCGCTGGAATCGCCATGAATGAGCGTCATGCGGGCGATCGTTTCAGCCAGTCGTCCACCTTCATTGGCGGCGCGCTGCATTCCTTCTGCGAGCAGGTGGTGCATCTTTTCCGAGCGTTCAATCAAGGTGACATGCGCGCCCAGTGTGGCAAGCAAAAACGCGTCACGTCCAAGCCCTGCTGTCGCATCGACAATAAAGGGCGTGATATTGCCGGTGAGCCCTGCCGCTTTTGCCAAGGCCTGCCCGCGGCCTTCATTGACGCGAAAGCGGTGGCCGACAGCGCCGCCGACAAAATCCACAATCAGATCATCATTTTCTGTGTTTTTTGACATGGAGCACATCTTTAAAAAGGGCAGGGAGCGCTAAATGTTACCAGACCGCCATCAGGATGCTGAAAGGTAATTTCTTCTGCATGGAGCATCAGGCGATTGGCGCGGGTCAGTGCTTCGCCGGTTGCATAAAATTCATCGCCCAAAATCACATGGCCGATGGCTTTCATATGTACACGCAATTGATGGGTACGGCCTGTAAGCGGCGACAATTGCAGCCTTGTTGTATCTGCGCCGCGCGAGAGTACCTGCCAGCGTGATTGCGCCGGTTTGCCATTAACCGCGTCGACATGATGACAAGGTTTGTTATCGGGGTCGATGCAGAGCGGCAGATCAACAAGGCCGCTCTCTTCCTTCACATTGCCCCAAACTTCGGCCACATAGGATTTTTTCGTCGAACGCTCGGCAAATTGGTTGGCAATTAGTGCATGGGCTTTACGATTTAGAGACATCAGCACAATGCCGGATGTGTCTTTATCCAAACGGTGGATCATCAGCGCTTCGGGAAACTGTTTTTGCACCCGCGTTGCCAGACTATCCGACAAGGCCGGATGACGGCCGGGTACCGATAAAAGACCGCTTGGTTTATCCAGCACCAAAAAATCCCGCTCCTGATGCAAGATCGTGAGATAAGGCTCCAATGGCGGATGATAGATCGGAGTTGGCATAGATAAAGCGCTCATGCGCCATGCCCTATCATGTTTTGGTGTCGGGCGAGAAGTCTCATTATCAGGTCTGCGTCTGTTTGTTTGCGTGTCCGTCACAATTAAGCTTTGATAGATTGAATATATTATTTTCTAAAATTGTGGTTTGCGGATGAGGTTTTTGGTTTATGTTTGAATGGAAATCCGGTTTTAAGACGGTTTTTATCGCTTTATCTTTTGTTGTTTTGACAATTGGAGGAGCTATGTCACAATCTAATGATACAAAAATTTTAAAAGCCGCAGCCGATAATGATGTGGTGGCAATCAGCACATTGCTTGAAGCGAGTGTGAAGCCTGATGTTCGTAATGAACAAGGCCAAACTGCATTGCTGGTCGCAACGATTGCCAACAATGTCGAGGCTGCAAAGCTTTTGATTGAAGCCGGTGCCGATGTGAATGCCAAAGACAGTATTCACGACAGTCCCTATCTTTATGCCGGTGCGCGAGGCCATTTGGACATTTTGAAAATGACCCTTGCTCATGGTGCTGATTTGAAAAGTACCAACCGCTATGGTGGTACGGCTTTAATTCCGGCGGCAGAACGCGGCCATGTCGAGACGGTTAAAACTTTGATTGAAGCAGGCGTTGATGTTGATCATGTCAATAATCTGGGCTGGACAGCTTTGCTGGAGGCTGTGATTTTGGGCAATGGCGGGGTAAAACATACCGCAATTGTCAAATTGCTGGTTGATGCCGGAGCTGACACATCCATTACTGATAAAGATGGTGTGAGCGCATTGCAGCATGCCAAGGCACGTGGATATCAGGATATTAACGCGATTTTGGAAAAATAATTTTGCGCCCTGCACAAGTGATGGCATGGTGCATTACATATGCAGAATAATTCTATCGAAAGATCAACAGTCTGAACCATTTAAGGGTATAAGGAGTGCATTGATGTCGAAATTGAATGTCGCTGTCTTGGTTGGAAGCTTGAGAAAAGAATCTTTCAGTCGCCGGGTTGCCAACGGACTTAAACTTGTAGCCCCTGATGATATGGCTTTAACGATTGTGGAAATCGGAGATCTGCCGTTTTATAATCCTGATCTGGAGACAGATACGCCGCCTGCAACATGGACACGCTTCCGTTCTGAAATCGCCAAAGCCGATGCCGTTATTTTGGTAACACCTGAATATAACCGCTCGGTACCGGCAGCCTTGAAAAATGCGCTGGATGTTGGCTCGCGTCCTTATGGAAAAAGCGTCTGGGGTGGCAAGCCTGCGGCCGTAGTCAGCAGCTCGCCCGGTAATATTTCAGGTTTTGGTGCCAATCATCATCTGCGCCAATCGCTGGTTTTCTTGGATATGCCAACCTTGCAGCAGCCGGAAGCCTATCTGGCGCAGGTTGATAAGCTGTTGGATGAAAAGACTGGTTTTGTAGAGGATACCGCCAAATTCATGGGGATATTCATGGCAAAATTCGACCAATTCGCCCGCAAGAATATTTGACATTATTTTGCTTGCAGCAGGATTAAAAAAAGCCGGCTAAAACCGGCTTTTATGTTTTTGTTATTATTTATTTGATCTGTGCAGTGATGAAATCTTTAACGATTTTCACGATGCCACGTCCCAAGACTTCATCCAGCGCGGCAATAAATTCGTCAACATGCTGGCGCTTGCAGATCAGTGGCGGCTCCAAGCGGATGACATTACGGTTATATTCGGTGAAAGCCACCAGAACGCCGTGATCACGCAAAAGATGCGCGCCAATAAAGCCCGGCAGTGAGCCTTTAAGCTTGTCATCCAGCATGGAAAGCAGTGGGCGCAACACCATCGGCATGGTTTGGGAAAAGTCATGGAACTCAAGCCCGACCATCATGCCTTTGCCGCGCACATCTTTGAGAAGGGCAGGGTAACGCTGTTGCAGTTCTTGCAACTTCTCCAGCAGATAGTCACCGCTTTCCGCCGCATTATCAATCAGATGCTCATCATAGAGAATGTTTAGCGCTTCAATGGAAGTGACGCAAGCTTCACCAATACCGCCGAATGTTGCCATGGCATGGATCATTGCGGTTTTTGGTGTGCCATAAGCTTTCATATAAATATCGCGGCGTGCAATCATGGCAGCCATTGCAGTTTTTCCGCCGCCCAATGATTTCGCCAAGGCGGTTACATCCGGTATCACACCATAATGTTCAAACGCATAGAACTTGCCGGTACGTCCCAGACCGCACTGCACTTCATCGGCAACCCAGATCACGCCATATTGATCACAGAGTGCACGCAATTTCTGCCAATATTCAGGCTCAGCCTGAATGATGCCACCGCCGCCTTGAACGGTTTCCAAAACAATGACACCGACTTTGGGATCGGATTTAAAGAGGTTTTCAACCGCTTCAATATCGCCGAAAGGAATTTTGACCGTATTGTCGACAAGCTCAAATTCACCGCGATAAAGCGCACCATCGGTGATGGAAAGAACACCTTTGGTTTTGCCGTGGAATGAGTTTTCCGCATAGACAATTTTAGGCCGGTTGGGGCCTGCGGCACGCTCTGCGACCTTAATCGCTGCTTCCATGGCTTCCGAACCGGAAGAGCCTAAGAAAACCATATCGAGATCGCCCGGCGAACAAGCGGCAATGTCATAGGCTAAAGCGGTGGCATATTGCGACATGAAAGCGATGGCGATTTCATGGCGTTGCTCTTCCTGAAACTGGCGGCGGGCTTGCAAAATGCGCGGGTGGTTATGACCAAAAGCGAGAGACCCGAAACCGCCGAAAAAGTCGAGAATTTTACGACCGTTTTGATCGTAATAATACATGCCTTCAGCACGTTCGATTTTAATTTTATGGAAGCCCAAAAGCTTCATAAAATGGAGCTGCCCCGGATTGAGATGCGCCGTGAACAGTTCTGTCATCTGCGCAATGCCCATATCTTTGGCTTGCTCGACACTTAGTAAATCCGGCTTTGGTGTATAATTTTGTTTGGCCGATCCGGCGATATCATTCGTCATGGTAAAAATCCTTATGCGGCCTTTAATGGTGTATGATCATGGGGCTGTTTGCCGGACAATTTATTGCGATATTCGCTATAAGCTGCGATCAGCATATCTTCATCGCGATATTGCGGCACCCAGCCAAGCTCACGCTCACCTTTAGAAACATCGAGCACGCACATTTCATCTGCAATCAGATATTGCTCCGGATCCATCAGTGGTTTGTTGAGCCAGTCGAGGAAATCCAGTGTGCGTTTTACCGCCCATGCCGGTGTCGGCAGCAAAATGGATTTTGAGCCCGCATGTTCGACGAGGTCGCCCAGCAATTTGCGTACAGGCGGCGGATTAAGCGAGCCCAAATTATAAACCTCATTGGGAACGCCCGCTTTGTAAGCTGCATATGCCGCACTGGCGCAATCAAAAACGGAAATAAATTGATATGGGTTCTTACCCGAGCCAATCATCGGAACCGGTAAATTATAATCAATCAGTTTGAAGAGTTTTTCCAAAATGCCGAGACGTCCTGGTCCGATAATGAGGCGTGGGCGGAAAAGCGTAATATTCATGCCCTTCGTGCGCCACTCGGCCGCCAGTTCTTCGGTCTTGAGTTTTGACCAACCATATTCACCTAGCGGCGCGACAGGATGTTCTTCCGTTTGCGGCCAGGAATAGGTGTGGCCATAGACCATGTCGGTGGTGAAATGAACCAGACGGGTAGCACCCGCTTCGGCCATAGCTTTAATGATATTTTCCGTGCCGAAATAATTGACCGGAAAGAAAAAATCATGACGTTTGGCGCGTATCTGCAAGGGCGAGAGCATTTTTGCCGACAGATTATAAATCATGTCGTCAGGTCGGATATTCAGCCGCGCAATAGCCTCTGGCTCGGTCACATCTGTATGAATGAACTGAGCCTGATTATAATGCGGCAGATCGCTTTTCACGATATCAGCGACGATAACTTCATATCCGTCTGCGAGTAAAAGCGGTGCAAGATAACGTCCGACGAAGCCGTCGCCACCAAAAATTATATGTCTCATTTTAAACTCCGCTCGTCATATTTTTAGAATTTTGCAATGTCGCGGCTGTGTGAGCGCTGTTACCACTGCCGCTTTGTGCAATCAGAATGGTGCCGATGCAGATGAAAATAATGCCGGCAATTTTCAGTGTGCCCAGCTCTTCGTTAAACAGCCACCAAGCAAGCAAGGCCACCATGACATAAGCGAGGCTCAAAAACGGATAGGCAAAGGATAAATCGACCTTTGAGAGCACATAAAGATGCGATGCCATTGAAATGACAAAGGTAACAAGACCTGCAAAAACCCATGGATTAAAGACGATCTGAAAAACCCGTTGAATGAGTGTTTCAGCTGAAAAATTGATGGAACCAAGTGAAATCATGCCGTATTTGAGCAGTAATTGCGCTGCCGCATTGGTCATGACCGTAAAAAGAATGAACGGTATATATTTCATGCTACCCCCGAATTACTTATTCTGCCCCAGCCGTGCTTATTCACTTTGTACGGCTAAAGCCGCCATTGTTTAACTTTGTACGGCTAAAGCCGTACGGGACCAAAAATCAGAGCAGAAAGACGGATCCCGCAAAGTTTCCAGTGTTTGCCATTGCTCAAAGCCTTGTTTAAAGCATGCGGCACTCATGTGATGGTCTTTATATGGATTAACACGACCGCCGAAATCCATCGTGATTGCGTCCAGACGATCCAATAATTGCAGTGTTTTCAGCCCCTTATTGGGGAAGTCCAGTGTCAATGTAAAGCCCGCCCGCGGGAATGATAAAATGCCGGGTGAGGCAATAAATCCGAAACGCTTCAGCACGGTCAGAAAGGACGCCTGACCTGCTTCACCGGCAGCTTGCAATAAAGCGGCAATCGCTGAACGCGCTGTTTCAAACGGGATCACACTTTGATGCTGAAACAAACCGGCGTGTCCATAAAGACGGTTCCAGTATTTTACGCCGTCGAGCGGATAGAAAAAACTGTCCATATCAGTCAGATGCGGGGTGGTCTTACTGCTTTTGGCTTTGAAATAAGCATAGTTAAACGCTTTCAGGCTGAAGCGGTTGAGCATGGAAAACGGCATTTCAAATGGCACGGATGGTAAAAATCCGCGCGGCTTTACTTTGAAGTTTCCATTGTCAGCATGATTGCCGGTTATCAAAACGCCGCGTCCGGCTTTGTCGCCGCTTGCCAGTTGGTCAAGCCACGCCACAGCATATTCATTTTCGGCATCATTGGCTTCTGCAATATCAAAATAATGATCCAGATTTTTAAACGGCTGAATCTTTTCAATAACATCAAGCGAGCCGATTTTCATCAGCCGGATACGGGCAGAAACGATGATACCAGTGAGCCCCATGCCGCCAATGGTTGCACGAAAGAGTGCGTCATTTTCACTGGTAGAACAGACATAAGTCTGACCATCGGAGCGCAACAGTCGGAAGCTTTCTACATGACAGCCGAATGTGCCACGCAAGTGATGATTTTTGCCATGTACATCATTGGCGATGGCACCCCCGAGGGTGACAAATTTTGTTCCTGGTGTAACGGCCAAGAAATAACCGGAGGGCGCTGCAGTGGCGATAATCTCTTCCAGCGTTATGCCGCTTTCAGCCTCAAAAACCCCGCTATCGGTATCAAAGCTGATAAGCTTGGCATGATTGCACATGGCAATCAGCAAGCCATCATCATTATGACAGCTATCGCCATAAGAACGGCCATTGCCGAATGCCAATAATTTTGGCTTGTCTTCAATGGGCAGATTTAATGCCTCAAAGGGTAAAGAATCGCGCTTTTTGCGATCAATACGTCCAAAACTATCCAATGTCGGGCGCATCAATGTATCCCCGCAATGATGAAGCAGAGCATCCCGATAGATATTACCAGCTGACTGCGCCAATCTGTTGCCAGAAAGACAACCGGATCTTCATCCATCTCTCCGCGATGTGCCAAAATCCAAATACGCAAATTGAGATAAAGCACGATAGGCCCTAATGGCCACAACATCCATGGATAGTCATAGCGGGTCAAAATCTGATCATTAT
Organism: Paenochrobactrum sp. BZR 201-1; assembly: GCF_044987585.2. NCBI lineage: Bacteria > Pseudomonadati > Pseudomonadota > Alphaproteobacteria > Hyphomicrobiales > Brucellaceae > Paenochrobactrum > Paenochrobactrum sp. BZR 201-1. The sequence continues at coordinate 129,838 of NZ_JBJDRZ020000017.1, read as the reverse complement.
TGATATAAAGTGCTAACACCAAGGCGGCAGTGAAGGCAGAAGCCACACCGCTTTGTCCGACAATATCGCGGTCTTCCGGACAATAGCCACGTCCGGCAAGTTTATTTTTGATCATTAAGGTTGAATTTGCAAGCTCGACATAACGCTTCACCAAGGCCAGCGACAGGAAGAAAAACATGGAAAAAGCCATCAGCCAAAACGACTGTTCAATTCCGGCTGCGGCCATGCCGCCCAGAAGGCGCAGGCTGTAAAGTCCGGCGAGGCATAAAACATCGACCAGCATTTTACGTTTGATAAATAAGGAATAGGCGAAAGTCGTTACAATATAAATGCCGAGAACTAAACTAAATTCCAACGGCAATGTCAGACAGATAAGCGCTGAAACAAGCAGGAGACTTACAGACGTTGCCAGGCCGAAAGGTATTGAAACCATGCCGCTTGCCAGAGGGCGGTTACGCTTTTTCAAATGCTGGCGGTCTGATGGCAGATCAATCAGATCATTGACAATATAAATCGCGGACGCAGCGGTGGAATAAGCAAAAAATGCAGCAATGCTTGCCATGAAAATGGCACCATTGAGAAATTCATGGGCAAGAATGACAGGGACAAAAACCAAAATGTTTTTCAGCCATTGATGCACCCGGATCATTTTCAGGAAAATGATTGGGGTCGGTGCCGGCGCTGCAAATAGTTGTGTCATATGTTTTTTTTGATATTTTGCGGCAGATCTGTCTGGTGCAACAATAATTGCTTGATTGGCAACAGCAAAAACAGCCAGATCATCACGGCTATTTCCTGCATAATCAAAGCCTTTGTCACCATAGAGTTCGCGTAAAAGCGAGGCTTTGCGATGTGAAGACAGGTTGCGGTTTATATCGGTTGCAAAAACTTTATCAAAAACACCCAAATGTTCAGCAACAGCATCGGCAAATTTTTGTGCCGAAGCCGTGGCCAGTATAATTTTTTGCCCGTCGGCATGACAATTTTTCAAAAAATTCAAAAAATCCTGACGATAAGGCAGATGGGTTGCGTCGATGGTGACACGTGCTGCAATGGCGGTTTTTAAGTAGGCTTTCCCTTTCAGGAGCCAAAAAGGTACGATAAAAATATAAAGTATATTTTTGCCGAAAAGTACAAACAGACTTTCCCAGAGAAGATCGGAAGCAATCAAAGTGCCATCCAGATCAACCGCCAAAGGAATGCCTTTTTTCAAAGATTGGCATTCTAACACATCAATGTCCCCAACATGAAGTGTCAAATCCTTTACAGGCTTCCTGGAGATATATCCAGACCAAAGGTGAGCTTTATAGCGCTCTGTTGTCTGTGGCGACTGATTAAAAAAATCAGACATAAGAGCTTGATGGGATATTTGATATTCATTAAGGCTTAATTCTACTGGTAAAAATTCTATAATTGTTGGAGAAGCTTAAATAAGAACAGTTTAGGGCTACCTGTTAATGATTATAAAGAAAAGGCCGATTGATAGAATTCTGTCACCGCTGGTAGCTGTGTGGTCGGCTGAACGCATACATAAGCTATCAAAAATTGCGGGTGTCTTGGCAATCTTGGCTGCGATGGCGACTACCGTGATTTATTCGCTGACCAAGCCGGATAATAATTGGGATATGATCCCCTATATTGCAGCCGCGCTCAATGATCGGTACTCTGATCCTGATGCATTATACACAGAAACATGGCGTCAGGTTATTGATGTGACGTCGGAATATGAGCTGTATGCGCTTAAATATGGCGATCATTATCGACGTGCGCAGTGGGAAAGCCCTGAGAATTTTGCATCACAATTACCGATGTATCATGTCAAAACCGGTTATGTACAACTTTTGCGGTTCATCGAACCCTATACCGGTTTGGTAAAGGGCGGGCATTTGATCAGTCTTGCGGCGGCACTTTTGTCGGGTGTGATTATTATCGCGCTTCTTGCCTATTATAATGCACTGCAAGCTGGGTTGTTGATCGCGCCGGCACTGTTGATCGCAGGCTATGGGCCGATGACCGCGGCCGTGTTTCCCGATATTGTTCTGGCAGCACTTTCCTTTGCGGCGATTGCCGCATTTTTGCGTAAGCGGGATTGGCTCGCGGCCATTTTACTTGTAGCGGCCTTCATGATCAGGCCGGATAATATTATAATGACTTTCGCATTGCTGATTGCAGCTGTTTTATTCGGCTGGCGTAAACTGCCACTCCTGATTGCCTTTGTGGTTTCTGTGATTGCTGGTCTTTATATTTCGAAGTCCGCAGGCCATATCGGCTGGTGGGCGCATCTCTATTTTACTTGCATTGAAATTCAACCATCACTCACCGGTTTTAAACCCGATTTTTCCGTTGTGCTTCTCATCAAGGCCTATATTCGCGGTATTTTGCTTGCACTTTATCTGGAAAGTTGGCCGTCAATTCTTTTGGTGTCGCTGGTTGCATGGGCTGCAATGGCAAAAGCCGGTGTTAAAACAACTATCCCTCGATTGAACGGTGTCGCTTTTGCGATGGTGATCGGAATTTTGGGCAAGTTTGTCTATTTTCCGATGCCTTATGATCGCTTTTTCTTCAATATGATCGTTATTCTGGTGTTGGTGCTATCTCTTGGATGGGCAAATAATGCAAACCTGAAATTTCTAAAAGAATAGAGATTGGAAAATACGGAATATAACTGGCGGAGAGAGAGGGATTTGAACCCCCGATGGAGTTGCCCCCATGCCGCATTTCGAGTGCGGTGCTTTCAACCACTCAGCCATCTCTCCGCAATTCAAGCCTCTTTGGTGCTTGAAATACACGTTTGTTCAGCCTTGAATGCTTTCAACTTCGTGTGGCTCGCTAAATAGCGGGGAACGACACATTAGACAAGACCTATTTTGCATTGAAAACGGGAATTTTCTTGACTCTCGTGCAAAATACAACCTATATGCAGCTAACTTGGGCGCAACTCCTATTGCGCCTATTGTTTTGTTTGGGGGAAATCAGGCTTTTACGATTCTGATCGCACCCAGATTAATCTTTAAATGTCACGACTGACAAAAAGACAACCCATGTGGAAACACATGAGAGTTGGTCCGAACACCGAAAGGCAAAAAAATGTTCGCAGTCATTAAAACTGGTGGTAAGCAGTATCGCGTTGCTGCCAATGATCTGATCAAGATCGAAAAAGTTGCTGGCGAAGCCGGTGACACAGTAGAATTCACAGAAATCTTGATGGTTGGCTCCACCATTGGTGCACCAACTGTTGAAGGTGCAACTGTCACTGCAGAAGTTGTTGAACAGGGTCGCGCACGCAAGGTTATTGCGTTTAAGAAGCGTCGTCGTCAGAACTCGAAGCGTACACGCGGTCATCGTCAGGAACAGACTACAATTCGTATTTCTGAAATCCTCACCGGTGGTGCAAAGCCAGCTAAAGCTAAAGCAGCGCCTAAAAAGGCAGCAGCTAAAGCAGAAGCAGCTGAATAAGTAACGGATTAAAGGAGAACTCCCATGGCACACAAAAAAGCTGGCGGTTCGTCGCGTAACGGTCGCGATTCAGAATCCAAACGCCTTGGCCTGAAAAAATTCGGTGGCGAGCAGGTTGTTCCAGGCAACATCATTGCACGTCAACGTGGCACTAAATGGCACCCAGGTGTAAACGTCGGTATGGGCAAAGATCATACCCTCTTTGCACTGGTAAACGGTTCCGTGTCTTTCCGCGCGAAAGCCAACGGTCGTGTTTTCGTATCGGTTGACCCGATTGCGGAAGCTGCTGAGTAAGCCGGTACGCTCAAATATAAGCACCGGCGTCCCATCGGACCCGGTGTAAAGGCAAGCTGCCAATAGATCGAAAAGGGAAGATGGGACACCATCTTCCCTTTTTTGTTTTTGGAGCTTGAAAAAATGGTCGCTGAACCCCCTTTAGAAGAAGAATGTTTATCTGCTGCATGTCTGGATTATGCCGATAATGAAATGACGGACTTCCCTGGCCTGGAATGTCCGACGCTGATTACTGAACGGCTGCTGTTGAGAACTCCGCATGATGAAGATGTGGATGCCATTGCCCATCTCGCCAATAATCCGCGTATTGCTGAAATGCTTACCCGTATGCCGCATCCATATGATGTGGCGGCGGCGCAAGACTTTATAAAACGCGTGCGATCTGGCGAAATGGGCAATTGTATCTATGCGATTACCCAAATGGAAACCGGTATATTTATGGGGAGCTGCGGCATCCATCCTTCCAAACATGGAGAAGGGCTGGAGATCGGCTATTGGCTTGGTGAACCATATTGGGGACATGGTTATGCGACAGAAGCAGCGCAAGCGCTGATTGATCTGGCTTTTCGTGCCACTAATATTGACGAGCTTTATATTACTTGCCGTACCATCAATGAAGGTTCACGCAATGTTATCCGTAAATCCGGCTTTTCGTTTTTGATGTATGGCACCGACGATTCTTTATACAGCGGCACTGTTGATGTGGAGCGTTACAGCCTGCATCGCGATCGCTGGATCGAGATGCGGCATCAGGCATAAAAGATAAGTTTAAGTGGTGTGACGGCTTTGGCTTTCACACCACCCAAGCTAATAAATTTATTGATATTAGGACAGTCGGAAACATGTCAGACGATAAGAAAACAACAGATGCAGCCGCATTACAGGCACGGCGCGACCGGATCATAGTGCGTGTTTTAACCCCCAATGATGTGCAGGCCTATAAGGCTGTGCGTATTCACGCTTTAAAAAACTCACCTTTGACCTTTGGTTCGAGCTATATGCAAGAAAGCGGTTATTCGGACGAGGTTTTCGCGCATCGTATTCGCCATGAAGGTGGCAATGCTGTTTTTGGTGCCTTTGATGGCGACACTTTGCTTGGAGCCGCTGGTGTATTCGTGCATGAGCGTTGGTCGGAAAAGCACCGTGGCACATTGTGGGGTGTTTATGTTATGCCGCAGGCACGTGGTTTAGGCCTTGGTCGATTGCTGGTGGAGCATGTCATCCGATATGCTGAAAAGCATGTGGTGGTGCTGGATGCCAAAGTGGTGGCCAGCAACGACTATGCACGACGGATTTATTATGATTTGGGCTTTGAAAAATACGGGCTGGAAAAGAAGTCATTTTGCATAGAAGGTCAGTTTCAGGATCAGGAATTGATTTTTATTGACTTCAGCAGTGCGGAATGGCGCTCAAAAGACAATTAAATGGCAGTTTGCAGCATGGAATGCATGCTGCATATTTGCACAGACGCGGTTTTGCTGTAATTGCCAGAGCCGACAGAAGAGGTATACCAGATGAAATTTCTTGATCAGGCTAAAATTTACATTCGTTCCGGTAGCGGCGGCGCTGGCTCGGTATCCTTTCGCCGTGAGAAATTTCTGGAATTCGGCGGTCCGGACGGCGGTGATGGCGGTCGCGGCGGTGATGTCTGGGCCGAAGTCGTTGATGGCCTCAACACGCTGATCGATTATCGTTATATGCAGCATTTCCGCGCTAAAACCGGTATGCATGGTATGGGGCGTAACATGACCGGCGGTAAGGGTGATGATGTCATTCTTAAAGTGCCGGTCGGCACCCAGATTTTCGAAGAAGATAACGAAACTCTCATTTGCGATCTGACTGAAATTGGTCAGCGTTATCGCCTTGCAAAAGGCGGTAATGGTGGTTTTGGTAATTTGCATTTCAAAACCTCGACCAATCAGGCACCACGCCGCGCTAATCCTGGTCAGGATGGCTTGGAGCGCACCATTTGGTTGCGTTTGAAACTGATTGCGGATGCCGGTCTTGTTGGTCTGCCAAATGCCGGTAAATCGACATTTTTGGCAAGCGTAACCGCAGCCAAGCCTAAAATTGCTGATTACCCGTTCACTACATTGCATCCGAACTTGGGCGTCGCCCGCGTAGATGCGCGTGAATTTGTAATTGCTGATATTCCGGGTTTAATTGAAGGTGCCAGCGAAGGCATTGGCCTTGGCGATCGCTTTTTAGGTCATGTTGAGCGTACTCGTGTTTTGCTGCATCTGGTTTCAGCACAAGAAGAAGATGTCGCAAAAGCCTACACCACCATCCGCAACGAGCTGGAGGCTTATGGCGGTGGTTTGGATGAGAAGCTGGAAATTGTAGCGCTTTCGCAGATCGATACGCTTGATCCCGAAACACGCAAACAAAAGGCCGCTGAGCTGCAAAAGGTGTGTGGCAAGGTGCCGATGCAGATTTCTGCTGTCAGCCGTGATGGTATTGAAGGTGTCTTGCGTCAATTAATCAGCATTGTCGAAACCAGCCGCAAGGCTGAAAAAGGCATTGTCGAAGACGACGATCTATAAAACCAAAAAACATATAAGAGCCAAAAAAAATAAGAGATTGACATGGGCGGGAATGGCGAGAAGGGTTTGGCGGCTCTCAATCAATATAAGCGGATTGTTGTAAAAATCGGCTCTGCTTTATTGGTTGATCGTACAACCGGTTTGAAGCGGGATTGGCTGGATAGTCTGGGGCAGGATATCGCCGCTTTATCTGCCCAAGGGGTTGAAGTTCTGGTGGTCTCTTCCGGTGCGATTGCACTGGGGCGCACCATTTTGAAACTGCCCAAAAAGGCGCTGAAACTGGAAGAAAGTCAGGCGGCTGCGGCTGCCGGTCAGATCGCTCTCGCCAAGGCCTATGCCGATGTGCTGGGTGCGCATGATATTCAGGCGGGTCAGGTTCTTCTCACTCTTTCTGATACGGAAGAACGCCGCCGCTATTTGAATGCGCGCGCCACTATCGAGACCCTGCTGAAGCTGAAGGCAATTCCGATCATCAACGAAAATGATACGGTTGCCACCAGTGAAATCCGCTATGGCGACAATGATCGCTTGGCGGCACGCGTTGCAACCATGATTGGTGCGGATCTTCTGATCCTGCTTTCCGATATTGATGGTCTTTATTCGGCGCCGCCGCACAAAGACCCGAATGCGGAATTTTTGCCGCTCATTGAAAATATTACACCTGAAATTGAAGCAATGGCAGGGGCTGCTGCTTCTGAATTATCACGTGGCGGCATGAAGACGAAGCTCGATGCCGGCAAGATTGCCAATGCTGCCGGTACGGCGATGATTATTACCTCCGGCGCACGGCTTAATCCGCTGGCGGCAATTGATCGCGGTGAACGTGCAAGCCTGTTCAAGCCATCTTTGCAGCCGGTCAATGCCTGGAAAACGTGGATTTCCGGCAATCTGGAACCGGCAGGCCGCCTTTATGTGGATGCTGGCGCTGCGACAGCACTTAAAAAGGGTAAGTCCTTGCTTCCTGCTGGTGTCACCCGTGTGGAAGGTCAGTTCCAGCGCGGTGATACGGTTGCGGTGATGAATGATGGCGGCATTGAAATTGCCCGCGGTCTGATTGCCTATGATGTGGATGATGCGCTTTTGGTGGCAGGGCATAAAAGTGATGAGATCAGCGCGTTGTTGGGCTATGATGGCCGTGCAGCGATGGTGCATCGTAATGATCTGGTCATGCGTGGGAGCAAATCTGCCTGAGTTGAGAAAAGGCAGACAAAAAAAAGGGCTATGGGTATGCTTGATAAAGTCGGGGCTGATATGACAGTTGCACAAGTGATGGCAGAGATTGGAAAGCGCGCGCGCGCTGCAGCCGCTCCGTTGGCAATCGCTCCGGCAGAGCAGAAAAACAAAGCTCTTTTGGCCATGGCCGATGCGATCATTGCACAAAGTGCCGATATTTTAGCTGCCAACAAAATTGATGTCGCCAATGCAGAAAGCGCCGGTACTGCCGCTTCTTTTATTGATCGTCTGAAACTTGATGAAGGCCGCTTGAACGGCATTGCCGATGCCATTCGTGCTATCGCTGATTTGAAAGATCCGGTCGGTGATGTGATTGCCGCTTGGGATCGCCCGAACGGTTTGAATATCGAGCGCGTACGCACACCGCTTGGTGTGATCGGTGTGATTTATGAAAGCCGCCCGAATGTCACCGCCGATGCAGGGGCTTTGTGCCTCAAAGCCGGTAATGCTGTCGTGTTGCGCGGTGGTTCGGATTCAGCCCATTCATCGCGCGCTATTCATGCAGCCCTTGTGAGCGGTTTGGAAAGCGCCGGCCTGCCACGTGATGCCATTCAGATTGTACCGACCACAGATCGTGCGGCCGTTGGCGAAATGCTGAAAGGCTTGAACGGCAATATTGATGTGATCGTGCCGCGTGGTGGTAAAAGCTTGGTCGAGCGCGTGCAAAATGAAGCGCGTGTGCCGGTTTTTGCGCATCTTGAAGGCATCTGCCATGTCTATATTGATGCGTCTGCCGAGCTTGATATGGCGGTCAATGTCGTGGTGAACGCCAAAATGCGCCGCACTGGTATTTGTGGTGCAGCTGAAACTTTGCTGGTTGATCGTCAAGTGGCAGATACCCATCTGGTGCCGATCTTGGAAGCCTTGAGCGCCAAGGGTTGTGAAATTCGCGGTGATGCCGATGTGGTCGCCTGTTTTGCAAGTGCCAAATCTGCAAATGACGCCGATTGGTCAACTGAATATCTGGATGCGATCCTTTCAGTTAAACTCGTTGATGGTGTGGGCGATGCCATCCGTCATATCGGGCAATATTCCTCCCATCATACTGAAGCGATTATTGCTCAGGACGAGCAAGCGGTTGAGCGTTTCTTCAATGAAATTGATTCGGCCATTCTTGTGCATAATGCCTCGACACAATTTGCCGATGGCGGTGAGTTCGGCATGGGCGGAGAAATCGGCATCGCCACCGGCAAGATGCATGCGCGCGGGCCGGTTGGTGTCGAGCAGCTCACCTCGTTTAAATATCGCGTCCACGGCACCGGCCAGACGCGGGCTTAAGGGCTAAGTTCCTGATGGTGAGCGTCTCCCGTTTTTCCACGCTGAAAGAGTTTTATCCTGATGTGAGCATGTGTGACTTGCGCATGCCGCATGTGGAAAAGGGTATGAGCGTGGGATTATTCGGCGGCTCGTTCAATCCGCCCCATGCCGGACATTTACTAGTGGCGGAAACGGCACTGCGCCGCTTGAAACTCGACCAGCTCTGGTGGATGGTGACACCCGGCAGCCCGCTTAAAGATGCGCGTGATTTGGTACCGTTAAAAGATCGATTGAATGCCAGCCGCCAATTGGCGCGTGATCCGCGCATTAAAATCACTGCATTGGAAGCTGCATATAAAGTGCGCTTCACCGCCGACACTTTGGCCATCATTAAAGCGGCCAATCCGGATGTGAACTTTGTCTGGATCATGGGGGCAGATAATCTGGCGCAGTTTCACCGCTGGGATCGCTGGCGCCAGATTGCTGACCAATTTCCGATTGCCGTGATTGATCGCCCCAATGCCAGCCTCACACCGCTGACATCCCGGATGGCACAAACTTATGCGCCTTACCGGTTGAATGAGCGCGACGCAGCAAGCCTTGCCAAACGTCCGGCACCCGCATGGGTGTTTTTACACGGGCCCCGTTCCAGGCTTTCATCGACCGCGTTGCGTAACCTATAAAAATACCGGCACAGTTTGCCTGCGCCGGTTTTTTTATTTTCATCGCTTAGAAGTTAAGCAATCGACTTAAGCAATTGGCTTACGCAATCGATTGGCCGGTTTTTGCCCAGTCAGCCAGGAATGCTTCCAAGCCTTTGTCGGTCAGCGGATGCTTGACCAGTGCTTTCAGGGTTGCCGGTGGTGCAGTGACGACGTCAGCGCCGATGAGAGCTGCTTCTTTAACGTGGTTTACGGTGCGAACAGATGCCGCCAAAATCTGGGTTTTGAAATCATAATTGTCGAAGATCGAACGGATTTCAGCAATCAGTTCCATGCCGTTGAGGCCGATATCATCAATACGGCCGATGAACGGAGAAACATAAGTTGCACCGGCTTTTGCAGCCAGAAGCGCCTGATTGGCGGAGAAGCAAAGGGTGACGTTGGTCTGGTGACCATCAGATGTCAGCGCCTTACAAGCTTTCAAACCATCAAGGGTAAGCGGCAGTTTGATGCAGATATTGTCTGCGATCTTGGCAATAACAGCCGCTTCTTTCATGATGGTTGCATAGTCGGTTGCTGCAACTTCAGCGGAAACCGGACCATCAACAATGCTGCAAATTTCTTTGGTGACTTCAAGAATATCGCGGCCTGATTTAAGAATCAGCGACGGGTTGGTTGTAACACCGTCCACCAGACCTAAATCATTCAGTTCACGGATATCATTGACGTCTGCGGTATCTACGAAGAATTTCATAACGGGTTTCCTTCATCCGGATGGGTGCTTTTATAAGCATATTGCGCAAAGGTGGCTTTTCTTTAACGCAAAGCCGCGCCAAGGTCACGCTCATGATGCAAGATTCGTTTTTTTCTCAACGCATTGTGCCTGTATTGGTGCCTTTGCCGTCTGAACGGCCTTATTCTTATTTGGTTCCCGATGGAATGTCGGTGCAGCCGGGCTCTGTCGTGCGCGTGCCGCTGGGGCCAAGATTGGTGCCGGGCATTGTCGTTGACGGTGAGGTGGACAAAGTTGATCCGAAAAAACTGAAAAGCATATCGGAAGTTTTTGATTGCCCGCTCATTCATCCCGACATCATCAAATTCATGCTATGGGCAGCCGATTATACGCTGTCCCCACCGGGAATGGTAGCGCGGATGATTTTGCGGGTGCCGACAGCTTTTGATCCGGAGCCACCGATTGCAGGTTTACGATATATTGGCGGTGAACCGGAGCGTTTGACCTCGGCACGCTCAAGGGTATTGGAACATGCCAGCAATGGCTTGGCATGGACACGGACCGGCCTTGCGCATGTGGCCGGTGTTTCCGCAACGGTGATTGACGGCTTGAAGGCACAAGGGCTGTTTGAGGATGTCTTTATTCCATCTCCTCCGGTTGTTGCGCCACCCGATACTAATTTTGCCCGCGCATCGCTCTCCGAAGATCAACGCGATGCGGCCGACCGCTTGGTGGAAGCGGTGGACGCCAAGCGCTTTTCGGTGTCACTCATTGATGGTGTGACGGGTTCGGGTAAAACGGAAGTTTACTTTGAAGCGGTGGCGCGTGCGCTGGAGCAGGGACGTCAAGTGCTGATCCTGTTGCCGGAAATTGCGCTGACACAGCAGTTCTTGGATCGCTTCCATGACCGATTCGGCTCAAAGCCTGCCGAGTGGCACTCAGACCTTGCACCACGCAGTCGTGAACGTGTTTGGCGCCAAGTGGCGGAAGGCACGGTGAAGATTGTCGCTGGTGCGCGTTCTGCGTTGTTTTTGCCGTTTCAGGATTTAGGCCTTATCGTTGTCGATGAAGAACATGATCCGGCTTACAAACAAGAAGATCGTGTTTTCTATAATGCGCGCGATATGGCTGTGGTGCGCGGGCATATTGGCGGCTTTCCGGTGGTGCTGGCTTCTGCGACGCCGTCGATTGAAAGTCAGGTTAACGCCGATCAGGGGCGTTACGCCCGAATCAAACTCTATAGCCGCTATGCCGATGCGGCTCTGCCGACACTCAAAACCATCGATATGCGGCGCTCACCGCCGCCACCGGGACGCTTTTTGTCGCCTGCTTTGACCGAAGTGATGGGTAAAACCATCGAGCGCGGCGAACAGGCGCTGCTTTTCCTCAATCGTCGTGGTTATGCGCCTCTGACATTATGTCGCGTCTGCGGTCACCGCTTTCAATGTCCGAGCTGCTCGAGCTGGCTGGTCGAGCATCGCTTCCGCGGTCAATTGATGTGCCACCAATGCGGCTATCATGAACCAGTGCCGGAAGCTTGCCCTGAATGCGGCACGCTTGATCATCTGGTTGCCTGTGGCCCTGGTGTGGAACGTATTGCCGAAGAGGCGGAGGCGCTGTTTCCGAAGGCGCGAATCATAGTGCTTTCGTCTGATATGGCAGGTGGCGTGAAACGTTTGCGTTTGGAGCTGGAAGCGATTTCCAAAGGTGAGGCCGATATTGTTATCGGTACACAATTGGTGGCTAAAGGTCATAACTTCCCCAATATGACGCTTGTGGGCGTAGTGGATGCGGATTTGGGGCTTGCCAATGGCGATCCGCGTGCGGCTGAGCGCACCTTCCAATTGCTCAATCAGGTGACGGGACGTGCGGGGCGAACGGGCAAGAAAAGCCTAGGACTTTTACAGACTTATCAGCCGGAACACCCCGTGATGCAAGCGATCATCAGCGGTGATACGCAAGCTTTTTACGAGCGCGAGATTGATGAGCGCGAGCGCAATGGCTTGCCGCCATTCGGCCGTCTGGCTGCATTGATTGTATCGGGTGAAAACCGCGTTGAGGCAGAGAATCACGCGCGCGCTTTAAGGCGTGCGGCACCGCCATCTTCTGAATTGTCCGTGATGGGGCCGGCAGAAGCGCCCTTAGCCTTTGTACGCGGGCGTTATCGTTATCGTTTGTTGATTCACGGCAGCAAACGCGCAGACATTCAGGCATTTATGAGGGTATTGCTGGAAAGAGCGCCAAAGATTAAAGGAAATTTACGGGTGCAGGTGGATATTGACCCGCAGAGTTTTTTGTAAACTATCGGGCAAACTTTTAGCATCTTTTTGATGCTACTTTATGCTTATTGAGAAAAGTCGCACAGGGATATCAAAATGGAATTCTATCTGCCGTCAAGTAACGGGGAATGGCTGGCATGGCTAAGTGCCGTCATAACCTCATTATTCGGGCTGGTGATGTTTTTTGCACCTGCATTCACGCTGAAATTGCTGCGTCTGGATTTGGCGGGTGGCCGTAAAGAAGGATTGGCAACGATCCGGTCGACGATGGCCGGGTTTTATTTGGGGCTTGGGCTTGGATGTTTAATCTTTGCACAGCCGTTTTTATGGCTTGTAATCGGCGCTGCTTGGGGCTTTACATTGTTCGGTCGTTTTATTTCAATTATGTCGGATAAAACCGGTTCAATCTATAATTGGAGTTTTGCGATTCTTGAGTTTTTCTTGGCTGCCGGACCGCTGCTTTTTGCCTTCGGTTTGGTGCAATAATGGGTGTTTGAGCCATATGCGCTGCAAAATATACCAAAATTGCTGCCAAGGTTATATAAAAGTGGGGGATTCGCGTGTTGCGAGTCCCGCTGGTCTATGCTAGACGGCATTCAAAATTCAGTGCGGCTACTTATGTAGTCAAGGGTTTCTCCGGAAACATTCAATCAGATCGTAATTTGGCAAAACAAAAAGCCGAAATTATGATTGCAACGTAGAGAGCTGGTATTTCGTGACAGAAACGTCTTCGCTCATTTCAGGTGTCGCTCAGCGTTATGCAGGATCGTTATTCGATTTGGCACTCGACACCAATTCCGTTGCCGCTGTGGAAAAAGATCTTGGTCGCTTTGAAGCACTTCTGGAAGGAAGTGAAGATCTGCGCCGTTTGATTAACAGTCCGGTATTTACCTCTGAAGATCAGCTGCGCGCTATTTCCAATGTCGCCGATAAGGCAGGCATCAAGGGGCTGGTCGGAAATTTGTTGCGTGTTGTGGCACGTAACCGTCGTTTATTCGTGATGCCGGGCATTATTGCAGCATTCCGCAATATTGCTGCCGAGCATCGCGGTGAAGTTTCTGCTGATGTTGTGTCTGCTTACGAGCTGACCACCGCACAGAAAAATGAATTGAAGGCAACGCTGAAGAGTGTTGCCGGCAAGGACGTGGCAATCAATGTCACTGTCGATCCGTCGATCCTCGGCGGGCTTATCGTCAAGATGGGTTCGCGCCAGATTGACACTTCTCTTCGCACTAAACTTTCTTCTCTCAAGCTTGCACTGAAAGAGGTCGGCTGATGGACATCCGCGCCGCGGAAATTTCCGCAATCCTGAAAGAGCAAATCAAGAACTTTGGCAAGGAGGCTGAGGTCTCCGAAGTCGGTCAAGTTCTGTCCGTCGGTGACGGTATTGCACGCGTCTACGGTCTGGACAATGTTCAGGCCGGTGAAATGGTCGAATTCCCTGGTGGCATTCGCGGCATGGCGCTCAACCTTGAAAGCGACAATGTCGGTGTTGTTATCTTCGGCTCCGACCGTGACATCAAGGAAGGCGATACTGTTAAGCGTACGGGCGCGATCGTTGACGTACCGGTTGGTCCGGGTCTTCTTGGTCGTGTTGTTGACGCTCTTGGTAACCCAATTGATGGTAAAGGTCCGATTGTTGCGACCGAGCGCCGTCGTGTAGACGTTAAAGCTCCCGGCATCATCCCGCGCAAATCGGTGCATGAGCCAATGTCAACCGGTTTGAAAGCCATTGACGCTTTGATCCCTGTTGGTCGTGGTCAGCGCGAGCTGGTCATTGGTGACCGTCAGACAGGTAAAACCGCGATCATTCTCGACAGCTTTCTCAACCAGAAGGCGATCCATGATAATGGTCCGGAAAAAGATAAACTGTTCTGCATTTATGTAGCTGTTGGCCAGAAGCGTTCAACTGTTGCGCAGTTTGTTAAAGTTCTCGAAGAGCGTGGCGCACTGGAATATTCAGTTGTGATCGCTGCAACGGCTTCTGATGCTGCTCCGATGCAGTTCCTTGCACCATTTGCAGGTTGCGCGATCGGTGAATATTTCCGTGATAATGGCATGCACGCACTGATCGGTTATGACGATCTGTCCAAGCAGGCTGTTGCTTATCGTCAGATGTCCTTGTTGCTGCGTCGTCCTCCGGGCCGTGAAGCATATCCAGGTGACGTTTTCTACCTTCACTCCCGTTTGCTCGAACGTGCTGCAAAGCTCAATGACGAACTCGGTGGCGGTTCCTTGACTGCTCTGCCAATTATTGAAACGCAGGGTAATGACGTTTCTGCATTTATTCCGACCAACGTGATTTCGATTACTGACGGTCAGATTTTCTTGGAAACCGATCTGTTCTATCAGGGGATTCGTCCTGCTGTTAACGTTGGTCTCTCCGTTTCCCGTGTTGGTTCTGCGGCTCAGATCAAAGCGATGAAGCAGGTTGCCGGTTCCATTAAAGGTGAGCTTGCCCAGTATCGTGAAATGGCAGCATTCGCCCAGTTCGGTTCCGATCTTGATGCTGCAACACAGCGTCTTCTGAACCGTGGTGCACGCCTGACCGAACTTCTGAAGCAGCCGCAGTTCTCGCCGCTGAAAACAGAAGAACAAGTTGCAGTGATTTATGCCGGTGTTAACGGTTATCTCGATGCAATCGCTGTTAATCAGGTTGGCAAATTCGAACAGGGTCTTCTGTCCTCACTGCGCACCGAGCACAAAGATGTGCTTGAAGCGATCCGTGATGAGAAAGCTCTTACCGATGACATCAAGGCAAGGCTCAAGGCAGCGGTTGACGCTTACGCCAAGTCCTTTGCCTGAACTTTGTGACGGGATGAACGGATGCCTTCACTAAAGGATCTGAGAAACCGTATCGCCTCGGTCAAGGCGACGCAGAAAATTACCAAAGCGATGCAAATGGTCGCTGCGGCTAAACTGCGCCGTGCCCAAGAAGCAGCGGAAGCAGCCCGCCCTTACTCGCAGCGTATGAGTGCCGTTCTGGCAAACATCGCAGCCAATGTAAGCGGTGATGATGCTCCGCAGCTGATGACCGGTACCGGAAAGGACGACGTGCATTTGCTCGTCGTCGCTACGGCAGAACGAGGCCTTTGCGGTGGCTTTAACTCACAGATTGCGCGTCTTGCGCGTGATCATGCAAGAAAGCTCCTTAGCCAGGGCAAAACGGTCAAGATTTTGACAGTCGGTAAAAAAGGCGCGGATATTCTGCGTCGTGAATTTGCTGATCTTATCCTTGACCATGTCAATCTGCGCGAAGTCAAACAGCTTGCATTCATCCATGCGGATGAGATTGGCCACAAGGTCATCAAGCTGTTTGAAGAAGGTGCATTTGACGTTTGCACACTGTTCTATTCTGAATTCAAGTCGGTCATCTCTCAGGTGCCAACTGCATTGCAACTCATTCCGGCCTCCGCGCCGCAGAGCAGCGAAGCAGCCGGTTCCGATGGCGCGATCTATGAATATGAACCTGATCCTGCGGCTATCCTCAGCACGCTGATCCCGCGTAATATTTCGGTCCAGATTTTCCGTGCATTGCTGGAAAATGTGGCGGGCGAAATGGGCGCGAAGATGAGTGCAATGGATAACGCGACGCGTAATGCCGGTGATATGATCAACAAATTGTCGATCACATATAACCGTCAGCGTCAGGCCCAGATCACTAAGGAACTGATCGAAATCATTTCGGGCGCGGAAGCGCTCTAATCGGAAGGTAAGGATCGATGGCTAAAGCAGCGACCCCGAAAACTACCGCCGCAGCAAAGGCGGCGCCGGAAGATAAGGCGGCCAAGGCTCCGGCTAAGGCTTCTGCCAAGTCTACCGCAACGAAAGCAGCGGCTAAAGGTGCTGTCGGACGTATCAAGCAGGTGATTGGTGCGGTTGTTGACGTTCAGTTTGAAGATGGTCAGCTGCCGCTGATCCTCAACGCGCTGGAAACAGACAATCTCGGTGCCCGTCTTGTGCTTGAAGTTGCACAGCACTTGGGTGAAAATACTGTTCGTACCATTGCTATGGACTCGACCGAAGGTCTCGTGCGTGGACAGGAAGTAACCGATACTGGCGCACCTATCATGGTTCCAGTTGGTGAAGAAACACTCGGCCGTATCATGAATGTGATCGGTGAGCCTGTGGACGAAGCTGGTCCGATCAAGACTGCTGCACGTCGTGCAATTCACCAGGAAGCACCTGCTTATATCGAACAGTCGACAGAATCTGAGATTCTCGTCACCGGTATTAAGGTTGTTGACCTGTTGGCCCCATATGCCAAGGGCGGTAAGATCGGCCTCTTCGGCGGTGCGGGCGTTGGTAAAACCGTTCTCATCATGGAACTGATCAATAACGTGGCGAAAGCGCACGGCGGTTACTCTGTATTCGCAGGTGTTGGTGAGCGTACCCGTGAAGGTAACGACCTTTACCACGAAATGATCGAATCCGGGGTTAATAAACTTGGCGGGGGTGAAGGTTCTAAAGCTGCACTCGTTTACGGTCAAATGAACGAACCACCGGGTGCCCGTGCACGTGTTGCTCTCTCCGGTTTGACAATTGCGGAAAACTTCCGTGATGAAGGTCAGGACGTTCTGTTCTTCGTGGACAACATCTTCCGCTTCACACAGGCTGGTTCCGAAGTGTCGGCGCTGTTGGGTCGTATTCCTTCTGCTGTTGGTTATCAGCCAACACTTGCAACTGACATGGGTCAGATGCAGGAACGTATTACGACAACAACAAAGGGCTCGATTACATCTGTTCAGGCAATTTACGTTCCTGCGGATGACTTGACCGACCCTGCGCCTGCGACATCCTTTGCGCACTTGGATGCGACGACCGTTCTTAACCGTTCGATCGCTGAAAAGGGTATTTATCCGGCTGTTGACCCGCTTGACTCAACATCGCGTATGCTTGACCCAATGATTGTTGGTGAAGAGCATTATGATGTTGCCCGTCAGGTACAGTCCATCCTGCAGCGCTATAAGTCACTTCAGGACATCATCGCCATTCTTGGTATGGATGAATTGTCAGAAGACGATAAGCTGACCGTTGCGCGCGCTCGTAAGATCGAACGCTTCCTCAGCCAGCCATTCTTCGTGGCTGAAATCTTCACCGGTTCTCCAGGTAAGCTGGTTGATCTGGCTGACACCATCAAGGGCTTTAAAGGTCTTTGCGCAGGTGATTACGATCACCTTCCAGAACCTGCTTTCTACATGGTCGGCTCTATTGAAGAAGCGATCGAAAAAGCAGAGCGTATGGCAGCAGAAGCAGCCTAATAAGTTGAAGTCCCGGCAGGTATTCTCCTGCTGGGATTTACAGTCTGTTTAGCAATCTGAGTGAGAACCCATGTCTGTAGCTTTCCAATTCGAACTGGTGTCGCCTGAGCGACTTCTGCTTTCGACGCAAGTAACGGAAGTCGTCATTCCGGGCAGCGAAGGCTATTTGACCGCGCTTTCCGGACATTCGCCCCTGATGACAACAATCATGCCGGGCATCGTCAGTGTTAAAACTGCAGATGGCAAAACTGATTCTTACGTTGTTTATGGTGGTTTTGCTGATATTTCGCCAAATGGCTGTTCTATCCTGGCAGAATCGGCAACCCATATTGACGAATTGGATCGTTCCGATTTGCAGCGTCGTATCGATGAAGCGCGTGACTCTTTAGAAAATAGTGACAATCATGAACATCGTACCAAGCTGGAAGCATTCTTGCACCAGTTGATGACTTTGCAGGGCTCAGTTCTGCCCGCATAAACTTGTTTCATGGCTGGAATATAAAAAACGGGCGAAAGCCCGTTTTTTATTGTCTACAATAGAAATATATATGCAGTTAAATTGCATAACCGGTCAGTTTTGCTCGACCGAAACACCATTTTCATTAATTTTGAGTTCGACGCCGGATGGCTTGGTTTCTTGTTTATATGCATAAACACTAAAACCAATAATCACGACGATCAGCGCGCCAAGTAGCAAGTAAAGCGTATTGCGGTTCATATATTACTCCCGAGATAACGAGCCAATCAAGCAAAAGCGATTTTCAATTTGCCGAAATTGTAAGGGCCGGCTAAATACCCAAGCCATGATATGTGAGATAAAATTGAGCAAATACAAAATAAAAAGGAGGGTGAGCTCTCTAGAGGGGGGGGGGGAAGAGGCTCACCCTCGCTTTTGACCGATGAACATTTAAGTCATGGCAAATGTTCATCGGCTGTTTTTGGCAATAGATGGCTCTCAATGTTGCCTAAAAGAACAATGCTACATCTCTATTTGCGGGCGATGAGGCCAACAAGCAGACTGATACCAGCAACAACGGCGAGCGTTGCAATCGGATTTTCCCGCGCGGTTTCTTTTACGATACGAGCTTGCTCAGACACTTTATCGGCTGCCTGTGCGCCACGCTCACGCACAACATCATAGAACTCTGATGCTGTGTCTTCAGCAGTGCTGGCAAGACTTGAGCCTTTCTTCGACAGGGATTTACTCAAAGCAGCGATTTCTTTGCGCATTTCTGCAACTTGCGCTTCCAGTGCATCGCGTAGTTCTGCTGCGGTTTTATCCGTTGATGATGCCATGTCTAACTCCTTAAAACCATAATTTACGCACCGCATTAAACTTCAAAGTTTTTCTAATGCTGTGTGGTAAGAACGAACGAATTTGATGTTGGTTCCGTTGCAGATAAGAAATTTTTTCACAAATTATAAACCGCCGACTCAAATAGGTTATTTCTTGGGAGAAAATGGTCGTTTTGAAATGCGTTGCATAGGGAGATAATTACAATTATTACGTGTAAATTTTAACTCAAAAAATCTTTATTATCAGTATTTTAATTGATTTTTACTGGTTCGTTACATCTCTATTAGCCGAATGTCTGATATGAAAATCGCTTGCATTCCGTAATACAGCGTTTAGTTTTGGTTTTTAGGGATAACAACCAAGCCGTTTAGGGCATAATTATAACGTCCCGCATAAAATAATGGGTGGCTCTTCGATGGAATATTTCCTTCAGCAAGTGATCAATGGGCTAGCGCTCGGTTCGATCTACGGCCTGATCGCCATCGGCTATACGATGGTTTATGGCATCATCGGCATGATTAACTTTGCTCATGGTGATGTCTTTATGCTTGGCGCATTTATGGCGCTGATCGTTTTTTTAATTATCACGACATTTATCGGTGCTTTACCTGTGGCTTTGGCATTGCTGATCATGATGATCGTGGCGATGTTGCTGACAGGTCTTTGGAGCTGGGCAATTGAGCGTGTGGCTTACCGGCCATTGCGCGGATCTTTCCGTTTGGCACCGTTGATTACCGCAATCGGTATGTCGATTGCTTTGTCCAACTTTGTGCAGGTCACACAGGGGCCGCGCAACAAACCGATCCCGAACCTCATCAATGATTCATATTCCCTGTTTGGTAGTAATGTGACGATTTCGCTGAAACAGATCGTGGTCGTTGTTGTAACGGCAATTCTGCTGGCAGCTTTCTGGTATGTGGTTAACCGTACATCGCTTGGCCGCGCGCAACGTGCCTGTGAGCAGGATCGTAAAATGGCGGCACTGCTCGGCATCAATGTTGACCGTGTGATTTCGCTGACCTTTGTGATGGGTGCAATGCTGGCGGCAGTTGCCGGTACGCTCTACCTGACATTCTACGGTGTTATTTCTTTTGCTGATGGTTTTACACCAGGGGTCAAGGCATTCACCGCGGCGGTTCTTGGCGGTATCGGTTCGCTCCCTGGCGCGGTTGTGGGAGGTTTGCTCATCGGCCTGATTGAAGCGCTTTGGTCGGCATATTTCTCGATTGATTATAAAGACGTCGCGGCATTCTCCATTCTTGCCATCGTACTGATCTTTATGCCGTCCGGTATTCTCGGTCGTCCAGAAGTCGAAAAGGTGTAATCATGGCGCTCAAATCGTCTTCACAGGCTGACTCCGTATTCGGTAAAGCAATTCGCGAAGGGATCATAGCCGGTCTGCTGGCTTTGGGACTCTTTGTACTGATTGTCGGTTTCAAGACCGATCAAAACATTAACAACCAATTAATACTGACCACACGCTGGCCGCAGCTTTTCATAATTGTGGCGATTGCGGCAGTCGGGCGCTTTCTGTTCAAGGCATTTCTTGAGCCGTGGCTGGATAAGCGCAAAATGGCAAAAGCAGCAAAGCCTGTTAAGGCAGAAAGCCAGTCTTTTTTCCGTAAACATATTGCCCAGATCGGCATTGCAATTCTGCTTATCTATCCCGTGTTTATCGTCAATGTTTTTGGTATGCAGGGATCATTGAAATGGGTCGATAATTTTGGCGTCCAGATTCTGATCTATGTAATGTTGGCATGGGGGCTTAATATTGTTGTCGGGCTGGCAGGCTTGCTCGATCTCGGTTATGTCGCTTTCTATGCCGTTGGCGCTTACTCTTATGCATTGATTTCAAGCTATTGGGGTTTGTCCTTCTGGATTTTGCTGCCCATGGCCGGTATTTTTGCAGCACTTTGGGGCGTTATCTTAGGCTTTCCGGTGCTGCGTCTGCGGGGTGACTATCTTGCGATCGTGACACTGGCATTTGGTGAAATTATCCGCCTTGTCTTGATCAACTGGACGGATGTCACTAAGGGAACATTCGGCGTCTCGGGTATCGCCAAGGCTACTTTCTTCGGCATTCCGTTTAATGCAACACCCAATGGTTTTGCGGCAACTTTCGGCCTGTCTTTCTCGGCGGCACATTATAAAATCTTCCTTTATTATGTGATCCTGTTTTTGGCTCTGCTGACGGCATGGGTTACCATCAGAATGCGTCGGATGCCGGTTGGCCGTGCGTGGGAAGCATTGCGCGAGGATGAGATTGCCTGCCGTTCATTGGGGATCAATACCACCACGACAAAGCTTACCGCTTTTGCAACGGGTGCTATGTTTGGCGGTTTTGCGGGCTCGTTCTTTGCTGCACGTCAGGGTTTTGTTAGTCCGGAATCCTTTGTTTTCCTCGAATCTGCCGTCATTCTGGCGATCGTGGTTCTGGGCGGTATGGGCTCACTCATGGGAATTGCTGTGGCAGCCATCGTAATGATTGGCGGTACGGAAATCCTGCGTGACATGACCTTCCTCAAAGCTATTTTCGGGCCAGACTTTACGCCGGAACTCTATCGTATGCTGATTTTCGGTCTGGCGATGGTGGTGATGATGGTTTGGAAACCGCGTGGTTTTGTCGGAAAACGAGAGCCAAGTGCATTTCTGCATAGTAAAAAAATGGTGTCAGGTGCCTTTACCAAGGAAGGGCATGGCTAATGGATAAAGCACATATGATGTCCGCCAATATGACCGGAGATGATATTCTCAAGGTAGAACATTTATCCATGCGCTTTGGCGGACTGGTTGCAATCAATGACCTGTCTTTTAATGTCAAGCGTGGTGAAATTACTGCAATTATCGGCCCCAATGGTGCCGGTAAAACCACCGTGTTCAACTGCATTACCGGTTTTTATAAACCAACCGGCGGTATGTTGACGATGACGCGAAAATCCGGCGAACAGTTTTTGCTGGAACGGTTGCCTGATTTTAAAATCACGCAGAAAGCGCATGTGGCACGAACATTCCAGAATATTCGCCTGTTTACCGGCCTGACAGTTTTGGAAAATTTGCTGGTCGCACAGCATAATAAGCTGATGACTTCATCCGGTTATACAATTCTCGGCCTATTGGGATTGCCGGCTTACAAGCGTGCCGCCAAGGAATCGATTGAAAAAGCCAGCCGTTGGCTTGAAAAAATCAATTTGATTGAGCGTGCTGATGATCCGGCTGGGGATCTGCCTTATGGTGATCAGCGGCGCTTGGAAATTGCCCGCGCCATGTGCACCGAACCGGAAATGCTTTGTCTGGATGAGCCGGCAGCTGGTCTTAACCCGCGTGAGTCGGCGCAGCTCAACAAGCTGTTGTTGGATATTAAAAATGAAACCGGCACCTCTATTTTGCTCATCGAGCACGATATGTCGGTGGTTATGGAAATCTCCGACCATGTCATCGTGCTGGAATATGGCACCAAAATCTCTGACGGCACACCGGAATTTGTCCGTGATGATCCGAAAGTGATTGCGGCCTATCTGGGTGTTGATGATGATGAAGTGGCGGAGCTGATTGAAGATGCTCCTGCCAGCGGTAATGCAGCTGATTTTGTGACTGTCGCTTTGGCTAAGGAAGCTTTGGCTGAACAGGGTGATCATGCCGCTGAAGAAAAGCTTGCGTCAAGCTTTATGCCTAAAGGCGCGCTTCAGGCACCACGCGGCG
Organism: Paenochrobactrum sp. BZR 201-1; assembly: GCF_044987585.2. Taxonomy (NCBI): domain Bacteria; kingdom Pseudomonadati; phylum Pseudomonadota; class Alphaproteobacteria; order Hyphomicrobiales; family Brucellaceae; genus Paenochrobactrum; species Paenochrobactrum sp. BZR 201-1. Next base: position 107,124 of record NZ_JBJDRZ020000017.1, on the reverse strand, counting down.
ATGCACCGGATAATTTGACCCTGATTAAAGGTGTCGGTGCGGTGAACGAAGAAAAACTGAACAAGCACGGCATTTTCCACTTTGATCAGATTGCAGCTTGGGATGAAGCCGATATTGCCGAATTTGATGCTTTTCTCGCCTTCGGTGGCCGGATTGAGCGTGAAGATTGGGTGGGGCAGGCAAAGTTGCTGACTGCCGGACAGGATACGGAGTTTTCAAAGCGGGTTGAGGCAGGAAATGTCCCTACCAGTCATAAAACTCAGACTGAAGGGGATGAATGATGCAGGATAAAAATCCGCTTCTGGTGATCGATAAGGTTGAAACTTATTACGGCAATATTTGTGCGCTTAAGGGCATTGATATGGTTGTGAATGACGGGGAAATTGTCACCCTCATTGGCGCCAATGGTGCCGGTAAGTCGACCTTGATGATGACGATTTTTGGTATGCCGCGTGCGCGTACAGGGCGCGTTATTTTTGACGGGCAGGATATTACCAATACACCGCCGCATCTGATTGCGCATCTTCGTATTGCGCAGTCACCTGAAGGCAGACGCATTTTCCCGCGTATGACGGTTTATGAAAATCTGCAAATGGGAGCGAGTCTCGATAATCAGCGTTTCTTTGAAGAAGATGTTGCATTGATGTTTGATCTCTTTCCCCGTTTGAAAGAGCGTATGCATCAACGTGGCGGCACGCTTTCGGGCGGTGAACAGCAAATGCTTGCTATCGCCCGTGCATTGATGGCGCGTCCGCGTTTGCTGTTGCTGGATGAACCTTCATTGGGCTTGGCACCACTGATCGTTAAGCAGATCTTTGAAGCCATTAAAGAGCTCAACCGCTCGCGCGGCTTGACTGTATTTTTGGTGGAGCAGAATGCGTTTGGTGCGTTGAAACTGGCCGATCGTGGCTATGTGATGGTCAATGGTTCCATCACGATGAGCGGTTCCGGCGTAGACTTACTGGCAAATCCCGAAGTGCGGGCTGCCTATCTCGAAGGCGGAAGGCATTAAGGGAGCAAAATCATGCAGGGAATTCTTTACGAAGAACCATCAATCTGGCTGTTTATCCTGATCACCTGTCTGCTTGGCGGTTGGGCTGCGTGGATGACAGGGCGCGCATGCGCGCAGACTTGGCGCCCTTATACTACATTGCTGTGTTATCTGATCCCGCTCGGAGTGGCCGTGCGCTTCATCCATCACGCCTTATTCGAAGGTACTATGCTTTCATTGCATTATTATCTGGTAGATACGATTATATTGATCATAATTGGTTCTATCGGGTTCAGATATACCAGAGTTAATCAGATGGTCAGCCAATATAGCTGGCTGTATGAAAAGGCATCAATGTTGTCGTGGAGGGCTAAATAGTCACTGATCCAGCTAAACCGGCCGTTTAATATAAGCATAATTTAAAAATAGCATTATACGGAAATGACGGGTTTATTCCGTCGGGGAATTGAAAATAAAGGGAGTGAGAAGTTGAAAAAATCATTATTTACTGGTGTTGCTCTTTCCGCATTGCTGGCAGTAAGCGGCGGTGCCTGGGCTGATGTTTTGGTGGGTGTCGGCGCACCGATGACGGGTCCGAACGCCACCTATGGCGCGCAGATTTTGAAGGGCGCAGAGGCTGCGATTGCTGAAATCAACGCCAATGGCGGTATGAATGGCGAGCAAATCAAAATTGTTATTGGCGATGACGTTTCCGACCCTAAACAGGGGATTTCGGTTGCGAATAAATTTGCCGGTGACGGTGTTCAGTTTGTGATCGGCCCCTATAATTCAGGCGTCGCCATTCCAGCAGCTGATGTTTATGCCGAAAACGGTATTTTGATGATCAGCCCGGGTGCGACCAACCCGGCTTACACCGAAAAAGGCCTGTGGAACGTGTTCCGCACCTGTGGCCGTGATGACCAGCAAGGTATTGTTGCCGGTGAATATATTGCGAAACATTTCAAAGATAAGAAAATCGCAGTCGTTCACGACAAAACACCTTATGGTCAGGGTCTGGCTGATGCCACCAAGAAGAAGTTTAACGAACTTGGTGTGAAAGAAGTTCTTTATGAAGGCGTCAATGTTGGCGAAAAAGACTTCTCGGCGCTGATCACCAAAGCAAAAGCTGCTGGTGTTGAAGCTATCTATTGGGGTGGTGTCCACACTGAAGGTGGTTTGCTTATCCGACAGCTGGCCGAAAACAACCTGAAGGTTCCGGTCATTTCCGGTGATGCGATCGTGAATAATGAATTGGCATCGATTGCCGGTGATGCTGTGATCGGTACACTCAATACCTTTGGTCCTGATCCGCGTGTGGATCCTGCCAATAAGGAACTGGTTGAGAAGTTCCGTGCGGCAGGTTTCGAGCCTGAAGCTTACACCATCTACTCTTATGCCGCGGCACAGGCGATTGCAGCAGCAGCAGCTGCTGCAGGCAGCAATGACCCGCAGCAGGTAGCTGCAGCACTGAAAGAAAAGGGACCTTTCCCGACAGCACTTGGTGCGCTTTCTTTTGATGCCAAAGGTGATGCTGAATTGCCGGGTTACGTCATGTATGAATGGAAGAAGAATGCTGATGGCAATTATGTCTACGAACAGCAGGTTCTGGCCGACTAATATTTGACCGCAATCTTAATAAATGCCCCCGCTGTTTGCCATCCAATAGCGGGGGCATTTTTGTTCCAACTTGTCTGTCGAACTAGCCACGTTGGGTATCTGTCGCAATTTTGTGATGAGCTATTATTTTGACATATCTACATGTTTTTGAAACAAGAGCGATGACGAACTGTATTTTCATGCTTTAAACCAACGCGGCGTACGCTTCCTTGACAAATTTTTTTAATATAGCGGTGCTGCAACAGCGCTTTAAAGTATCTTTTCCGCCTGCACGTTTTGCTGTAGCGCTTCTGTTTTTAATGAATGGCTATATTTTTGGCAGCTGGGCACCCAGAATTCCGGAATTTGCTGCGCGTTTAGGTTTTGATAGTGCGCAAATGGGGCTGATGATCCTAATTTTCGGCATCGGCTCAGTATTGTTTATGCCATTATCCGGTGCATTGTGCGCGCGTTTCGGCTCGGCCAGTATCGTTAAAATATCGGCAGTTGCAGTCGTGCCCGTGTTGTTTTTGATCAGTCTGGTGCAGCATGAAATTGTGGCAGTGATTGTGCTTTTCTATTTTGGCGGATTTATCGCTGCAATGGACGTGGCGATGAATACCAATGCGGTGGCGATGGAAAAATCATTGCGCCGCGCGGTCATGTCTTCATGTCATGCTTTTTGGAGCCTAGGCGGTTTGCTTGGAGCTGGAACAGCCGGTTATCTTATGACCAATATCGGCTCTATTGCTCATGGGGCAGTTGTTTCTGTGGTGGCCGGTATTTTAATTGTGTTGGCTTGGCCCAATATTCTGGAAGACAAAATTAGCGAGGCCAGTGAACGTGTGAAGTTGAGTTTGCCCAAACAACCATTGCCGTGGCTGATTGGACTGCTGGCATTGTTTTCGATGATACCGGAAGGGGCGATCATGGATTGGGGCAGTTATTATCTGCGCCAAGATTATGGTGCCTCGGTAGAAACGGCCAGTTTTGCTTTTGCCGCCTTTTCCCTCACAATGGCATTGATGCGCTTTGCCGGTGATAGTGTGCGCGATCGTTTTGGGGCAGTGAAAACATTGCGGGTCTGCACGCTGGTGGCAATCACTGGATTATTGATGGCAGCTTTTGCGCCGACACCCTGGCTGGCTATTGCAGGTTTTGCAGTTTGCGGCATCGGCATTTCCAATATGGCGCCGATCATCTTTTCAATGGCCGGCAATGTGCCGGGGGTGGTGCCAAGCGTCAGCCTGTCGATTGCCACCAGCCTTGGTTACTCCGGTACATTAGTGGCCCCATCGCTGATTGGCTGGATTGCCAAGTTTCATGGCTTTGCGCTGGTCTTCGCCTGTTTGCCGGTTTTACTGCTTGTGGTGTTGACCTTTTCAAGGTTGGCGCGTTTTGCTGACCATAATCATGATGGCCAGTAAGAAAAGCCAATAAAATTTTGCATGATTGGCGCGACAAGGGGCGACATGCGACTTGTAAGGGACTATATAAAGCCATAAATTTATGGCACTTGATATTTGTGATCATCAACGCGCAGCCATCGAGTAGTTTAAAAAATCCTGGATGAATTGAATAAAATGGCCTCCGAACAAATCAGCTATTTTTCGCACCCTTTTGCCCGTCGCACGTCAGTTGGCGTGGATGTTGGCGGTGTGATGGTGGGCGGCGGCGCGCCTGTGGTGGTGCAGTCGATGACCAATACGGACACGGCTGATATTGATGGCACTGTGGCGCAGGTTGCAGCCCTTCATCATGCAGGTTCTGAACTGGTGCGCATTACCGTTGATCGTGACGAGTCGGCAGCGGCTGTGCCTAAAATTCGCGAACGTCTTGAGCGTCTGGGTCTTGATGTGCCGCTGGTGGGTGATTTCCATTATATCGGCCATAAATTGCTGGCTGATCATCCGGCCTGTGCCGAGGCTTTGGCGAAATATCGTATCAATCCGGGCAATGTTGGCTTCAAAGATAAAAAAGACAAGCAGTTTGCCGATATTGTCGAAATGGCAATTCGCTACAACAAGCCGGTGCGTATCGGTGTCAATTGGGGTTCGCTTGATCAGGAATTGTTGACCACTTTAATGGATCGCAATCAGGCGGAAGGTGCGCCACTCACTGCTCAGCAAGTGATGCGTGAAGCGATTGTGCAATCTGCGCTGATCTCTGCTGATCTGGCGGAAGAAATTGGTCTGCCGCGCGATAAAATCATCCTGTCTGCCAAAGTCAGTCAGGTGCAGGATTTGATCGCGGTTTATACAGAACTAGCACGTCGCTCCAATCATGCGCTGCATCTGGGACTGACCGAAGCGGGCATGGGTACCAAGGGCGTGGTCGCATCATCTGCTTCAATGGGGATCTTGTTGCAGCAGGGAATCGGCGACACAATCCGCATTTCGCTGACGCCGGAACCGGGCGGCGACCGTACCCGTGAAGTGCAGGTCTCGCAGGAATTGTTGCAAACGATGGGTTTCCGGCAGTTCATTCCTATTGTTGCAGCATGCCCTGGTTGCGGCCGCACCACTTCGACTGTGTTTCAGGAATTGGCGCAGACCATTCAGGACGATATTCGTAAAAACATGCCGATCTGGCGTGAGAAATATCCAGGCGTCGAGGCGCTTTCTGTGGCAGTGATGGGTTGCATCGTCAATGGACCGGGCGAATCGAAACATGCCGATATCGGCATTTCACTGCCGGGTACCGGTGAAACGCCATCTGCGCCGGTTTTTGTCGATGGTAAAAAAGTAACCACTTTGCGTGGGACCGCCATTGCTGAAGATTTCCAGAAAATGGTAGCTGAATATATCGAAAATCGGTTTGGTCTGGGTGCTAAAGAACCAATGGAAATTGAGGCTTGAAGCTTAAATTGACTTATAAAAAAGCCGGTGTTTTAAATAAACATCGGCCTTTTTATTTGTTAAGTGTTTAGCTTTGTCGATGCGCGATAAAATGGGCGGCTTGCTTTAAAATCCCGGCCTTCTCGCCAAAAGGTTCCAGCAGTTCTTCAGCTTGCGCTACCAAACCCGCCAATTGCTTGCGTGTCCAGTCAATACCATGAAGCGCCACTAATGTGGCTTTCCCGGCATCCGCATCTTTGCCAGCGGCTTTGCCAAGATGCGCTGCATCCGATGTCACATCCAGCAGGTCATCAGCAAGCTGGAAGGCAAGACCGATAGCTGAGCCAAATTCTGCCAAACGCTCGCGTTCCTGTGTGGTTGCACCACCAATAATAGCACCGCTTTCACAGGCAAAACGAATGAGCGCGCCGGTTTTCATCGCCTGCAAGGTGATAATCCCAGCCTCATCCGGACTTTGTTCTTCCGCCATTAAATCAAGGGCTTGGCCGCCTGCCATGCCGCCGGGGCCGGCAGCACGTGCAAGGCTTAACACCAGCTCCAGCCGAGTGGCGGCATCCAGTTCGGTTTCTTTGCTGGCAATAATGTCAAAAGCATAGGTGAGCAGACTGTCACCGGCCAAAATCGCTGCGGCTTCATCAAAAGCTTTATGAAGGGTCGGTTGACCACGGCGCAGATCATCATCGTCCATTGCCGGCAGATCATCATGCACGAGCGAATAGCAATGGATGCTTTCAAGTGCAGCAGCAACGCGCAATGCTGCTTCTTCATTGGCACCAAAAAGGGCGGCGGTTTCCATCACCAGAAACGGGCGCAGGCGTTTGCCGCCATTCAAAACGCCGTAGCGCATGGCTGCCATCAGCCGTTCCGGACGGGCAATTTCGCCCGCTCTTAATCGCTCATCCAATTGCGATTGCAAAATGGTTTCAACCTGTATGGCACGGGCTGCAAGAGCGGCGGTGAAATCGGGGGAGAGACTGTTCTTATCCATGGGAGGAGCGTTTACCAGACTATCGCAAGGGGTCAACTATGGGAGCTTGAAGATTATATGAAATCAGTATCATAAACATGCCCCGATAAACATTGTTTATCATTTGTTAACTTTTCGGCAGATGGGTTCATTCTGCTTATTAAATAGTTTATGGCTTGTAGGACAAGAAGAACAGGCTGAGTTTAGTGGAAAAAGACATTCATCAAAACAAAGACGACGGTGATGACATCGCTAAGCCTGCCGGTAAAGCTGGCCTGCGTCTTGTTTTCAAGATTGGTTTATTTCTGCTTATATTGCCGCTGCTGTTGCTTGGCATATATAAACTGCCTTTTGTACATCCGGTTTCCACGCTGATGCTTAAAGATCAGGTGTTGCTTCAAACAATGGAGCGGCAATGGATCGATATTGATGATATTTCGCCCCATCTGGTCAATGCTGTGATGATGTCTGAAGATGGCCAATTTTGCAGCCATAGCGGAGTGGACTGGCGTCAGATGTCGCTGGTGGTAAAAGATGCCTTCAGCGGTCAACCGGCGCGTGGCGCTTCGACGATCACAATGCAAACGGCAAAGAATCTCTTTCTTTGGAATGGTCGTTCTTATTTCAGAAAAGCGCTGGAACTGCCCTTGTCGATGGCAATGGATATGATGCTGTCCAAAAAGCGCATTATGGAAATTTACTTGAATATTGCTGAATGGGGGCCAGGTATTTACGGAATCGAAGCGGCATCGCAGCATTATTTCAAACGTTCGGCGTCTAAATTGACCTTACAGCAAGCTTCGCTTTTGGCTGTTACTTTGCCAAACCCAGCGGTGCGCAATCCGGCAAAACCAAGCCGCGGCATGGTCAGAACTGCCAATATCATACAGAATCGGGCAAAAAAAGCCGGGCCTTATGTCACCTGTGTTCGTTGATATTTATTAAGCTTAGTTTGTAAGCCTGCGCTGATAAGTTTAATTGACCTTTGTCAAATGCTGTGTAGAAGCACTGATAAGCAAGAGTTAGAACAGTGATGATGCAAAAAAAATGCGAATTTGACTGGTCAAACGCTGCCAGAACGTGTATAGGCTCGTCACTTTCCGGAATCTTGTCCGATGTGACAGGCTCCTTTGGAGTCGGGCCGGACTATTATTGACCGATCATTGGAGCAGAATCCATGGCTGTACCTAAACGAAAAACTTCCCCGTCGAAGCGCGGTATGCGTCGTTCGGCTGATGCCCTGAAGGCGCCTACCTATGTTGAAGACAAAAACTCAGGTGAATTGCGCCGTCCGCATCATATCGATCTGAAAAGCGGTATGTATCGCGGTCGTCAGGTTCTGACACCGAAGGAAGCTTAAGCTTCTTCAATAGTCTGCGCTTTGTGCATAGATTATTGTTTGTGAATTAAAAACACCGTGTGAATTTCGCACGGTGTTTTTATTTGTTTTGAAGATTTAAAACATGCACATAAAAAAGCCTCCGTGTGGTTTCCCGCACGGAGGCTTTTTATTGTCAGTAATGCTATTTAGTTGGCAACAGCGGTGAAGCCTGCGGCTTCAATACCGGCAATTGCTGCCAATTCGTCATTGTCAGACGTGTCACCGGTAATGCCGACTGCGCCGAGAATTTCATTCTCTGCATTTTTGATCAAAACGCCGCCCGGAACCGCAACAATTTTGCCGCCGGATACATTGGAAAGGCCTTCGAGGAAGTGCGGGCGATCTTTCGCCTGATCGTTGAGCCAGCGTGAACCTTTGCCGACAGCCAATGCACCATAAGCTTTGCCGGAAGCAATGGCAAAGCGCAGGTTTGATGAGCCGTCCTGACGCTGGAAGGCGGTTACATAGCCGCCAGCATCCAATACAACAACGGAAAGCGGCTGCATGCCGGCTTCTTTAGCGCGTTCCAATGCACCGTTGATCATCTGGTTAGCTTTGGCGAGGGTCAGTTTTGACATGAAAAACTCCTGTGATTTTCTGCAACCAATCTAGCGGCCTTGGCAGAGGATTGCACGTTATAAGCATAAGCCTACGGGAAAAACACTTAATCTGCAGCGTGAAGGATCATCTTATTTTGAGCCTAATTTGCCGGATTGCTGCCAAGGTGCGTCTGTTTTGTTGTTTATCAGATATTTTGTGATTACTGTGTGTGCAATGAGAGGAATTGCAGCGAGAAAAGCCTGCAAATTGGGAGCTTAAAATCAAATGCCTGCCATGAATGATGTGATTGTGATTGTTGGTGCGGCACGCACACCGGTTGGAAGTTTCAACGGTGCTTTTGCCAATGTGCCGGCACATGAGCTGGGCGCAACTGCTATTGCTGCAGCTTTGAAACGCGCAGGTGTTGCGCCGCAAGAAGTCGATGAAGTGGTATTCGGTCAGGTTTTAACCGCAGGTGAGGGACAAAATCCGGCACGTCAAGCGGCCAAGCTTGCAGGCTGCCCGAATGAAACCACAGCCTTCAGCCTCAATCAGCTTTGTGGTTCAGGTCTTCGTGCGGTTGCAGTTGGTATGCAGCAGATTTTAAGCGGTGATGCCGATATTATCGTCGCTGGTGGTCAGGAATCCATGTCGATGGCACCGCATTGCGCACATTTGCGCGGCGGGGTCAAAATGGGTGATTTCAAAATGATCGACACCATGATGAAAGACGGTCTGACGGACGCTTTCTATGGTTATCCAATGGGCACAACCGCTGAAAATATTGCCACCCAATGGCAGCTTAGCCGTGAGACACAGGATCAGTTTGCGGTTGATTCTCAAAACAAAGCCGAAGACGCACAAAAATCCGGCCGCTTTAAAGATGAAATCGTACCGGTGGTGGTTAAAACCCGCAAAGGCGACATTATTGTCAGTGAAGATGAATATATCCGCCATGGTGCAACACTGGATGCGATGGCAAAACTTCGTCCTGCTTTCGATAAGGTTGGCACTGTTACAGCCGGTAATGCTTCCGGCATTAATGATGGTGCGGCGGCGGTTGTGCTGATGCGTGCAGGTGAGGCAGAAAAGCGTCAGGTGAAGCCACTGGCGCGAATCGTTTCCTGGGCAACCGCAGGTGTTGATCCGTCGATTATGGGGACTGGGCCTATTCCTGCTTCGCAGAAAGCCTTGCAAAAAGCAGGCTGGACAGTGGATGATCTTGATCTGGTGGAGGCCAATGAAGCCTTTGCCGCTCAATCTTGTGCTGTGGTGCGTGATCTGAAGCTTGATCCGGCGATTGTGAATGTGAATGGCGGGGCGATAGCAATCGGCCATCCGATTGGCGCATCGGGTGCGCGTGTGCTGACAACTTTACTTTATGCCATGCAGCAGCGTGATGCAAAACGTGGCCTTGCCACTTTGTGTATCGGTGGCGGTATGGGTGTAGCGCTTTGTGTCGAGCGTGATTAAGCGGCACTTAACGGTGACTGTATTGCAGTGTAAAAGTTAATAAAAGCAGCGCTGAAAACAATAAAAGACAGAGCTTGTGCGAGCTCTGCCTTGTTATTTATGGGCTGTTACGGTTCATACCCACCAGATAGAGCGTGTACAAAATAAGAACGTGCATTAAGTGTCGATTCGTCGCCGATTCGTTCCGGCTTTGAACCAAAGCTTAACAAAAGTGCTGAAATTCAAACATTTACGCTCAAAGATTGCCTTGTAAAATTGGCACATGAGGCATGCATATTTGCTGTGTCTGAAAAGACAAAAATAATCCGTATGCAAAGGTTAATATCTGCCAATGGAATTAGTTGGATTTTCATCCACCATCAAGGGTGGTTTACGCGGCATTTCTGGCGCTGGTAGAGGCTTCAACCGATTTGACTAGATGTAGAGGTGAACAAAAAGAGAAAGTTGCGAGGTCGACGATTCGTCGCCGATTCGTTCGAGAGTCGTTCCATTCGTTAAAATTGCCATTGTAATCAGCAAAACGCACGCTATTGTGCGGCTTGTCATTATTTATAGCGGTATTCCAGTGACTGGGAATCAGTGCTATCGCTGACAACGAAATTCAAGACGATATACTGAGGCTTTAACCGCTAACCTTATGAACCATCAACCAACCCAAGATATGCCTTTAGTGCTGAGCGGCCGCAATGTGACGGCTGTACTGGGACCGACCAATACCGGTAAAACGCATTTGGCGATCGAGCGTATGCTGGCGCATAGTAGCGGTATGATTGGTTTACCGCTGCGTTTGCTGGCGCGTGAGGTTTACACACGGGTGGTCGAGCGGGTAGGGGCGGCCAATGTTGCGCTCATTACCGGTGAAGAAAAAATCATTCCTGCCGGAGCGCGTTATTCTGTTTGCACGGTGGAAGCCTTGCCGCGCTACACCAATGTGGCCTTTGTGGCTATTGATGAAGTGCAGCTGGCAGGTGATCTCACCCGTGGCCATATTTTCACCGACCGTATTTTACATTTGCGCGGGCGGGATGAAACGCTGCTGCTGGGTGCGGCGACCATGCGTGGTATTTTGGAAAAAATGCTGCGCGGTATCAATGTCATCACCCGTCCGCGCTTGTCGCATCTGGCTTATGCCGGTTCCAAGAAAATCACCCGCCTGCCGCGTCGCTCGGCCATTGTCGCTTTTGCAGCTGACGAGGTATATGCGATTGCCGAACTGATCCGCCGCCAGCGCGGCGGTGCTGCGGTGGTTATGGGTGCGCTTAGCCCGCGAACCCGCAATGCACAGGTCGAGCTTTATCAGTCGGGCGATGTCGATTTTCTGGTCGCGACGGATGCAATCGGCATGGGGCTTAATCTCGATGTCGATCATGTGGCATTCGCGCAGAACAAAAAGTTTGACGGTTATCAGTTTCGTGATCTGACACCGTCGGAAATCGGACAGATTGCCGGTCGCGCCGGACGTCATTTACGTGACGGTACTTTTGGCGTGACGGGACAGGTTGATCCGTTCGACAATGAAATGGTGGAACGGGTCGAATCACATAATTTCGATCCCGTGAAGCTGATGCAATGGCGCACAGCCAAGTTCGACTTTTCGTCGATCACAGCTTTGCGTAATTCTTTGGACAAACCTGCACCGATTGAAGGACTTGTCCGTGCATTACCGGCAGTGGATGCGCAAGCATTGGACCATCTGTCGCGTGATGAAGAAATTAGCCGGTTGGCAACGACACCAAAACGTATAGAAATGTTATGGGATTGTTGTGCTTTGCCGGATTATCGCAAGATCGCGCCGGCACAGCATGCTGAAATTATTGCGTCGATCTATCAGGATCTCGTACGCCGGGGGAGCGTCGATGAAAATTATATGAGCGAACAATTGCGCCGTGCGGATAATGTTGATGGTGAAATCGACACTATTTCGCATAGAATAGCGCAGATAAGAACCTGGACTTTTGTGTCGCATCGGCCGGGATGGCTGGCAGATCCGACACACTGGCAGGAAAAGACGCGCGAAATTGAGGACAGATTGTCCGACGCGCTCCATGAGAGGTTGACGAAACGCTTTGTAGACCGCAGGACAAGCGTGCTTATGAGGCGCCTGAGAGAGAATGCCATGCTTGAAGCTGAAATCAGCCCGTCCGGTGATGTGATTGTTGAAGGTCATAATGTCGGACATTTGGAAGGATTCCGTTTCACTGCCGATACGCAAGCCGAAGGTTCGGATGCGAAGGCAGTGAGAGCGGCTGCACAAAAGGCGCTTGCCGCCGAGTTTGAAAAGCGGGCAGAGCGATTTGCTGCCGTGCCCAACGGTGATTTTGCACTGGGGTCAGACGGTGTGCTGCGTTATGTCGGTGCGGCTATTGCCACACTGGTAGCCGGTGAAAATGTAATGAAGCCACGTGCGGTGCTGTTGGCTGACGAGCAGCTGACAGGTCCGGCACGCGATAAGGTCGCCGCCCGTATTGATCGCTTTGTTGCCCACCATATTGAAACCGTGCTGAAACCATTGACCGATCTGGCAGAGGCGGATGCCCTGACCGGCATGACCCGTGGTCTTGCTTTCCAGCTCGTTGAAAATTTAGGCATTTTGCAACGCCGTGATGTGATTGAAGAAGTACGTGGCCTGGATCAGGATTCCCGTGCCGCCCTTCGCCGTCTTGGTGTGCGCTTTGGTGCCTATCACGTCTTTATGCCAGCTTTGCTGAAGCCGGCACCGGCAGGTCTCATCACATTGTTGTGGAGCCTGCAAAATGACGGGCGCGATAAAAACGGTTACGGCGAAGTCGTCAATGTGATGGCTGCTGGTCGTACATCGGCTGTTGTCGATCCGGAATTTGATCCGGTTTTCTATCGACTGGCCGGTTACCGTGTGCTTGGTCGTCGTGCTGTGCGCATCGACATTCTGGAACGTTTGGCGGATCTGATCCGTCCGGCTTTGGCATGGCGTCCGGGCATTGGCGAGCGTCCGGAAGGCGCTTATGACGGCAGCAAGTTCCTTGTTACCGCAGCAATGATGTCCATTTTGGGCGCAACCGCTGATGACATGGAAGAAATTCTGAAAAGCCTTGGCTATCGTCATGAAGCAACCACCGATGTGGCTGTTGCAGCGAAATTTGCCGAGCTTGATGCTTTTGCAGCCAAAGCTGTCGAGAGTGCCAAGCCTAAAGTGCCTGATGCAGAACCGGTTCCGGCACCCGTGGTACAGCAAGAGGTTGCTGAGGTTGCAGTGGCTGATGATGCCGCAGAAACCGTTGTTGAGGCTGTTGCAGAAGAGGCCAAGCCTGTTCTCCTGTGGCGTCAGGGCCGCTTTGAAAACCGCAACCGGAATGATAATCGCGGCAATCAGCGCGGCAATCATAGCGGTGGTGGCCGTCAGAACAATCAGCGCACTAATGCTGAAGGTGCAGAAGGCGAAAAAAGCGAACGTCGCAATTTCCGCGGGCCTAAGCGTAAGCCATCTGGCGACAATGCAGCCCAAAATCATGCCGGTGAAGGTGAAAACCGCAAACACCATCGTGACGATCAGCGCAAATCCGGTGCGCCCCATAAGGGTGGTCCGAAGCGCGGTGGCCAGCACAATAAGCATGAAAGCAATCAGCGTTTTGAACGTCAGGAACGTGTTGTGAAGCTTGATCCTGATTCGCCATTTGCAAAATTGGCAGCGCTGAAGGAACAGCTGAAGAAGTAACCATGGGTACAGCATCAGAAAAGCAGCGGATCGATAAATGGCTGTTTTTCGCGCGCGTGGTGAAATCAAGATCGCTGGCGGCAAAGCTTGCCGCCGGTGGTCACGTCAGAGTCAACGGACAAAAGCTTGATCAAGCGTCATATGGCGTGAAACTCGGTGATGATCTGACCATTACGTTAGAGCGTAAAATTCTGATTTATAAAGTTTTATTGTTGGGTGAACGGCGAGGGCCTGCATCGGATGCACAGCTGCTTTATCAGGATAACTCGCCCGCGATGCCGGACAAAGATGAAATGGCCAATATCAAACCTGGCTTGCGGGATGCCGGATCAGGTCGCCCGACCAAGCGTGAGCGTCGTTTAACGGATAAATTGCGTCAAGTTTTTTCCGATTAACAAAATTCTGATTTTTGTAGTGCAAATATATTTTTGCGAATTTTATTACTTTTAGTTGAAAATACCAAGACTGCGGCAAAATCTGCAATCTGTGTGCCATTTTAGTTTTGCCCTGCGGTGAACCGTCACTATTGGGCGTTTCTAGGCTTGTCATACGGCTTCAAAATCGTTACCTGACTGCTCAACGAATGCCTTTTCTGACTGGAGTTTGACTATGACCTACGTTGTCACTGACAATTGTATCCGTTGTAAATACACGGATTGTGTAGAGGTCTGTCCTGTTGATTGCTTTTATGAAGGTGAAAATATGCTCGTCATTAATCCTGACGAGTGTATTGATTGCGGCGTTTGCGAGCCTGAATGTCCGGCGGAGGCAATCAGCCCCGATACAGAGCCCGGCCTTGATAAGTGGCTGGAACTGAATGCTGAATATGCTGTCAAATGGCCGAATATCACTGTGAAGAAAGATGAACTGCCTGAGGCCAAAGAGATGGACGGCGTTTCTGACAAGTTGCAGTATTTCTCAGCTGAACCAGGCTCCGGTGATTAAGCGATAAAATTATCTGATAAAATGGATCTGGCTGAAGGAAACTTGCTTCGGCCAGCACGATTTTGTCAAATTCTTGCTTCTGTATCTATTTTATGGTATGGTGCCGCCAAAATGTCGGTCTCTGGACGTTAAGTCGCTACGTTTATGCGCTAATCTTTGATAGGATATATTCATTTACCGGATAAAATGACCCGGAGCGGTTAATCACGTTGATTGCAAACTGCTCATCATTAAGCCGGTCGATGAATTATGCTTAGCAGTGATTTTCAGAAAGTAAACTGACAATTTTATGCCTGCAAGTGCTTTTTTAAGGCACGGGCTAAAAAAGAATATCGCGTGTTAACCGGCGGAAGCGCCGGGCACAACAGGGAGTATGGAAGCGTATGTCATCCCAGCAGAAGAAGTCCCCAGCTCGTCAGGGTTTCAAGACCGGTGAATCGATTGTTTATCCCTCTCATGGTGTCGGTCAGATCGTCGCCATTGAAGAACAAGAAGTTGCCGGCCACAAGTTAGAACTTTTTGTAATTGATTTCGAAAAAGATAAAATGCGCCTGAAGGTTCCTGTAGCCAAGGCTCTGACTATCGGTATGCGCAAGCTTTCGGAAACTGATTATGTCGAACGTGCTTTGAAAGTTGTTCAGGGTCGTGCGCGTATCAAACGTACAATGTGGTCACGTCGTGCGCAGGAATATGATGCAAAGATCAATTCCGGCGATCTGATTTTTATCTCCGAAGTTGTCCGTGATCTTTTTCGCGCTGATAACCAGCCGGAACAGTCTTATTCAGAACGCCAGCTTTATGAAGCAGCGCTTGATCGTATGGCTCGTGAAATTGCAGCTGTTAACAAATTGTCGGAAACCGAAGCAGTTCGTCTGATTGAAGTTAATCTGGCAAAAGGTCCAAAACGTGGCGCCAAAGGCGAGGCTGAAGACGAAGAAGTTGAAGCAGCATAATTTTTTAAGCTGTTATTTTGAAAAAAGCCCGGGTTTGACCCCGGGTTTTTTTATGTCTGGATTTATCGCTTTTACTCTGATCTGGGCTCTACTACTCTGAAATGAGTTTAACGCGGTCTCCTGCTGATACAGTTGCACCGATTGGCAGCGCATTGATGAGGCGGAAGAGATCAAGTTTTTTGTCTGTGCCATACATGCGCTCGGACAGACTGGCGACAGTTTCTCCTGCTTTGACTGTGACCACACGGATGCGCAGTGGCTTCAATGCGTCTTTCTGGGCGGCTGTGAGCATTTTGAAGGACTGGGTGATGCTTTGTGAGGCAGGCATTAAAGCATTGCTGCCACGCGGCGCTGCGGTCAGGAAACGATAGACCTTGTCGCCTGCTCCAATCACCACAATATCAAACTCCCAGCGATCCGCACTGGCACGCGCGGTTGCGGCCGGCAAACCATTGATGGTGATCGGGCGGATGGTTTTTTCATCCAATCCTGTCACCCATCCAGAAGAAATATAATCGGTGAGCGACATGCCGGATGGCAAATTGGCGCCATCAAAACGGATCGCTACTTCACCCGGACCACTCGCCATGACGGCGGTAGCCGAATTGTCGATGCTGAAACCGGCTGGTGCTGTGAAGGTCAGGCCGAGTTTCGGGTGGATAAAGACCCGTTCGCGCACATAGCCTTCGCTTGGGGTGTCGCCATAAAGCAGGCCGTCAATGCCGTTGAGGAATGAATCGCGGTCGGTGGTGCCGACACCTGGTGCACCAACGCGCCGCGCATGTCCCATTGCAAGCTCAATACGTTGCGGGGTTGCCGGATGGCTGGCCAGAAAGTCGAGGCTGGCATCGGTCGCACCGGAAATGGAGCGGAAGCTTGAATAGGCTTCCATGGATTGCAGGAAGCGTGGAGAAGCAAACGGATCATAGCCTGCTTCACCGATCATGCGGATGCCGATCGAATCTGCCTGCAATTCCTGATTGCGCGAGAATTGCGCAAGTTTCAGCTTGCCGCGAATGAGGGCTTCACGTCCTGCTGCTTCATTATGCAACACTTCGGTGGCGACACGGCTGGCAATCGCAGTTTCGGCTTCTTTTTCCTGACGCAAAATACCATGATTGGCGGTGACATGTCCCATTTCATGGGCAATGACGGCTGCGACTTCGGAGGAGTCGTTGGCAAGAGCCAACAGGCCGCGTGTCACGTATAAAAATCCACCCGGCAATGCGAAGGCATTGATATTCGGACTATCAAGAATTGTGATGCGGTAGGTCTGATCGGGCTTATCGGAAACAGTGGTTAGTTTACCGACGATTTTAGCGACCATACGTTCTAACCTGGCATCTTTATATTCACCACCATAGGTGGCCAGAATACGCGGATGCTGCTGTGCACCAAGTTGTGCCAAACGGTCATTACGGGTCACATTGGCAACAGTTACCGGATTGTCAGACGGGCGCAGACTATCAGAATCACTGAAATCAAGTGTCTGGCAGGCACTCAAAAAAGACAGACCTGCCAACCCTAAAACGGACACATACCGTCGCAGACCGCGCTTATGCATCGCAGCCGGAACATGACTAATTAGTGTGAGGCTCAATTTCGCATCATTGGATGAAGTCGAGCGGAGAGGGCGGAGAGGTTTTATCTTAATCCTCGCTTTGATTCCGGATCTGTTCTTATTATCTTTAGCCAAAAAAACGAATAGTCTTTTTTGCTTCTGCTAGCTTGTGACGAAAACGCTTCTGGCTGACTTAAGTTGCATGAATAATGTTTTTTCTATGTCGACTTCATAGAGTTCGGCAGCTTTGATGCGAATAATTTGTTGCCAATTTAATTATTTAAAGTGCCGGTGTCCAGTGGAGCTGCGGTTCAACTATCGTTAATAATTTGTCAGATTCGATTATGTGATCACTACTTAACGCGGTCAGGTCAATTGGTTGCCCATATAATGCTGCAAAGCTTGCGGACCCAAGCTTGAAAGGAGGTGCTCCGCTTCGCCCGTCGCACTGATTTGGCCCGCTTCAACGAAGACCAGCCATGTTTTTAAACGCAATGCATCTTCCGGCGTATGGGTGACCATCAAAATGTTCATGGCATTTTCTTGTTGCAGTTCATCAATCAGATCAAGCATTTGATGGCGCAGTGCTGGCCCCAAAGAGGCAAAGGCTTCATCAAGCAATAAAACCGGTTTTTGCCGCACCAAAGCACGGGCAATGGCGACACGCTGACGTTCACCGCCTGATAATGCTTCTGGTTTGCGATGTTCTTTGCCGCTCAAACCAACGCGGGCAATCGCGTCTTTGATTGCTTGATGATCGGCTTGGACAAGTTTCAAATTACCGGAGCGGCCAAGGCCGACATTTTGCGTCACATCCAGATGGGCAAAGAGATTATTATCCTGAAACACCATTGAAACAGGACGCTCGGACGGTAGCAGATCACTCATATCCTGACCATTAATGATCACTTTGCCGCTCAGTGGTGTTTCAAAGCCGGCAATGATGTTGAGCAAAGTTGATTTGCCCGAACCGCTGGGGCCGATGATGGATGTAATGCGGTTTGCAGGCAGCTTTGTGTCAAAGCGCATCTGCATTTCACCATAGTTAAAGTGCACATCATCAATGATAATCGACATTAATCGGCTTTCTGATAGGGGCGGGCTTTGGCGGCGCGGTCGGCAATCATCATCAACAACAGACATAAGCTACCTAAGATAAGAGCAAGTCCCGCCGCATCAAGTGTTCGATAACTGCCCATCCGCTGTAGCAGCAAATAGGGCAGAGTGGTGAGCGCATCACTGCCAAAAAGTGCAATTGTGCCCAGATCACCCAAAGATAAGGCAAAGGCAAAAGCAAAGGCAATGATGGCAGGCTGGCGCATCACCGGCCAGTCGATCAGGCGCAAACGGCTGATGCCGGAAATACCAAGCTGCGCGCATAATCGGTTATGACCGGCGGCTGCATTGTCCCATGCGGGGCGAATGAAGCGTACGGCAAAAGGCATAGCCATAGCTGCATTAACAATGATGACCATTGCAGCAGCAAAGGAAAACGGATTGCCGAAATTACGCAGTAGAATAAACCAGCCTGCACCTAAAATAATTGGTGGCACGACCAATATTAAACTTGAACCTGTTTCCAGTGCGCTTTGATAAAAGCGTGTGGTGGCAGGCGGTTTGCTATTGCGTGATAGGCTGGCGCTATATTCACGTGCAATCACCAAGGCGAAAGAGAGAAAAACCGACAGGCAGGCGGAAGAAGCGCCAAGCCAGAGACTGGTGAAGATTGCATTCCAAACCGCAGCTTCGCTTAACAGGCGTGAAAAATCCGCCATGAATGATGATGCCACAATGCCGATCACAGGGCTGGCAATAAACAAAAATCCGGTCAGAATGACTGTGTAGTTGAAGAAGCGTTCTGTTTTTTTCACATTGTCATAGCGCTTAGTGGTTATTTTCAGCGAAAAGCCTTCCTCGCTTGGGCGACCAAAAAAGCGCAAAATGACGAGCACGGTGAGTGTCAAAATAAGCTGCATCAACGTGAGCGCTACAGCACGGGTCAGATCAAAATCGAAATGCAGTGCCTGATAGATTGCCACTTCCAAGGTGGTGGCACGAGGGCCCCCGCCAAGGGTCAAAACGGTGGTGAAAGACGTAATGCACAGCATGAAAATCAAACCGGCAATACCGGAAAGGTTGCGCCGGATCACCGGCCATTCGATCAGCCGGAACCTTGAAAAGTTACCCATGCCCAATTGCGCCGATAGTTTCCAATAATCGGCAGGAATGGTTTCAAGATTGGCCAGAATAAGCCGTACCGCCAGCGGCATATTGAAAAACACATGTGCCAGCAAAATGCCGGTGAGGCCGTAAATATTGGGCACAAAAGAACTGCCACTTAAATCTGCCAGATAAGCAATGAAGCCATTGCGTCCATAAATGGCGGTAATGCCTAAAATGGCAACCAGTGAAGGCAGCACCAAGGGCAGGGCAAAGAGCCGCAAAATTAATGCGCGCCCATAAAAATTTTCTGATGCATGTAATGCGCGCGCCAAGGGAATAGCGACAGCCACCGATAACAGGCTGGAAAGCAGTGCTTGCAACAGAGTGAAGCGGGTGATGCGCCAGACATAGGCATCAAAAACCGAGAAGAGCGAACCTTCGCCAAAGGCTTGCCATCCAAGCGAAAAGAGTGCGCCGCCTGCGAGCAAGCACAAAAAGGCGAGAGCCAAACTCCCGCCTAATGGTTTTATGATTGATGCTGAATATGCACGCACGCACTCTATTCCGGTTTTACTTGCTGGAAGCGTTTAGCCATTCGTCGATCCATTCCTTACGGTTGGCGGCGACATCTTCAGACGAAATCTGCAAAGTTTTAACAGGCTTCACCAAAGCATCAAAGGCCGGATCAAGCGGCTTGGAGGTTTTGGCGACCGGAAACATCCAATTGGTTTCCGGAATGGCGTCCTGAAAGCCCGGCTCGAGCATGAAAGCCAAAAACTGTTTGGCGAGCGGGTTTTTCTCGCCCCTACTGGTCATGCCAGCCACTTCAACCTGCAGATAATGGCCTTCTTCAAAACCAAGAGCCTGATAGCGGTCGGTTTTGTCGGCAATCACATGATAGGCAGGCGAGGTGGTATAAGAAAGCACCATTGGTGCTTCACCTTTGGTGAACAGGCCGTAAGCTTCCGACCAGCCCGGTGTGACGGTGAGAATGCGTTTTTGCAACTGCTCCCATTTGGCGGCTGCTTCATCGCCGTAAACAGCTTTCATCCATAACAACATACCAAGGCCAGGTGTCGAGGTGCGCGGATCTTGCAGCACGATTTTTTGTGATGCATCGCCTTCAACCAGCTCTTTCAGGCTTTTGGGCGGATTTTCCATCTTTTCGCTGTCATAAACGACGGCGAAATAGCTGTAATCATAGGGGACGAAAACATCATCCTTAAAACCGCCCGGCACATTGATAGAGGTGAGATCAATGCCGCTAGGGGCAAAGAGGCCGGATTTATGGGCATCGGCAATGAGGTTATTGTCGAGGCCGAGCACGATGTCGGCTCCGGTTTTAGTACCCTCCAGCTTCAGGCGGTTGAGTAACGCCACACCATCAGCAGCTGCCACAAATTTAACTTCGCAATGGCAAATTGCTTCAAAGTTTTCTTTGACAATCGGCCCCGGCCCCCATTTGGCGGTGAAGCTGTCATAGGTATAGACAGTGAGGGTATCTTTTGCCTGTGCCGCATGCGCTACGCTCAGCATGATGACAGCAGACGAGGCGAGTAAAGACAACAGCCGCATTATGCGTCTCCTTAAGGTATCAGGTTCAAAAGGATTATGCGTCGGACATTGACAGCATCTAATCCCTCCGCCGGTACAAACCGGATCAGGTTCAGCGGGTTGGCCGATTGATTGCGGCCTCTCAGCCTGATGAAAACAGCAGGCACCCCGTTAGAGCAGCTTTATCTTAAGCATTTCGACGACTTATCGCAAGCCATCCCTAAAGGAGCTTTTCGGGGCGTGATGCGCATGTTATGAGCGATTTCATGAGCACATTTGTCATTCTTCTCGGCGGCGATCT
Source organism: Paenochrobactrum sp. BZR 201-1 (assembly GCF_044987585.2). Lineage (NCBI taxonomy): Bacteria > Pseudomonadati > Pseudomonadota > Alphaproteobacteria > Hyphomicrobiales > Brucellaceae > Paenochrobactrum > Paenochrobactrum sp. BZR 201-1. Next base: position 86,150 of record NZ_JBJDRZ020000017.1, on the reverse strand, counting down.
GACCGTCACGGATCGTTTGCGCCGCCAAGTTGAGGGCGCACGGTTTTTAGCCGCTGATGGTGGTATGCGCCATGCGCTTCGTTTGGGTGTGGTTCCAGAATTATGGCTTGGGGATTTTGACTCAACCGATCCGGATTTGCTGGAGGTTTTTGCCGAAGTGCCGCGGCAAACCTTTCCGGTTACCAAAGACATGACCGATGGCGAATTGGCGCTTAATAAAGCTTATCAATTGGGCGCAACGCGGGTGATTCTATGTGGTGCATTCGGTGGTGATCGTGCCGATCACACGCTTTTGCATCTGACTATGGCAACAAGATACGCGCTTGAAGGGCGTCAGATTTTGTTATCCAGTGGTTTTGAAGAAGCATATCCGCTGGTGCCGGGCAATTATCGATATGACCTGCCTGAGGCTTCCGTTTTCAGTATTTTAAGCTTTTCACAGCTCGAAGGGCTGACGATTGAACAAGCAGAATGGCCTTTGGATAAAATTACTTTGCCTTTAGGTTCGTCTTTGACAGTTTCTAATGTTGTTCATGGAACTCTTCATGTTTCTTTGCGTTTAGGCCATGCGGTACTTATCGCAAGACCGTTATGAAAAGGCTTGACGAACAACGCCTAATATAATGTAAGCTAATGATAGCAGGACTACCTGCAAGCGCCGAATTGGGGACGCAAGGTCGGTGGTTTTCAACATTCAAAGGGAGATTTCTTCCATGAAATCACGTCTTACTATGATCGCAGTCGCAGGATTGCTCGCATTCTCAACAGCAGCTTGCACAACCAATGAACAGCGTACGGCTGGTTATGGCGTTGGTGGTGCAGCTCTTGGTGCGTTGGCAGGTGGCGCAATTGGCGGTAATGGCCGCGGTGCGCTGACAGGTGCTGCTATTGGCGCAGTTGCCGGTACATTGGTTGGTGCATCCACAACCCGCAATGGTGTGCAATATTGTAAATACCGCGACCCATATGGCCGCGTTTATGAAGCTCCTTGCCAATAATAATAGAACCATTGAGGTTCATTTATTTGCAAGCTTGGCTTGAAAATATGAGAAACAGGTCGGATTTTCCGGCCTGTTTTTTTGTGTGCTGACAAGACGTCATTTGACACAAAGCTCTTTCTCGACGACAAGCAGTGCAATTGACCTTTGATTTAAAAAATACACCTGAACGAGAAGTAATCATTATCCATGGCACCACCACCACTTCTTCGCCTTGACCAGATTAAACTGACTTTTGGCGGAACACCGCTGCTTGAAGATGCTGGCTTGTCGGTCAGTGAAGGTGAGCGCATTGCGCTGGTCGGGCGCAATGGATCGGGTAAATCCACACTTTTGAAAATCGCCGCCGGCATGGTTGAGCCTACCAGTGGCGAAGTTTACAAACATCCGGGCGCAACTGTGCGTTATTTGGCGCAGTCTCCCGATATGGATGGCTTTGCCAATGTGCGCGCTTATGTGGAAGCAGGCTTGGGGCCGACCGATGATCCGCATCGTGTCACCTATCTGCTGGAACATCTGGGGCTGACAGGTGAAGAAACGCCGCAGCAATTATCGGGTGGTGAAGCACGTCGTGCAGCTTTGGCGCGGGTGATTGCGCCGCAGCCTGATGTGTTGCTTTTGGATGAGCCGACCAACCATCTTGACCTCAATACGATTGAATGGCTGGAAGATGAGCTGCGCCAGATCCGTTCGGCGATTGTGCTGATTTCCCATGACCGTCGTTTCTTGGAAAATGTCAGCCGCTCGACCATTTGGCTTGATCGTGGTGTCACACGCCGCATCGAACAAGGCTTTGCCCATTTTGAAGAATGGCGCGATAAAGTCTTGGAAGAAGAAGAGCGCGACCTGCATAAGCTTGGCCGCCAGATTGTGCGTGAAGAACATTGGCTGCGCTATGGTGTGACGGCACGGCGTAAACGCAATATGCGTCGCCTTGGCGAATTGCATTCCATGCGCGCGGAGTTTCGCAATCATCGCAAAGCGCAGGGCACGGCTGTGTTGGCGGCAAGTGACAGCAAAGAATCCGGCAAATTGGTGATTGAAGCCAAAGGCCTAAATAAAGCCTATGGCGAACGTGTGTTGGTGAAAGATTTCTCCACCCGCGTGCAGCGTGGTGATCGTATCGGTCTGGTGGGGCCAAACGGTGCCGGCAAAACTACATTGCTTTCGATGCTGACCGGCCAATTGGCGCCCGATTCAGGCACATTGCGCTTGGGCGTTAATCTGGAAATGGCAGAGCTTGATCAAAAGCGTGAAAGCCTCAATCTCGATGATACATTGGCGCATTATCTTACCGATGGTCGTGGCGAGAGCCTGATCGTCAATGGTGAGCAGCGCCATGTGGTTTCATATATGAAAGACTTCTTGTTCCAGCCGGAGCAGGCACGCACACCTATCCGTGAATTATCCGGTGGCGAACGCGCACGTTTGATGCTGGCACGGGTTTTGTCGCGCCCTGCCAATTTGCTTATTCTTGATGAGCCGACCAACGATCTGGACATGGAAACGCTTGATCTGTTGCAGGAACTGGTTTCAGCCTTCAACGGCACTGTTATTCTGGTCAGCCACGATCGTGATTTTCTCGATCGCACCGTTTCATCGGTGATTGCGCCGGAAGGCGACGGGCGCTGGTTGGAATATGCCGGTGGCTATGCCGATATGATGGCGCAGCGCAAAGAGCTGGCGCTTGCCAAACGTCAGGTGGCAAAGGCTGCATCTGCGGCTGCGAGTGGTGATGGGGCAGCTGCTCAGGCACCAAAGCGCGATGAAAAGCGCAAGCTTTCTTATAAGCAGAAATTTGCGCTCGAAACGCTGCCCGGCAAGATTGACGCTTTGTCCAAAGAGATTGAGGTGCTGGAAGCCAAAATGGCTGATCCGCAGCTTTATGCAAAAAACCCTGATCTTTTTGCCAAGGTTGCAGCCGAACTGGAAAAAAAGCGCAGCGAAAGCGATGCTTTTGAAGAGGAATGGCTTGAACTGGAAATGCTGCGCGAAGAGATTGAAGGCTAACCTAAAGCTTTGAAATAATGATATTAAAAAAGCCGCTCTTATAAGCGGCCTTTTTATTGCGTGTTACTGCTCGCCTGATTGTTTGCGTCTGCGGCGCGCCAGCATATTGAGTGCTTCCACCAAGGCGGAGAAGCCCATTGCGGCATAGATATAGCCTTTCGGCACATGATAGCCGAAGCCATCGGCAATCAATGTCATACCGATCATCAGCAAGAAGCCCAGCGCCAGCATGACGATTGTCGGATTGGCGGCAATGAATTTTGATAGCGGGTCTGCCGCCAGCATCATCACGGTGACCGCGGCCAGAACTGCAATTACCATAATAGCAATTTCATCGGTCATACCGACAGCGGTGATGATGGAATCAACCGAAAACACCAGATCAAGCAGCAGGATCTGTACGATTGCTGCACCCATTGTCATGGTGACAGCACCTGAGACTGCGGCGTCTTTTTGTCCGTCGGGATCAACCGTGTGGTGAATTTCTTTGGTTGCTTTCCAAACAAGGAACAAGCCACCAGCCACCAGAATAATGTCGCGCCATGAAAAGCCGTTACCGAATATTTCAAAGACTGGCTCGGTCATTTGAACAATAATGGAAATGGTGAACAGCAAGAGCAGGCGTAAAATCAGCGCAGCTGAAATGCCGATGCGCCGCGCTTTGGATTGCAATTCTTGCGGTAGTTTATTGGTGAGAATGGAAATAAAAATAAGATTGTCGATACCGAGTACGACCTCCATGACAACCAATGTAATCAGTGCAGCCCAGCCTGCCGGACTGGACAAGAAGGATAAATGTTCCGCAATAAATTCCATATAGGTGCTTTCTCCGGTTTCCGGAGCAATCTTTGCGGAAAAAAACGGACTCCCGTCATCAACTGCGTCGGAAAGAAAAATAATTCAGATGCAGAAAAACTGTCTGGCGGATGATATCGCACCAGACAGTAACCCCAAACACAAAAATTAGGATGGTATTTAAAAATTACAAGCGGCTTTAAGCCCAAAAAGACGGGATTGTTTGCTGTAAATGCGCACCGATACGTAATGGTTCGATTTTTTCGGCCAAACCGGTACGGTCGGAAATTTCAATGCCGACGCCGCAAATGGTGGCAGGGCCCGAAGCCACTTCAAAACGTCCCTTTGGTACCTTGGAAAGAAACCGATTGAGCGGTTCTTCCTTGTCCATACCAAGGGATGAATCATAGTCCCCGCACATGCCCGCATCGGACATATAGGCGGTGCCGTTACGCAGGATTTGATAATCAGCAGTTGGCACATGGGTATGGGTGCCGACAACAGCGCTGGCGCGACCATCAACAAAATGGCCGAAACATTGTTTTTCGCTGGTGGCTTCGGCGTGGAAATCAAAAAACACCACATCGGCTTGTTCGCCAAGCGGGCAAGCTTCGAGAATTTTTTCTGCGGCTAAAAACGGATCATCCAGATCAGGGTGCATGAAGACGCGCCCCATAATATTGGAGACCAGCACGCGCGCCCCGTTCTTGGCCATATAAACGCCGGAGCCGTGACCGGCCGTGCCTTTAGGAAAATTGGCAGGGCGCAGGAATTGTTGTTCACGGCGTGAAAATTCTAATGCCTCGCGTTGATCCCAGACGTGGTTACCTGTAGTTACCACATCCGCACCGGCGCGGATCGTATCATTGAAGATTTCTTCTGTTATGCCGAAACCGCCAGCAGCATTTTCGCCGTTGACGATAACGAAATCCAATTTCAGGTCGGAAACCAGTTCCGGCAGCTTTTGATAAACTGCCGTGCGTCCTGTCCGACCCACCATGTCACCCAAAAATAGCAATCTCATAAGATGTCTTTAATAACGGGTTTGAAAAAAACGCAAGCCATTCTCGGTCACGATTTTTTCAAGCGGCACATCATGTGGCTCATCGGGCACGGATTCCAGTTCCTGACAGGCAAAAGCCAGACCGATCAGTTGCGGAAAATGATCGCTCTTATGAAGATTTGCGATATAGCGGTCATAATAGCCAGCGCCATAGCCAATCCGGTGGCCGTGTTTGTCGAAACCGGCAAGCGGCATCAGCATCATATCGGGGCGTATCGTTGGTGCATTTTCATCCGGTGCCATCGTGCCGAAGCCGCAAGGGACAAGCGCTTGTTCTTCTTGCCATAGCCGGAAGCAAATATTGCTTTTATCAAGAATGACGGGCAGACAAATGAGCGCGCCTTGCTGACGTAAATTTTTCAGAAGAGGGCGCGGATCGATCTCGGAACGGATCGGCCAGAAGCCGGAAATCACTTGCCCGCTTTTGATGTTTAAATCAGCGGCATAATTTTCAGAAATTTTTTGTGCTGCTTTTTCTCTGAAATCCGGCGTGAGTGCATCGCGTTTGGCGAGGCTCAAATTGCGCAAAACTTGTTTTTCAGTGAGAGAGCTTGGCACACTATACATCCGTTGACAGATGGAAACGGCAGAAAAAATAAGTGGCGACCGCGACGACCGATGGAAGTGTTTGATCCCGGGTGCCTACAAAGTAGGTGGGTGCCATATGCGAAAGCCCACGAGCCTTCACAGGGACAGCTCCCTAAGAGATCAGTAAGGCCCCGGGGATGCTGTTACCCCTGTCGCGAAGCGCAGTACGCCAATACAGAATATAATCTTTTTGGCTTTAAATTACCAGTGCCTGATACACTTAAATATTTAATTTTATTGATGATCTGAATGGGTAGGGATTAAGTCATTCGATTAGGCTTCATGAGCCAGGGCGCGGGGCAATCCGGCTGGCCAATTGCTCGATCCGTTGCGCCATGTCGTTAAGAACATGAGTGAGTGTCGCATCATTGCGATTGGCTTGCGAAGATACTTCTTCCAGCGCTTTGACGCGCTTTTGCATCTCGTTCAACTCGTCCATCACCATGATGCCGGCCATGACGGTGAGGCGCACATCGCCAATTTCGCCAAATGAAGATTTCAAATGGCCGACATATTGATCAAAACGCTCAGCCAGTCCGGTCAGGTGTTGTTCCTGTCCTTCGTCGCAGGCCATGCGGTATAATTTGCCATCAATCGTAACAGTAACGGTTGCCATAATGCTCTCCCTTAGCGATCCAACACAGCGCGAATGGTTTCCATCGCTGTGACCAGCCGGCGGGATACTTCACGATTAGCGGTTTCAAGACGCTCGGCGCGTGCTTCGGAGTTGTCCAGTTCCTGTGCCAACCTGCTGCGGTCGGCATTCATACGCTGCACCTCTTCCTCAGCTTCGGCAAAATCCCCTTCTTTATCAAGACGGAGATCAACAGCCTGCTCCAGCCCGTTCAGCGCCTTTTCAAGTCGCTCCAAAGCCTGTGTAAGGGTGGTTTCTCGCGTCATTATCAACCTTTCCAGTATATGCTCCGAACGATCAGAAAGATATTTAAGAACATTGAGCAAACATATTAACCACTGAATGCCGGTGGCAATACGGTTAAACATTAAGAGGAACGGCTGATTATTTTTTAATATCCATCCGTCCAATCGTTCAAAATCAACAATGAGCTGGCTAAACGATAAAAAAATCGGTTCGAATCGCGCCTGCAATTGCGATTTATTTGTCTGACTGTAATAATCAGCGGGCTGATAAGCAACAAATCACGGCAATAAGGCGGCATTCATACACTGGAATCAGCGGTAAATTGATGCAGAGACTATCAAAAAACCATAGTTTTAGCCTCTCATCCACCGTTCAATCGATTAGGTGATACCGGTTTATCGTTTGAAAGTGTATCGTTTTATTGACTCCCAAGGTGCAGGTGCTATGTGTCCGATGCCTTCAAATTTCGCCACAAGCGCTGAACGTTTCATGGAAAGACAGCAGAGACCATGACCAATTCCGACAAACAAAACCAGTTGGCCAACGCAATCCGCTTCCTCTCAATGGATGCAGTGGAAAAAGCAAATTCCGGCCATCCAGGCTTGCCAATGGGTGCCGCTGATATTGCCACCACCCTTTACACCCGTTTTTTATCACATGACCCGCAGAACCCGCATTGGCCGGATCGTGACCGTTTCGTGCTTTCCGCCGGTCACGGCTCAATGCTGCTTTATTCGGTTTTGTATCTCTCTGGTTATGAAGATATCAGCATCGACGAGATCAAGAAATTCCGTCAGATTGGTGCCCGCACTGCCGGTCATCCGGAATATGGTTATGCCGCTGGTATAGAAACCACGACCGGCCCGTTGGGTCAGGGCATTGCCAATGGTGTTGGTATGGCGCTTTCCGAGCGTATTCTGAACGCTCAATTTGGTGACAGTATTGTTGATCACTACACCTATGTGCTGGTTGGGGACGGCTGCCTGATGGAAGGTATCAGCCAGGAAGCTATCGCTTTGGCGGGCCATCTTGAGCTCAGCAAACTGATCGTTTTCTGGGATGACAACAACATCACCATCGACGGCGCTGTTTCGCTCTCCGATAAAACTGATCAGGTTGCCCGTTTTCAGGCATCAGGCTGGAACACAATTTCTGTCGACGGTCATGATCAGGATGCGATTGCCAAAGCGATCGAACAGGCTAAAACATCGCCAAAGCCAACCTTCATCGCTTGTAAGACCGTGATTGGTTTTGGTTCACCAAACAAAGCCGGTACCAACAAGGTTCATGGCTCACCTTTGGGCGCAGAAGAAATTGCTGCAACCCGCAAAGCATTGGGCTGGACTGCTGAACCATTTACCGTTCCGGCAGAAGTTTTGGATGCCTGGCGTTTGGCAGGTCTCAATGCTGCCAAAAAGCGTTTGGAATGGGAAAAGCGTTTCGCGGCTCTTGATGCCGATAAACGCGCCGAATTCGAGCGCCGTCAGCGCGGTGAATTGCCGATTGGTTTTGATCAGGCCATCATCGATTACAAGAAGAAGCTCTCCGTCGACAAGCCAAAGGTTGCCACCCGTAAATCTTCGGAAATGGCGCTGGAAGTCATCAACGGTATCGTGCCTGAAACCATCGGCGGCTCTGCCGACCTCACTGGTTCCAACAATACCAAAACCAGCCAGACCAATGCTGTAACCCCTGAAAACTATGATGGCCGTTTCGTCCATTACGGTATTCGTGAACACGGCATGGCTGCTGCGATGAACGGTATGGCGCTGCATGGCGGCCTCATTCCTTACTCCGGCACCTTCATGTGTTTCTCGGATTATTGCCGTCCGGCCATGCGTTTGTCCTCGCTGATGGGCATTCGCGTTATCTATGTCATGACCCATGACTCGATCGGTCTTGGCGAAGATGGCCCAACCCACCAGCCGGTTGAACATCTGGCAGTGCTGCGCGCTATTCCGAACCATCTGGTATTCCGTCCGGCCGATGCTGTGGAAGCCGCAGAATGCTGGCAGTTGGCGCTTGAATCCCAGAAAACACCTTCGACATTGGCTCTGACCCGTCAGAACTTGCCGACCGTGCGCACCACCCACACCGATGAAAACTTAAGCGGTTATGGCGCTTACGAATTGGCCGGCACTGATCAGGATGCTCAGGTCACTCTGTTTGCAACCGGTTCGGAAGTTGAAATTGCAATGAAAGCCAAAGCGATGCTGGATGAGAAAAACATCCCTGCACGCGTTGTATCGGTTCCTTGCTTCGAACTGTTTGAACAGCAAAGCGACTCCTACAAGGCATCGGTTCTGGGCAATGCCCCGGTTAAGATTGCTATTGAAGCAGCTCTGTCACTTGGCTGGGAACGCTTCATTGGTGAAAACGGTGTCTTTATCGGCATGAAGGGCTTTGGTGCTTCTGCTCCGATTGAAGACCTTTACAAGCATTTTGGCATTACTGCTGAAGCCGCTGTGGAAGCCGCTGAAGCCAAGCTGAAAACCGCTGCATAAAACAGCGAAGTGATTGATTGCGGGGTGGTTTTCAAACAACCCCGCAAGACACGCAGATTTTTAATCAACCCACCCGGAAGATGAGAGATAAAATGGCAGTTCGCGTCGCAATTAATGGTTTTGGTCGTATTGGCCGTAATGTCCTTCGTGCCATCGTTGAATCAGGCCGCACCGACATTCAGGTCGTTGCGATCAATGATTTGGGCCCAGTTGAAACCAATGCGCATTTGTTGCGCTATGACAGTGTTCATGGCCGTTTTCCGGCTAAAGTCACTGTTGATGGTGATACAATTGATGTGGGCTATGGTCCGATCAAAGTTCATGCGGTTCGCAACCCTGCCGAACTGCCTTGGAAAGAAGAAGGCGTTGATATCGCGCTGGAATGCACCGGCATTTTCGCAACACGCGATAAAGCCGCAGCGCATCTGGAAGCCGGCGCCAAGCGCGTTATCGTTTCCGCACCAGCCGACAATGCCGATCTGACTGTTGTTTATGGCGTGAACCATGACAAGCTGACCAAAGATCATCTGGTTGTTTCCAACGCTTCCTGCACCACCAACTGCTTGTCGCCAGTGGCACAGGTTCTGGATGCAACTGTTGGTATTGACCACGGCTTCATGACCACCATTCACTCCTATACCGGTGATCAGCCAACCCTCGACACCATGCACAAAGACCTCTACCGTGCACGTGCGGCAGCTTTATCGATGATCCCGACCTCAACCGGTGCAGCTAAAGCCGTTGGTCTGGTTCTGCCGGAGCTGAAAGGCAAGCTGGACGGTGTTGCAATCCGTGTACCAACCCCAAACGTATCTGTCGTTGATCTGACTTTCGTTGCCAAGCGTGCAACCACTGTTGAAGAAATCAACAATGCAATCCGTGAAGCTGCCAATGGCCGTCTGAAAGGCATTTTGGGCTACACTGATGAACCGTTGGTATCAACCGACTTCAATCATGATCCGCATTCATCCGTATTCCACATGGACCAGACCAAAGTGATCGATGGCACCATGGTGCGCATCCTGACCTGGTACGACAACGAATGGGGCTTCTCCAACCGTATGAGCGACACTGCTGTTGCGATGGCTAAGTTCCTCTAAGATAAAATCAACGCCCCTTTTGAATGAAAGGGGCGTTTTTCATTAGTTTTAAAGACAGAGAGAAAACCGATGACTTTCCGCACTCTCGACAATGTTGATGTTCAGTCCAAACGGGTTCTGGTACGCGTTGACCTCAACGTGCCTGTTGCCGACGGTCAGGTCAGCGATGCCACCCGCATCGAGCGCATTTTGCCAACCATTCAGGAACTGCATAAAAAAGGTGCCAAAACCATTTTGCTGGCGCATTTCGGTCGTCCGAAAGGTGAGGCAGTTGCAGAATTTTCACTGAAAGTTGTGGTTAGCGCATTGCATAAAGCACTGGGCTTGAAAGTCGCTTTTGCGGAAGATTGCATTGGTGAAAAGGCAAGCAATGCTGTTAACGCCATGAATGACGGTGATGTTTTGCTGCTTGAAAACACCCGTTTTCACAAAGGCGAAGAAAAGAACGATGTGGAATTTGCCAAGGCGCTTGCCGCAAATGGCGATATCTATATCAATGATGCTTTTTCAGCAGCGCACCGCGCCCATGCATCCACCGAAGGTTTGGCGCATATCCTGCCGAGTTTTGCCGGTCGCGCTATGCAGGGCGAATTGGAAGCACTGGAAAAAGGTCTCGGCGCACCGGTGCGTCCGGTTGTGGCCATTGTTGGCGGAGCAAAAGTTTCCACCAAGCTTGATTTGCTTTCCAACCTGATTGAAAAGGTAGATGCACTGGTGATCGGTGGTGGTATGGCCAACACATTCCTTGCCGCTCTTGGCCACGATGTTGGCAAATCTTTGTGCGAGCATGATCTGGCCGATACAGCGCGCGCCATTATGGCAAAGGCTGAAACAAGCAAATGCGCGATTGTGCTACCGGTTGATGCAGTCGTCGCATGGCATTTTGCAGCCGATGCGCCGCATCAGACCTATGGCGTGGATGCGATTCCTTCAGACGGTATGATGCTGGATGTGGGCGCGCAGTCGGTTGAGCGTATTGCGTCCGTTATTGATGATGCCTCTACCCTGATCTGGAATGGTCCGCTCGGTGCGTTTGAATTGCATCCGTTTGATGCTGCAACTGTTGCGATTGCCTGCCATGTGGCAGAGCGCTCCCGTCAGGGCAAGTTGGTATCCGTTGGTGGCGGCGGTGATACTGTTGCAGCCTTGAACCATGCCAAGGTTGCCGATGATTTCACTTATATCTCCACTGCAGGCGGTGCTTTTCTTGAATGGATGGAAGGCAAACCTTTGCCGGGTGTGGATGCACTGAAAGCATAGTCAGTTTTCAGACAAGTTTAGAAGACAGACCCCGCCGGATTTTTCGGTGGGGTTTTTTTATTTTATGCTCGCTTTACAATCCGAATGGAATTAGCCTGTGGATCAAATCTGTTGCAGTTTAACGATTATTAAAAAAACTTGTTCAAACTAAATCGATTGAAATTATTTCAATCGTTTCAAATAGTTGGCGGGCATTTGTTTTATCTGCCAGTTCTGCTATCGGCAAACCAAGCTAACTTTTACAGGAGTTTTTGGGTATGACCGAACGTCTTGAAGATATTGCAATTGCCATGGTGGCAAGTGGTAAGGGCATTCTTGCGGCCGACGAAAGCTCCGGCACAATCAAGAAGCGCTTCGATTCCATCAATGTAACATCAACGGAAGATGCACGCCGCGATTACCGCGAAATGCTGTTCCGCGCTGATGATGCGATGAAGAACCATATCTCCGGCGTTATCCTTTATGACGAAACCCTGCGTCAGAAAGCTAAAGACGGCACACCATTGGTCGATATCATGCGTAATGCAGGCAGCATTCCTGGTATTAAAGTGGATATGGGTGCCAAACCATTGGCAGGTTTTGAAGGTGAAACCATCACCGAAGGTCTGGATGGTCTACGCGAACGTTTGACCGAATATTATGCACTGGGTGCACGGTTTGCCAAATGGCGTGCTGTTATCTCGATTTCTTCTGCGCTGCCAACCTATGGCGCGATCAAGCAGAACGCACAAGCTTTGGCTCGCTATGCAGCGCTTTGTCAGGAAGCTGGCATTGTTCCAATCGTAGAGCCTGAAATTCTGATGGACGGCGTTCCAGGTGATCATTCCATCGACCGCAACTATGAAGTGACCGATGCAGTTCTCAAATCTGTTTTCAATGAACTCTATGATGCACGTGTGAAGCTCGAAGGTATGATCCTCAAGCCAAACATGGTCATTGATGGTAAAAATGCCCGTAAGGCATCAGTTGCTGAAATCGCAGAAAAGACTGTTCGTTGCCTGAAGGCGAACGTTCCGGCAGCCGTTCCGGGTATTGCATTCCTCTCCGGCGGTCAGTCGGATGTTGAAGCAACCGCAAACCTCAATGCGATGAATGCAGGCTTTGATATGCCTTGGAACCTGACCTTCTCTTATGGCCGTGCATTGCAGGCTGCAGCTCTGAAAGCTTGGGGCGGTCAGGCTGAAAATGTTGCTGCTGGTCAGAAGGCCTTTGCACATCGTGCCCGCATGAATGGCCTGGCTGCTGAAGGTAAGTGGAGCGAAGCTCTCGAAAATGCCGGCTGATAAGCCTGAATTAAAAAAACCCCGCTTCAAGCGGGGTTTTTTTGTATCTTTTTTTGAAATGAAGTGACGTGAGGCATTAAAAAAGCCGGAACATTTAAAATGTTCCGGCTTTTTAAAAAATCAATTAAATTTCTTCTTCTTCATCATCTGATGCAGAGCCTTTGAGTGAAGAAAGCTTAGCGAATACTTTTTCAGCATCCAGCTCTTCTTCTTCAGCAGCTCCACCATGATATTGTGCATTTTCAGTGGCAGTTGCCGGCATCAATGTCGGATCAATCGCTGCATCAGCCGGACGGTTGCGGGCTGCACGATCAACTTCAATATCCAGATCAATTTGGGAGCAGAGGCCGAGTGTAACCGGATCCATTGGTGTCAGGTTGGCTGAGTTCCAGTGGGTGCGGTTGCGAATCTGTTCGATGGTGGATTTCGTGGTGCCGAGAAGGCGGGAAATCTGCGCATCTTTTAGTTCAGGATGATTGCGAACCAGCCAAAGAATGGAGTTCGGGCGATCCTGACGCTTTGACAAAGGTGTATAGCGGGCACCTTTGCGCTTTGGCTCAGGTACACGTACTTTAGGTTCCGACAATTTCAGACGGTGGTTGATATCTTTTTCACCGAGTGCAATTTCTTCGCGCGATAGCTGGCCAGTGATGACTGGATCCAGACCTTTGATGCCCTGCGAAGCCTCGCCATCTGCAATGGCTTTGACTTCAAGCGGGTGCAAACGACAGAAGTTTGCTATCTGGTCAAAAGACAGCGCTGTATTGTCGACAAGCCAGACGGCCGTTGCTTTTGGCATAAGAAGCTGGGTGGCCATTAGATATAATCCTCTTGTTCGTCCGCTCCGGTAGCGCGGGACGTGGGCAAAAACCACAATTTCCGGGAAATTCAAATCCTATATATATGTTTATTTGCAAGTCGGCAAGAAAACCCTGCATCAAGTGACATTGTTTATCTTCAACTTTGGTGATGAGATACGGCAGTTTTTCATTCAAATCCAAGAAAGCGGGCTTATTTTGACGAAAAACTGCCGTGTTTATCAAAAAATTTTCAAAACGATTTTGCCAATATGGTTACCGTCTTCCATACGCTTATGGGCAAGATGAGCATCTGCAAGTGTAAAACTTTGATCCATAACCGGTGCGACTTGACGCTTTTCAAGCAGTGGCCAGACTTGGGTTTTTAGTGCCGCGGCAATGCCTGCTTTAAATTCCACCGAGCGCGCGCGCAAAGTAGAGCCGGTATGGGTCAGGCGTTTGGTCATTAACCGAGCAAAATTGGCGGTGGATTTGGCACCATTGAGAAAGGCGATTTGCACAATGCGGCCGTCCATAGCGGCAGCCTGATAATTGCGGTCGACATAATCGCCACCAACCATATCGAGAATCACATCCGCACCTTTGCTCTTGGTAGCGATTTTGACGGCCTCGACAAAATCTTGCGTTTTGTAATTGATGGCAATGTCTGCGCCAAGTCTCATGCAGGCTTCGCATTTGTCATCTGATCCCGCCGTGGCAATAACGAAAGCGTCGAAAGCTTTGGCTAATTGAATGGCGGTGGTGCCGATGCCGGAGGTGCCGCCATGCACCAAAAAGACTTCGCCGCTCTTTAAATTGCCGCGTTCAAACACATTGTGCCAGACGGTGAAAAAAGTTTCGGGAATGCAGGCGGCTTGTTCAAAACTGAAACCTTGCGGCACCGGCAAAGCATTGCTTTCATGCACCACCGCATATTCAGCATAACCGCCACCAGCAAGAAGCGCGCAGACTTTATCGCCGATTTTATAGCGGCTAGTTTGTGCACCCACCGCGACCACGTCACCGGCAATTTCAAGGCCGGGAATGTCAGATGCACCTTCAGGCGGGGCGTATTGGCCAAGACGTTGTAACACGTCAGGACGATTAACGCCGGCCGCATGCACGTGTACCAGAATTTCGCCCTCTTTCGGCTCAGGAATGTCGCGGGTTATCAGGCTCAAAACATCAGGGCTACCTGCTTCTTTAATTTCAATTGCCTGCATTTTCGAAGGGTATGACGGATGCATTTTGATCTCCTGATTGCTTTAAAATAACCGGGGCAATTTTAGGGGTGCTAAATCGGCTTATTGAGGTATGATAAGTATTTGTGTGCTGGCTTTTAAGGGGTCGTGAAAGACAGCTACAGCCTGTTGGGTGACGGATATTGACTTGGAGGAGTATACCATGTCCGGCTTTCTGGAAGAAACCATCGAGCTTCATCATAGATACAGTATCGGCGATGATCTCTCGGAGCTATCTGTTTCGGATATTGAGCAACTGATCGAGCAGCTTCATCAGGAAATTGACCGCCTGCGGGAGGAACACGGCCTACGGGGCAGCAGCCGCGAACAAGCGGAAGCATTGTTTCGTTATTAATCCAATCAATGTGAATCAGAATAAAAATAAATGCGCATCTCGCAGTAAATAAATATTTTTGACTGGCAAAATCACCATAATTGATGGTGATTTTGCCATAACTTCAAATCAAATAACGACTGAAAATTAGGAATATTCTTTTGCGCATTTATGTTCAGGTTTTGGCTCTGTTATTTGGTACAGCTTTTTTGCTGATGGGTTCGGGATTGCACGGGCTTTTGTTGCCGCTTCGTGGTGGTGCTGAAGGGTTTTCGGTGACATCGCTGGGGCTGCTTGGAACTACATGGGCGGGCGGTTTTGTGGCTGGCTGTTTATTCGCGCCACGTTTGGTGCGCCGTGTCGGCCATGTGCGCGCCTTTGGTACTTTTGCAGCGTCGGCTGCGATCATCGCGCTTTTATCCGGCATTTATGTTGATGTTACAACATGGATAGCTTTGCGCACATTTACGGGTTTTTCGATGGCAGGCGCTTTCATGGTGATCGAAAGCTGGCTGAATGAACGCGCCAGCAATGAAAGCAGAGGTAAGATTTTTGGTCTTTATATGATGGTCAACTACGGGGCGACCGTGACCGGACAAATGTTGGTTTCTGCCGGTGATATCCGCTCCGATCATCTCTTTATGTTTGCCGGTATTTTCTTTTGTCTGTCGCTCATTCCGATTGCGATTTCCACTGCCAGCAGCCCTAAACCGCTAACTGAAGTGCAGCTTGATCTCAAAGCCTTGTTCCGCAATTCACCGGCGGCTTTTGTCGGTTGTATTTTGGTGGGCATCGCCAATGGGGCATGGGGCACATTGGGCGCGGTTTATGGTGCAAAATCCGGTATCACCAATGTACAGATTGCCTTGATGGTGTCGGCAACCATTGCCGCCGGCGCATTGATGCAGATCCCCGTCGGGCGCATTTCAGATTTGATTGACCGGCGCTATGTGTTGGCCGGAACGGCAACCCTTGCCGCAATGGTAGGTTTGCTGACATTTTTGTTGAGCCCGCACAGCAGTTCAATGATTATTATTTCTGCGGCTTGTTATGGCGCACTGGCCTATACGCTTTATCCGGTGGCGGTGGCTCATGCCAATGATCATGCGACATCGGAAAATTTTGTCAAAATATCCAGTGGTTTATTGTTGCTCTATGGTTTTGGTACCATGCTGGGGCCCTTGCTTGCGGCAACGGCGATGGATTATTTATGGCCCTCCGCACTCTTTGCCATCACTGCCGTATCGCATATTTCTATTGCGGTTTATGTGTTGTTTCGCTCACGTGTGCGCAAATCTGTGCCACGTCAGGAAAAAGATCAGTTCTCGACTATTTCACCGGAACGCAGTGCAACACCTGAAGCTTTTAAGCTTGATCCGCGTGCAGAAGCAGAGTGAGATTTTGAGGGCAGGTTGTTGATTGTAACGATCACAACCTGCCCCAACCGAACCGGAGACAAACCGACCGGTTCCGTATGCAACCCTGTTAAATCTGACAGGAAAATGACAGTGATAGTTTCAGCATACCAGCTGTCAATTTTGACAGGTTGCAAAGAAAAAAATTTTAAAAAGGAAGAAGTGCTAATCTGGCTGCACGCTTTGTGCGAAAAGTGATCTTTTACCACCGATCACAAAGCGTCCAGCCTGTTAGCCGTGAACATCAGACTTGCTTATATGGATCAGTCATTGCTGATCCTGGTCTGTTAAATGTCCCGCGTCTGATTCAATATTTAGTGTTGTGTGACTTGTTGTTTAATTTTTTCAATCTGCTCTTTAAGCAGTAGTTTTTTTCGTTTCAGGTCGGTTAAGAGAAGATTATCGATAGCCGGTGATGCCATCGCAGTGGAAATTTCCTGTTCGAGAGTACCGTGCTTCTTTTCCAGCGTGGCAAGATGGGACTCGATAGCCATCATCAATTCTCCTTGGTTGTTTCCTTCAAGTGTCTTGAGCTGCGTTTCAAGCAGCTTTTATGACAAGACAATGACAGTGTGACATGAATGAGGCGGTCTGTCGAATTGATAGTAGTAGCATTTTCTAACTGCAATATTTGTGCTAAAGGCATGGCGCAAACCATCAAACAGCTTTTAAGCGTCCAAAATCGATTTTTGAACGAAACGCTGTTGCATATCAACGCATTGTAAAATGGGGCACTGTATGTCCGATCAAAATCAAGCCGAAATCAGACTGGCACTGGCACGGCTGAAACAAGACCATGAAGATTTTGATGTCGCAATTAATGCTATGATAGCAACCGGAAGTGACATGTTGCGCATCCAGCGAATGAAAAAGAAAAAACTTGCCATTAAAGATAAACAGCATGAACTGGAAAGTCAGATCATTCCTGACATTATCGCTTAAAAAACCTCTTGTCCTGAGACCCGTGTTCTGACCGTTTCAAACGGCAAGGGCACTTTTTTATTTTATAGGGAAAACCAATGACCTCTGCTCCGCGTTTCGATGTTGCCGTCATCATGGGAAGTCAGTCCGATTGGGAAACAATGCGCCATGCCGCAGAAACTCTGGCAGCGCTTGGCATTGGTTTCGATGCGCGCATCATCTCGGCACATCGCACCCCAGAGCGGATGATGGAATTCGCCAAAGGCGCGAAAACCGAAGGTTTTAAAGTGATTATTGCCGGTGCCGGTGGTGCAGCGCATCTGCCGGGTATGACCGCTTCACTCACACCGCTACCGGTGTTTGGTGTACCGGTTCAGTCCAAAGCGCTGTCGGGTCAGGATTCATTGCTTTCCATCGTGCAGATGCCGGCCGGTATTCCTGTCGGCACTATGGCGATCGGTCGCGCTGGTGCTGTCAATGCCGCATTGCTGGCAGCAGCCGTGCTTGCACTGCATGATGAAGAATTGGCAACCCGTCTTGATGCATGGCGTGAAAACCAGAGCGCAAGTGTTGCTACACGTCCAAGCGATGAGGCATAAAATGTTGAAAGCAGGATCAACAATCGGCATCATCGGCGGTGGCCAGCTTGGCCGCATGTTGGCGATTGCCGCAGCGCGTTTAAGCTTCCGCACCATCATTCTGGAGCCACAGGCTGATTGTCCGGCTTCGCAAACCGCCAATCGTCAGATCGTTGCAGCCTATGATGACAAGGCAGCACTGGCTGAGTTGGTGGAGGCTTGTGATGTTATCACCTATGAATTTGAAAATGTCTCCATCGAGGCAGTGCAGGAACTGGCTGAAAAAATCGGCGTTTATCCGCCACCTGCCGCTTTGGAAATTTCGCAGGATCGTTTTACTGAAAAGCAGTTCTTGAATGAATCCGGCATTGCCACCGCTCCTTGGCGCTTGGTCGATGATGCCGAGATGCTGGTTTCAGCTTTGGCTGCTCTTGGCGGTCAAGGTATCTTAAAAACCCGTCGTTTTGGTTATGACGGCAAGGGGCAGGTGCGCTTGACACCTGAAAACAGCAATAGTGCCGACAAAGTCGATGCAGCACTTAACGAAATCGCCCATGCACCGGCGATTCTCGAAGGACTGATGAGCTTTGAGCGCGAGATTTCGGTGATTGCCGCGCGTGGCCGTAATGGCGAAGTGGCGCTTTTTGATATTGCTGAAAATGTGCACAAAAACGGCATTTTGGATACCTCCACTGTTCCGGCCAATATCAGTGCTAAGACAGCATATGAGGCTCAAATTGCTGCCGAAAAACTGCTGCATGCGCTGGATTATGTCGGTGTGCTGGGCTTGGAATTTTTCGTGATGCCTGACGGCACATTGGTGGCTAATGAATTTGCGCCGCGTGTGCATAATTCCGGCCATTGGACTGAAGCTGCCAACCCTGTTTCACAGTTTGAGCAGCATATTCGTGCCGTTGCCGGATTGCCGCTTGGAGACAGCACTCGCCACTCCGATTGCCGGATGGTCAATCTGATTGGTGATGATGTTTTGCAGGTGGAAGCGATTCTTACCGAGCCTCATGCGATGCTGCATTTATATGGAAAAGCAGAGGCGCGTGCAGGCCGAAAAATGGGCCATGTGACCTATGTCAGCCCTAAGAAAGGCTGATTTTATAGCTCTTTATTGCAAAAGGGGCAGTTTCTTATGAAGGATTTCAGGATTCTTGCCCCTTGGGAGTTGACATTTTGGCCGATATTTGTGTATTTCGGCCAACCCAATGGATAGCTTGTCTGTCCGTTTTAGTAATTGGCGCCTCGGGCGCCTGTTTTTATGACGCCCGGTGACGGGCCAACCCGACCGGTGATTGACATGAAGATCAAGAATTCGCTCAAAGCGCTCAAAGCTCGTCATCGCGACTGCAAGCTTATCCGCCGTAAAGGCCGCGTTTACATCATTAATAAGACTGCTCCGCGTTTTAAAGCACGTCAGGGCTAATTTTGCACCCCGTGTCAAAACGGGTTTCAGCACTCCGGCAGCGGAGAGCGCAAGTTAGAATGATCGCTGAAATATAGACTTCTTTTTTAGAAATCTATGGCAGCCTTATCGAAATAGAATGAGAGCATTTTAATCTGACAACGGATTAAAATGCTCTCATTTTTTATGCCTGATGATAAAATTTTTTATAAAACTTGCGGCTTGAAAATTTGACTTGTGCAGAGGGGCTCTATGGCTAAAATTACCTCATGTTGAATTTTTGCTCCTATGCGCATGCGCAATCCTGTTTTGTTAAAAATTTACTGGCACTGGTATGTGCCGGTACTGTGTCGCTTGCTGTATCTGTCGCAGCCGCGCAGGATGCGTTGCAACCAATGCCGGAGCTGCTTCCAAAGCCATTGGAGCACAGTGCAGGTAAAGCTGTTTCAGAAGAACCTAAGGCAGAGGTTAAAGACGTTGCAGAGGCCGTTAAGCTGACACCAGCGGAGCGGCTGGACAAGCTATTTGCCGAGCTTTTGAAAACGTCTAATGAAGTGAAAGCCAGACGTATTGCAGCGCAAATCTCCGGTATTTGGGCGCAATCCGGCAGTGCGACTGTCGATTTGCTGCTCGGCTGGTCTTATGAGGCGATGCAACAGAAGAAATATGCAGTTGCGATTGATTTTCTGGATGAGGCGGTAGCGCTGGCTCCTGACAACGCAGAAAGCTGGAATCGTCGCGCCGCATTGCATGTGCTCAATAATGAATTTAACCGCGCCATCTATGACATCAACCGCGTTTTAGAGCTTGAGCCACGCCATTTTGGTGCCTTGGCAGGACTTGCAGGTATTCTGCAGGAGAAAGGCCAGAAGGCGAGCGCTTTGAAGGTTTATGAGCGTATTTTGACGCTTTATCCGATGATGCGTGAAGCGCAACAGCAAGTGCAGCTGCTAACCGAAGAATTGAGCGATATTCACACATGAGGCTCAATTAAAGCCAACAAAAAAAGCGGCATTTTTGATGCCGCTTTTTTTATGCGCTGTAGCTTTGATTATGTGCCGCTGCTGCCGTCAGTGCCGATATAGGCAATACGCAGCATATTGGTGGAACCTGGTGTGCCAAGAGGAACACCTGCCGTGATGATGATGCGATCGCCGCCTTTACCGAAGTTTTCACGATAGGTGATGTCGCAGGCGCGATTGACCATATCGTCAAGGTCTTTGGCATCTTCCGTGACCACGCAGTGCAGACCCCAGACAAGCGAAAGGCGGCGTGCGGTTTCAACAACCGGCGAAACGGAAATGATTCTGTTTCTCGGGCGTTCGCGGGCTGCACGCAAACCGGTGGTACCGGATGCGGTATAGGTGACGATGGCCGAGAGATTGAGTGTTTCGGCAATCTGACGGGCAGCCAGCGAGATTGCATCCGCACCGGTTGGTTCCGGCAGCGCGCGCTGGGCGTCGATGATGACCGGATAGGTCGGATCTTGCTCAACCTGTTCGGCAATACGGTTCATGGTGGCAACAGCTTCAACCGGATAAGCGCCCGATGCTGATTCTGCCGACAGCATGATGGCATCAGCACCTTCAAACACGGCAGTTGCGACGTCGGAAACTTCCGCACGTGTAGGCACGGGCGCGGTAATCATTGATTCCAGCATCTGTGTGGCAACGACAACCGGTTTGCCGGCGCGGCGTGCTTTACGGGTGATCTGTTTTTGAATGCCCGGCACGCTTTCAAGTGGCATTTCCACACCGAGATCGCCGCGAGCGACCATCAAAGCGTCGGACATTTCGATGATTTCATCGAGACGGGTTACAGCCTGCGGCTTTTCGATCTTCGACATCAGGCCGACGCGGCCGCGTGCGATTTTGCGCACTTCCGCCAAATCTTCCGGACGCTGGATGAAGGAGAGGGCAACCCAGTCAATTTCTTCTTTGAGAACCGCATCAAGATCGCTGCGGTCTTTTTCGGTCAGAGCGCCGACACCCAAAGTGGTATCCGGCAGGCTCACGCCTTTGCGGTCAGAAATATTGGTGCCGGAAATAACTTTACACTGGATGGAGGTGCCATCGCATTTTTCAGCAACCAGATGCAGCTTGCCGTCGTCGATCAGCAGGCGATGACCCGGCTGCACGGCTTCCAGAATTTCAGGATGTGGTAGGAATACGCGGGTCGTATCCCCCGGCTCTTCCTTGTTGTCCAAGGTGAAGGTCTGTCCGGCTTGAAGCTCGACTCTACCCTCAAGAAATTTGCCGACGCGGAGCTTTGGCCCCTGCAAGTCAGCCAGAATACCAATTGGGCGACCGACTCGTTTTTCAACATTACGGATGCGTTTTACCAATGTGCGCATGAGGTCATGACTGGCATGGCTCATATTAATACGAAAGACGTCGGCTCCGGCTTCAAAAAGCTGGGCGATGGTTGCTTCTTCCGATGATACCGGGCCAAGGGTTGCGAGAATCTTGACCTTACGATTACGCTTCATGGATTGGGTGTTCCTGTTACTGTCGGAGTTTCAGGCGGTGTCTCATCAGTCAGCTGGACCATCCAGCTCGATTGTTCGCCTGTGTCATATTCTTGGAAGCCTGCGCGCTGGAACCCGCGTGAGAGACATTCTTCCACGCCGTTGATACGGAATTCTTTTTCAGCCACGCACATATTCACTTTGCCATCCCAGCGACCGCCACCTTCTGCATCTTCTGCATAAAGATAGTAATATCTTGATGACAAAGGCCCTTCGATCAATGTTTTGCAGCTGGAAGCATTAACGTGCCACCAGCCTTCTGTGACCCAACCGCTTTTTGCACGATAGCCGATCGAAACGCCGACCAGATTTTGCGTTGCATTGCAAACGCGGAAATCAGCGCGTGCTTCAACGCCCATCAGCGCCGTTGCCATGAGGCCGGTGCCTGCAAATAAAGCTAAATAATGTGAAAGTCGCATTCAACGAAACCTTTCAGCGCGCAATTGACTGGTTGCTACGCTTGGAAAATTCATCTTTTGATGCTCTCTTTTCGGCAGTTTCGCATGGGATGTCAACGTGCACAACCAAAGACTTAATAGGGGCAAGCAAACAGATCATTGCGTTCATATTATAGCCATGTCACAGAATAAATCGATTAGATTTAACTTTTATGCGAGCTATGCGGTCATAACAAGACAATTTTTCAACTATCTGTATGATCAAAATAAAATTGGATAAAAGAAAGCCGGAATTTTTATGTCTTTTGCATCTTTTGAACTGATTGACGGTAATAAAAAATCAGGGATCGTACTGACCGCAGATCATGCCAGCCGTGCTTTGCCGGAGCGCTATGGCAGTTTGGGGCTGGATGCTGCACAATTTGACCGCCACATTGCTTATGATATCGGTGTCGCGGATTTGACCCGAAAATTGGCGGCAAAGCTTGATGCACCTGCTGTGCTTGGCGGTTTTTCGCGGCTGTTGATTGATCCGAACCGCGGTGAGGATGATCCGACATTGATCATGCAATTGTCGGATGGAGCGGTGATACCGGGCAATTACCCGATGGATGCGCAGGAGCGAGAAAAACGGCTCAACGCGTTTTATCGTCCCTATCATAATCAGGTTTCAGGCTTGGTGGATGAGGTGCGTGAGCAAAGCGGACGCGCACCTTTTATTGTTTCCATTCATTCTTATACGCCGGTTTGGCGCGGTAAAGCGCGACCATGGCATTGCGGTTTACTCTGGGATAAAGATGACAGGGCATTGCGCCCATTATTGGAAATGCTGCGTGCCGAGCATTTGCTGATTACCGGTGACAATGAGCCTTATGATGGTGCTTTACGCAATGATGCGATGTTCAAACATGCGACATCAAAAGGTTATCCGCATATTCTGATTGAGGTGCGGCAGGATTTGATTGCCGATAGTGCGGGCACGGATCAATGGGTGGCGCGTCTGGCACCGATGTTGACTGCGATCAATCAGCGGCCTGAGATGCAGGAAATTCAGTTTTTCGGATCGCGTACCGATCCGGTTTGACAGGAGGTAGGTATGTCGAAAATCAATGAACAGACACAAGTTGAATTGGAAGCGGCAGCGTTTCGCCGGTTGGTTGAGCATTTGCGTGAAAATACCGATGTGCAAAATATCGACATGATGAATTTGGCCGGTTTTTGCCGCAATTGTTTGGCGAACTGGTATAAGGATGCGGCTGAAGAAAAAAATATCAGTTTAAGCAAAGACGAAGCGCGCGAAATTATTTACGGCATGCCGTTTGAGGAGTGGAAGAGCCGCTATCAAGTGGAAGCGACCGACGCGCAAAAACAAGCATTTGCTGCAAAAAATCACGATCATTAAGACCGGATTGATGCTTGTCAAAAAAGCCGCCCGCACCAAAGCAGACGGCTTTTTTATTGTTGAAGTCATCAGGCGGCTTGGCAGGCATTGCCGATTTTACGTCCGCGTAAAACCTCGCCGATTTCGTCAAGGATTGCCGGATCATCAATAGTACCGGGCATTTTCCACGGTTCGCCATCGGCAATTTTCTGGATGGTGGAGCGCAGGATTTTACCGGAACGGGTTTTCGGCAGACGCTTGATGACAAGTGCCAAGCGGAAGGAAGCAACGGGACCGATTTCACTGCGCACACGCTCGATGCATTCTGCCTCGATAACACTTTCCGGCCTGTCGACATTGGCTTTCAATACTAAAAAACCGCAAGGCACCTGACCTTTTAATGTGTCGGCAATGCCGAGGACTGCACATTCTGCCACATCGGGGTGGCCTGAGATGATTTCTTCCATCGAGCCGGTGGAAAGACGATGGCCCGCTACATTGATGATGTCGTCGGTACGGCTCATGATATAGACATAGTTATCTTCATCCATATAGCCGGCATCCGAGGTTTTATAATAGCCTTCAAACTCGTCGAGATAGGATTTGCGGAAGCGTTCTTCTGCATTCCAAAGTGTAACCAGACAACCGGGAGGCAGCGGAAGTTTGATCAGCACATTGCCCAGTTCCCCGCGTTTGACCTCATGGCCTTCATCATCCACCACGCGAATGTCATAACCCGGCATGCCCACGGTGGGAGAGCCGTATTTGGTCGGCATTTTACCAAGCCCTAAAGGATTGGCGGCAATGGCCCAGCCGGTTTCGGTCTGCCACCAGTGGTCAATCACCGGCACATTGAGAATGTTTTCTGCCCATTTGACCGTGTCGGGGTCAGCGCGTTCGCCAGCCAAAAACATACATTCCAGCTTGGAAAGATCATATTTTTGGGTGAGTAATCCTTCCGGATCTTCTTTTTTGATGGCGCGCAGGGCTGTGGGAGCTGTGAACATGATGCGGACATTATATTCGGAAATCACTCGCCAGAATGCGCCTGCATCAGGGGTGCCAACCGGTTTTCCCTCATAGATGACAGTAGTCGCGCCAATGAAAAGCGGAGCGTAGATAATATAAGAATGACCGACAACCCAGCCGACATCAGAAGCAACCCAGAAAACATCGCCCGGCTTGATGCTGTAAACCGCACCGACAGACCATGTAAGTGCCACCATATGGCCGCCGTGATCGCGCACCACGCCTTTGGGCTCACCGGTGGTGCCGGATGTATAGAGGATATAAAGCCCGTCCGTTGCCAGTACCGGTACGCATGGCACATGACGACCACGGGCGGCATCAACGGCTTGTTTATAATCGATATCGCGGCCTTCCACCGGAATATGCGCCTTTTCAGGGCGTTGCAAAATAATGCAATGCTGAACCTTGCGGCGGCTCATCTCAATCGCTTTATCGAGCATGTCCTGATAGGCAACAACACGGCCAGGCTCGACACCGCAAGAGGCGGCAATAATCATTTTGGGAGCAGCATCATCAATGCGTGTCGCCAGCTCGTGCGCCGCAAAACCACCAAAAACAACCGAATGAATGGCACCGATTCGCGCGCAAGCCATCATCGAAACAGCGGCTTCTGGGATCATCGGCAGATAGATGAGCACGCGGTCACCTTTGACAATGCCGTTATCCTGCATCACCGCGGCGAGAGCTTCCACCTCTTCCAATAGTTGCGTATAAGTAATTTTACGCTTTTGGTTGGTGACAGGGCTGTCATAGATAATGGCGGTTTGATTGCCGCGGCCTTGTTCGACATGGCGGTCGATAGCGTTATAGCAAGTGTTGGTTTCGCCACCGATAAACCAGCGCCCGTAAACGCCTTGATCGGCATCAAACACCTTCTCGTAAGGTTTGAACCAATGCACATTTTGTGCAGCCTCATGCCAAAACTGTTCCGGATTTTTCTGCCAGTTGGAATAAATATCCCTGTATTGCGATGCCATTCTGTTCCTCCCAAAACAGTCTGAGTTCGCGATCTTAGGCACATCTCGCTAGGCGCGTCCATAAAACTTAAGATCAATTTAGCGTTTTGCGGATAAGGATTGTTTTCTTATCCCTGTCTTCCGTGGGCGAGGGGTAAAGAATTAAATGTTTTAAGGGGACGCGGATGTCCAAAATATTGCCTGCTTTGCTGATCATTGTCATGATCTTGCATATTTTCAGGCCATTGGGTTTGCCGGGATTGCGCCGCCGCAGTGATTTTTGGAAAATCGCGGTGATTGCACTCGGCACAATGGCTTTGATAATGGGCATCCAGTTGCGTGGATACCCTTGACCATTGTGCCCCTGTCAGGCATCGAAAAGCAAAATATTCATGCTGCGAGTCGCAGTCAGTTACCTGTTTTAATAAATTGGAGTATCTCCTGTGGATGACATCACAACTGAAACCGCACAAACGGTAGCCGTCGGTCAACTGCGTTCTTTCATCGAGCGTATCGAACGTCTGGAAGAAGAAAAGAAAACCATCGGGGACGATATCAAAGAAGTTTATGCCGAGCTGAAAGGTTCGGGCTTTGATAGCAAAGCTGTTCGCACCATTATTCGCCTACGCAAAAAAGAAGAGCATGAGCGTCAGGAAGAAGAAGCGATGATCCAGCTTTATATGGATGCGCTCGGTATGGGTTAAGTTATTTATCCGGCTTTGATGGGCGGATGGATAAGTATTAAAACGGTTGGTTGCGGGATGCTGTAACCAACCGTTTTTTTATGGGTTTAAATTATGTCGATGCATTGCACTTTGACATGTTGGTAAGCAGATTCTTGCGCGATGTCGGTGCAGAGATCTGACCATTCGCAGCCTTTGCAAGCATTGCGGATTGTGTTCTCGCGAAATGCATCACGCAGCTTTTGCAATAATTGCCGGTTGAGAATAAATTTGCTGCCTTGTTGCAGGCGCACGCCCAGCAGTGCGCTGATATCTTCCAGTGCTGCCTGATCGCGGAAGGTGACGCTTTGATTGTGACAATGGCAGTTGCTCTCACATAAAAGTGGCGCGCAAATATCATCGGGGCCATTGACCAGTGTGATGACCGTGCCGCGACTGAGTTGTTCGGCAATCTGGTCATAATTTTCGACAAAAAAGGGCGTATAGCCTTTGCCGATATAGGTCAGCATGCAAAGCAAATGGTGGCCGCGCAGATGAATAGTCATGAAACCGTATAATCTGTAACCCTATCCGGTTCACGAACCGGATAGGGTTTATTTTAAATCAATTCAGCAGGTTAACGGCTTGCTGCTTTTAAAATGGCGGCACCCAATGCAGATTTAATCACAGCGCCGACCAAAAATGGTGTTGCACCAAAGGCAATGGCTTTTTCCATGCCGATAAGTGAGGAGAGCCAGAGCGTGCCCATGACAAGGCAAAGTGCATTGGCGGCAAGGAATGAAGCGAAGGCAAAGCCAACGTGCTTCCCATTCCAGCCGCGTTCGGCAAGATAACCGGTGAGGGCAGCGATAATCGGGAAGGATACCAGATAGCCGGCAGTCGGGCCTGCAAAAGCCATGATGCCACCCGAACCGCCTGCCAGAACCGGCATGCCCACCATGGCTTCACCGAGCCATGCGAG
The DNA here is from genome assembly GCF_044987585.2 of Paenochrobactrum sp. BZR 201-1. Classification (NCBI taxonomy): domain Bacteria; kingdom Pseudomonadati; phylum Pseudomonadota; class Alphaproteobacteria; order Hyphomicrobiales; family Brucellaceae; genus Paenochrobactrum; species Paenochrobactrum sp. BZR 201-1. Next base: position 59,034 of record NZ_JBJDRZ020000017.1, on the reverse strand, counting down.
TACGGTGAGGGCGCCTAATCGCCAGCCGTAAAGCGCACCAATCAATGGTACAACCAAGGTTTGCAAGGTGATCGGAACCGGAATCATCGGCACTTCGACCTGCGAGGTGAGTGCGAGGATAAATGTACCGAACAGAACGGCGGCAACACGTACAGGCAGCGAGCGGCTATCAAGGTTTAAGGGGCTGAAACCTGAATGCGCATGCATCTCGATTTGGGACATAATCACTCCATAGATAAATTATAGATAAAATCTAATTTTGATCTATATATCTGTTATGAATTTTTACAAGAAAGCAAGTCTGCACTTTATGATTAAGCGCGGAAAACAACGAATATGATTATAAATCATTGTTGTTATTGATAATAATTTTATTCGTGTCGATGGGGTGGTTGGTAAAAATATAGCTTTAATTTAATTTTTATAGATAATTTTTAAAGTCATATGCATTGATATGGCTGTTTCGGTGTTGGTCAGCAGGTGAGAAAAGCCCAAAGCAGCATATCAATCCGCTTGATCGTGATGCGGCTCTCAGCTGAAGTGGTTTTAAAAAAAGAAAGACTGTTATGGTAAAAGTGGCTGGAATTTAACCAATGATGGAGAAGCCATCGCGGATTTTTCCGGAGGCGGTTCTGACTGGTCGGTGGCCGATCCATTGCACGTGACGGGCGAGGATAAGGCAGGCGCTGTCAGTGTCGCCCTTGCGCAAGGCGTCAAGAATGGCGCGGTGGTCGTGGTCGGTGCGCACTTCCCATTCGCTGCGCCATGTGGAAAACAAGAAGCGGGCGCTGGCAGCATGCAGATCATCAATCGCTGACAGCAGGCGCGGCATGCCGCATGGCTCAATAATCAGGCGATGAAAGCGCCGGTTGGCGGCTTCCCATTCGCGGATATTGGCGCAATTGTCGCCCTCTGAAGTGGCTTGTTCGGCGGCTTCCAAAATGGCACGGGTCATATGCGGCGCGGCATGGCGCAGTGCCAGAACTTCCAATGCAGCACGCATTTCTGCCACTTCACGCACTTCGTTGATGTCAAAAGAGGCAACGCGAACACCGCGGCGCGGCTCGGAAATCGCGAGCCCTTGCGCTTCCAGACGGCGAAAAGCTTCACGCACCGGCACATGGCTGGTTTGAAACTCTTCCGCAATGTGGTCTTGCCGCAGTTTTGCGCCCGGTTCCAGTGTGCCATCGATAATACGGTCGGCAAGGATACGGCTGATTTTGGCGGCAATAGTTTCGTTGGCTTCGCTTTTCATGTAATTATAGATAATCAATAATGACTGATGTGTCTATGTTTTTGTATTTTTTTGCGCGCAAAATCAGCAATATATAGTCTCGCAACGCTTGTGGCTCAGGGGGTGGACTGGACGTAGAGCGCAAGTTTCCGTATAAGGCCGCATTCCCGTCCGGATAAGGATGGCCGGCTTGCGGTTACGGCGCAATAAAAGGCGCTGCAAATAGCTTGATTTTCAAAAGCCGCCATCGCTTTTGTCCGCACGTTATTTAAAGAACCTATACAGGGGTGTCATGGCTGGTCATTCGCAGTTTAAAAATATTATGCATCGCAAGGGTCGTCAGGACGCTATGCGCTCAAAAGTTTTTTCGAAGCTCGGTAGAGAAATCACCGTTGCTGCAAAACAGGGTTTGCCTGATCCGACCATGAATGCGCGCTTGCGTCTGGCGATCCAGAACGCGAAAGCGCAATCCATGCCGAAAGACAATATTGAACGCGCCATTAAAAAGGCTGCGGGCAATGATGGCGAGAACTATGATGAAGTACGCTATGAAGGTCGTGGTCCGGGTGGTGTATCGGTTATCGTCGAAGCGCTGACCGACAACCGCAACCGCACCGCTTCCAATGTGCGTGCAGCTTTCACCAAATCGGGTGGTGCTTTGGGTGAAACCGGCTCGGTTTCCTTCATGTTCGACCGCGTTGGTGAAATCATTTACAAGCCGGAAGTAGGCGACGCGGATGCGATCATGGAAGCTGCCATTGAGGCAGGCGCCGACGACGTTCAGTCAAGTGAAGAAGAGCATGTGATCATCTGTGCATTCGAAGACATTGGAGAGGTCTCCAAGGCGCTGGAAACAGCACTTGGTGAAGCCGAATCTATCAAGACCGTCTGGAAGCCGCAGAACAACACCAATGTGGATGAAGAAAAGGCGCGTTCCGTGCTCAAGCTCATCAACACATTGGAAGACGACGATGACGTGCAGAACGTTTATGCCAACTTCGAAGTATCTGATGAAGTGATGGCGAAACTCAGTGCTGAGTGATTCTTCATATAATTGATCAATTGAAAAAGTCCGGCTCAAACGAGCCGGACTTTTTTTATTGGTGGGTGCGCGCAAAATCAGCGCATAAAAAACCTCGCCGGAGCGAGGTTTTTTAAACTTTTGCAATTTCGGTTTTTGATCAGCGAAGCTGTAATGCCGAAGCTGCCCGAGGCATTTGAAATTAAATACCCAGATTGCCGAAGCGATTCTTGAACTTGGACAGACGGCCACCGCGGTCAAGCAAGGTCTGAGCATTACCGGTCCATGCTGGATGGGTGGTCGGATCGATATCGAGGTTCATCGTATCGCCTGCTTTGCCCCATGTTGAACGGGTCTGGTATTCTGTGCCATCGGTCATCACGACCTTGATGGTGTGGTAGTCGGGATGGATATTGGCTTTCATCGATATATTCCTGAAAGATTGATAGACGATCATGCTTCAATCCAGTATCAGACTGTAGCACTTTCGCCCAATGGCAGTTATGAAGGCGCACGCCAGAAGGCGACGGCTTCCAAAAGGGTTGGCGAGCCTATACATCAGCCATACGATAATAACAAGGCGCAATCGCAATAATGGTCGCAAAGCATCCGGAAAAAGTCAAGAAAATGTCAGAAGAAGTTAACAATAAGCCTAAGAGATCAGTAAAACCCCTGCGGCGTATGTTGCCATTTTTAGCCCGTTACAAGCTTCTGGTTTTGGGTGCACTGGTTTCTCTGGTTGCTGCTGCCACCACAACGCTGATGGTGCCGATAGCCGTGCGCCGTATGGTGGATAATGGTTTTTCGACCGATAATACCACTTTCATCAATAATTATTTCGGCATGTTGGTGGTGCTGGCGCTGATGTTGGCACTGGCCTCGGGCATGCGTTATTTTTTCGTGATTACGCTTGGTGAGCGTGTTGTGGCCGATTTGCGCAATGCAGTTTTTGATCATGTGACGAGATTGTCGCAGGATTTCTTTGATCGTTCCAATTCCGGCGAAATTGTCTCGCGTCTTTCTGCCGATACGACTCAGATCAAATCGGCAGTTGGCGCCACAGCATCGGTTGCGCTTCGCAATATTATCATGGGGCTTGGTGCGGTCGGCATGATGGTGGTAACGAGCCCGAAACTGTCGGCGTTGGTGATTGGTGCGATTCCATTGATCGTGTTGCCGCTGATTGCTTTTGGCCGCTCGGTGCGCCGTCGTTCACGTGCAGCGCAGGATATGCTGGCTCATGCCAATAGCTATGCCAGTGAACAGATCAGCGCCATGCGCACATTGCAGGCTTTCACCAACGAAAAAATGGTGATTGGCCGTTTTGCCAAGGCAGTGGAAAATGCCTTTGCAGCGGCACGTTCTTCCGTTTTTGCGCGCGCGATTCTCACTTCTTTTGCCATTTTTATGGTTTTTTCAAGCGTTGTCGGGGTGTTGTGGTTCGGCTCCAATGATGTGTTATCCGGCACGATGAGCGCTGGACAATTGGGGCAGTTTTTGCTTTATGCTGTCTTTGCTGCGAGTTCCTTGGGGCAATTGTCGGAAGTTTGGGGTGAGTTGGCGCAAGCTGCCGGTGCGACCGAGCGTCTGACCGAAATTCTGGACGAAGTGCCCGCTATTGCAGCCCCTCGTAACCCGGTTGCGCTGCCTGTTCCAGCCCTTGGTGAAATCAGCTTTGAAAATGTGGTTTTCCATTATCCGGCGCGTCCTGAAAAGGCAGCGCTCAGTGGCCTTAATTTCAGCGTGAAGTCTGGCGAAAGTGTTGCGATTGTAGGGCCATCGGGTGCTGGTAAAAGCACGATTTTCTCGCTTCTACTGCGTTATTATGATCCGCAATCGGGTGTTATTTGTGTTGATGGCGTGGCGCTTCCTGAAGCAGATCCGCTGGCGATCCGTGGCCGCATGGCGGTGGTGCCGCAGGATGTGGCAATCTTTGCCAGTACTTTGCGTGAGAATATCGCTTTTGGACGACCTGACGCTTTGGAAAAAGATATTATTGCTGCTGCCAAAGCAGCCTTGGCGCATGATTTCATCATGGCGTTGGAAAAAGGCTATGACACAATGGTGGGCGAGCGCGGCATGACCCTTTCCGGTGGTCAGCGTCAGAGAATCGCTATTGCGCGCGCTATCCTGCGTGATGCACCCATTCTGTTGCTGGATGAAGCGACTTCGGCGTTGGATGCTCAAAGCGAAATGCTGGTGCAGAAGGGCCTGGAGCATTTGATGTCAGGCCGCACCACTTTAGTGGTGGCGCATCGTTTGGCGACGGTGTTGAAAGCCGATCGCATTCTGGTGGTGGATGATGGCCGCATCATTGAAGAAGGCACCCATGCTTCACTGGTGCAAAAAGATGGCGTTTATGCCCGCCTTGCCAAGCTTCAGTTTGAAGCTGGTGCTGGCGTCTTCTCCAAGGAAAGTATTTTTGTCAAAGAAGATGCTGCCGTATAGTATAGTGCCTAAGCATTGCTGAAATAAAAAAAGCCTTGGGAGGTCACAACATTCCCAAGGCTTTTTTCATGTTCATCGTTCGGTGAGTTTCAATTCGATACGCCTGTTTCTGGCACGTGCATCACTATCATTCGAATCATCCAGTGGCTGATATTCGCCAAAACCAGCTGCAACCAACCGGTTGGCCGGAACACCATTGGCGATCAGATATTTGACCACCGATGTGGCGCGCGCTGAGGATAGCTCCCAATTGTCGCGGAAACGTCCGGTGCCGGAGAGCGGAATATTATCGGTGTGGCCGTCTACACGTAAAATCCAGTTGATGTCATCCGGAATTTCATTGTTGAGCGTGATCACCGCATCGGCAAGCTTTTTCATCTCAATGAGACCTGCCGGATTGATATCGGACGAACCCGTCGGGAAGAGCACTTCGGATTGGAACACAAAGCGGTCGCCAACAATGCGGATATTTTCTTTGTCGGAGAGAATCTCGCGCAACCGCCCGAAGAAATCAGAGCGGTAGCGGTTCAATTCCTGCACCCGTTGGGCTAGCGCCACATTCAACCGTTTGCCCAGATCTGCAATCTTGGCATTTGATTCTTTGTCGCGTGCTTCAGAGGCATTGAGTGCTTCTTCCAATGCACCGATCTGGCGTCTGAGTGCGGCAATCTGCTGGTTGAGAAGTTCTACCTGTGAGAGTGCGCGGGCGCTGATCTGCTTTTCCTGATCAAGATTGGCGTTCAAATCTCCAATTTTCTTGTCTGCTGCTGCCCCTGCACCGCTACCTTCATTGAGCAGGCTTTGCAAACGTGAGCGTTCGCTTTCAGCTGAAGAAAGGGAGGCTTGCAGATTGGCGATTGTGTCTTGCAAATCTTGGGCGTTGCCGCGTTCCAGGGACAAAAGCTGTGTCAACTCGTTGATCTGGCTGTTGAGGCGCGCCAATACATCATCTTTGTCACTGACTTCGCGGCTGAGCAAAAATTGCGCCAGCACAAAAACCGTGAGCAAAAACATGATCGCCAGCAGCAATGTTGATAGAGCATCAACAAAGCCCGGCCAGTAATCGACTTGCCGGTTTTGCCGGCGGTTGCGTGAAAGAGCCATCTTTAACGGCTCCCGCCCGAAGGATTACGGTTGGTTTCATTGAGCGCTTTGTTAAGCTTGTCTAATGTTTGGCGGATTGCCTGCTGGTCTTCCGCTTGACGTTCTGCCCAATCGCGCATCAATTGTTGTTCACTGCGCATATTTTTTACCAAAGCGTGGATGCCTTCAGCCAAGTTGGCAAGGGCCGCAGTGGTGCGCTGGTTCGGGCTGCCATTTTCCTGCATCGATTGCAGGCGGCTGGCAATGTCGCGGATGTCTTCGGTTGAACCTTGTGCATAAGCGCCACCTTGGTTCAAATCGGAACCTAAATCAGTGACCGAAGACAGCCAGTTTTCCAGTTCGGTATAGAAACGGTTTTGCGCGCGTCCTGCCTGCAAATCGAGAAAGCCCAAAATCAGCGAGCCGGAAAGGCCAAACAGCGATGAGGAAAAGGCGGTGCCCATGCCGCTCAAAGGTGCCTGCAAGCCTGCCTTCAATGCGTCCAGCACATCGCTGGTGCTGCCTGAAGCCGGATCAAGGGTTTGGATCGTATTGCCGATAGAGCCGATGGTTTCCAGCAAGCCCCAGAATGTACCAAGCAGGCCTAAGAATACCAGCAATCCGATGAAATAGCGGGAAATATCGCGGCTTTCATCAAGACGGGTGGCAATCGAATCAAGAATGGAGCGCATCGAGGTGGTGGAAAGCGCCATGGATTGCTGATGACTGAGCAATGCGCGCATCGGTGCGAGTAAAACCGGCGGTCGCGAAGTGTTGCCATCATCACCGCGGCGCAGTGAGTTGACCCAGCGGATTTCCGGCATCAGGCGAATGACTTGTCCGAAGGCCAGCAAAATGCCTGCGAGCAAAACGCCTAAGATCAGGCCGTTCAGGCCTGGATTGGTGACAAAGAACGTATGGATCTGGCGGGAGAGAACTGCTGCCAGAAATGCCACGATGATCAGGAAGATGATCATGGTAATCATCACCATCCGCGGCGTCGACATGGGGATGGATATATAATCCGCGTTGAAATTTCTGGTGAAACTTTGGGCCTGCTGGTCGCGCTTTTCAGCCTGCATCACTTATCTTCTCCACTGCCGTCCGATTCATTTATCTTGAAGCTAGCTTATAATTTATAGACTGTGAAATAGGGTAATCTTTTGTCGGCAATTATAAATGCCGGAAAATCAACATATGCATTTAATTTTTAAAAGAATATGGGCATTTAATTTGTCACAATTTTAAAATGCAAAATTGGGATTTCGCCGCAAACAAAAATCGTGTCTCTTAATCATATTCGCAATGAACAATGACTATAGGAAACTATGATTGACGGCTGTTGGTTTTCAGACAGCATGATGGCTGTAAATGCAGATCATCAAATCGTAGCTTTTAAATTTAAATTTTTATATCAAATTTTTAGCATTAAAAATGCCGGCCTCTCACGAAGCCGGCATTTTTAAACGACAAACTGACGTTGAAATCAGATTGGTTTTTTCAATGTGGCCATCAGTGCTTTATGAATGGCTTCATTACCTGCAACAATGCCTTTGGTGGCAAACATATCTTGTCCGCCGTTTTTGTCGGAGACAAAACCACCGGCTTCACGGATCATGAGAATACCTGCGGCCATATCCCAAGGCTGCAAATCATCTTCCCAGAAACCATCAAGACGACCGGCGGCAACATAAGCCAGATCAAGCGCTGCCGCGCCCATACGGCGGATACCGGCGGAATCCGCCATGATATTGCGCAGTTCCACCAGATAGTGGCCATGATGGCCGCGGCCGATATGCGGAATGCCGGTGCCGATCACGGCATCAACCATTTTACCACGCGCTGCGACACGCAAACGACGGTCGTTGAGGAAAACCCCGCCGCCACGTTCTGCGGTGTATAATTCGTCCATTGCCGGATTGTAAATCACGCCGGCAACGATCTGCCCCTGACGTTCAAGAGCAATCGAGACGGCAAACATCGGAATCCCGTGCAGGAAATTGGTGGTACCGTCAAGCGGGTCAATGATCCAGCGATGCTGGGCGTCACTGCCTTCAACTGCGCCGGTTTCTTCCATCAGGAAGCTGTAATCCGGCCGCGCTTTTTTCAGCTCGGTGAAGATGATCTGTTCTGCCTTGCGGTCTGCCTGACTGACATAGTCGCCAGGGCCTTTAAGCGAGACCTGAAGGTTCTGTACCTCACCGAAGTCACGGGCGAGTGAGCGTCCGGCCTTCATCGCGGCCTGAACCATAACATTGAGTACGGCTGAACGCGCCATGCCTAATCCGTCCTAATTTTCTGTTCTGATCAGTTTTGCGATCAGCGTGGCTGACTTAAGTCAGCTGGCTCGCTGATTATGCGCGGCTGATATAGGTTAATTCGTTGGTATCGACGATAACGCGTTCACCTGATTCAATAAAGGGAGGAACGAGAATACGGATGCCGTTTTCAAGAATTGCAGGCTTGTAGGAAGAAGCCGCAGTCTGACCTTTAACAACAGGATCAGCTTCGGTAATGGCCAGAGTGACCTGATCCGGAAGGCGGATACCGATCGGACGCTCTTCGTGCAATTCAACGGTGACCATCATGCCATCCTGCAAAAATGCAGCGCGGTCGCCAACGAAATCTTTAAGCAGTTCGAGCTGTTCATAGGATTCGGTGTCCATGAAAATCAGCGCTTCGCCTTGCTCGTACAAGAAGGAGAAGTCCTTTTGTTCAAGACGGACGCGTTCAACAGTTTCAGCCGCGCGGAAACGTTCGTTCAGCTTGGTGCCGTTGATGAGGTTCTTCAGTTCAACCTGATTATACGCGCCGCCTTTACCAGGCTTAACCGCATTGGTTTTAACTGCTACCCAAAGACCGCCGGCATGTTCAATAACATTGCCTGGGCGGATTTCATTACCATTGATCTTCATAAAATTGATCCGGAAATAGCGTGAAAGGGAAGTGCGGATTGCTAGGATAGGCCAATACCGCAATAATCGACTTTCCAAGACCACAAAAAGCGGATTTTGGCAAGCTTAAAGCATGTTTTAGCCAATTTGCCCCGCTTTTCGTGTGCTGGAAGGCTGGGTTTAAATCACGCAGCACAGAGGCTTATGCTTACTGGCGCAGGCCCTGGCTTAGCGTTCGGGCGCGTTCAATCTGTTCATCTTCCAAGCCATCCAGCATGGAATCAAGATCAAAGGCTGTGAGGCCTGAGCGGCGGGCAACAAAATACCAAGCCGCTGCCATCACCGTATTGCCATCGGTTCCCAGACCATCACGATAAAGGCGGGCAAGGCGCGCTTGGGCCGCGACATTGCCGTTGCGTGCCGCCTGCAGCATCCATTTGAAGCCTGCATCAAAATCGCGCTCGCCGCCACGTCCTTCCACCAACCATGTGGCCAGATCAAGCTGGGCCGTGTCGTAGTTTTTTTGTGCCGCACGCAACAAATAAACGCGCGCTTCTGCTTCATTCTGTTTGATAGCAGCGGTGCCATTCGCTAAAATCTGGCTAACAGCATATTCGGCATCCGACAGATTGTTTTGTGCGGCTTTTTGGAACCACGGATAGGCAGCTTCAATGCCCTTCTCACCGGGGTTATTCTGCATCAGAATTTGCGCATAATTAAATTGCGCCATGGCATTACCGGCAATTGCTGCCTTTTTCATCAATGCTTCAGCCTGTGTACGGTCAGCTTTCACATGTTTGCCATCAAGCAGCAGCACTGCATATTGAAATTGTGCATGCACATTATCTTGTGCAGCGGCTTTGCCATACCATTGGGCTGCCAGTTTCGGGTCAACCGGTACGCCCAGCCCGCGGGCATAAATTTCGCCAAGGAGTGTTTGTGCCGCAGCATCACCGGCTTCTGCACGGGGTTTGGCAAGGCTTAAAGCAGTAAGGTAAAGCCCGCGTTGATAGGCACCAAAAGCCGGATCAGCAGGACGCGCACCAAAGCGGCTCGGATCAATCTCAATCAGTTCATCGGTGGTTGCCGGTTGCGGCAGCATATTTGGGCGGTGGGTTTTTCCGTCCGCTTTTGCTGTTTTTGCAGGCATTGATGGTTCAACTGCGGCAAGGGACGGCACAGCCGCCATTGCCGCGACACTGATGAAGCTTAAAAGAAATGACCCGAATATCTTCATGTAATCAGCTCTCAAATTGAGGAGCGTGTTCATCCAGCAGGCGGTTGGCTTCTGCCACGGCTTCTGCCGGATTGTCTGCCTGAAACACGCAAGCGCCAAGAGCTACAAATTCAGCACCTGTTTCTGCGGCGGGAATAATGCTCTGCAAATCGCTGCCTGCCTGCACAATGGCTGGAATCTCAACCATTTGCGCCCACCATTCGCCAAGGCTCAGATTGCGGGGATGGGCATCCGGTTTGTTGTCGGCGCCGATCTTACCAAAGAAGACAAAGTCAGGCTGCAATTCGCCAATGGCCAAACAAGAATGGCGATCACGTAAATTGCCGGTACCGACAATGAGCTTTGGTGTGTAGCGCTCAATGGCTTCGGCAACGGTTTCCTTATTGCCTTCAATATGAAGACCATCGGCACCCACGCGCCCCGCAATACGGGTGTCATTGAGAATAAGTGCTGCCGCACCTGCTGTTTGAATAAGCGGCACAGTTTTTTCAGCAAAAGCCTGAAACTGTGTTTCATCCGCATTGGTGGTATCGAGAATAACACTGGCAACATCGCCGCCTGACAAAGCCTGTTCCAGCTGTGCGGTTAGTTTGGCAGCGTCGTTCAATGGTGGTGTCACCAGAACAACACGACAGCGGTTCTCAATAAGGTGGGTAGGGGCGTTATTTTTACTCATGGAACCAGCTTAAATCCTTAAATTTTGATCGAATTCGGGCATAGAGCAAGTCAATCCTATTGAACAGCCCCGATCATGTCTGTTGTCACTTTGTTATAATGTGGAAGGAAAGTTGATTTTCATAAACCCTAAACTGCCCCAATCCTGCGCTATATTAAAGTCACTGATATGTCTGCGATACCTGAATAATCAATGTTGTGCAAAGCAGTACGGCTTTTTTCAGGTGAAATTAATATTCGGATTGTCGTCACGCTTTCTGATTTTTGATGCGGGTGGAAAAAGTACGGTGGGTTTCACCGGTCTGACGATGACAATTTGAATTGATGGGGTAGGGATAATATGACTAATACTATTACCGGAAAACGGGACAGTCGTATTGATGTCTTCAGAGCGTTGGCATTGCTGACTATTTTCATCAATCATGTGCCCGGCACAGTTTATGAAAATTTTACGCATAAGAATCTCGGTTTTTCCGACGCGACCGAAGCCTTTGTGCTGATTTCCGGTATGGCCGTAGCCCTTGCATATGGCAATAAATTCATCTCCGGTAATCGTTTGCTGTTAAGTATCAAAATGTGGCGTCGTGCGGGTGTGCTTTATGTTTCGCATATGATGACCACTATGGTGACAATTGCGATTTTTGCCGGTGCCGCCATCCTTTTCTCGCGCCCTGAATTTTTAAATCAGATCAATATCGGCCCGTTGATGGAAAAACCGGCAGAAGCAATGACAGGTCTGGTTATTCTCGGTCACCAGCTTGGCTATAATAATATTCTGTCGATGTATGGGGTATTGTTGCTGATGACGCCTGTTTTATTAATTCTGGCGCGTATCAGTCTGCCGCTTTTGCTGGCTGTGTCGGGTGCTGTTTGGTTGGCTGCCGGTGTTTATCATATCGCGCCGCCAAACTTTCCTAATGATGGTGTTTGGTTTCTTAATCCGTTTTCATGGCAGTTTCTGTTTTCAATCGGTATTGCCGGAACCATCCATGTGCGTAATGGCGGTGAAATTCCGCTGCGCGGCTGGATGATCGTGTTGGCCGCAGCCTATCTGGTTTTGGCGCTGGTTTGGGTGCGCTGGCCTTTATGGGGCGTGGATGTGTCTTACGGCCTGCCGGCTGTACTCACCGGTTTCGACAAGACTTTCCTTTCATTGCCGCGTTTGTTGCATATTCTTTCCATCGTCTATTTGCTTGCGGCGATTCCGGCGCTCGCCAATCTGGCACGTACTGCCCATGATCATCCGCTGGCAATTATGGGCCGCCATTCGCTGCCGATCTTTATCGCCGGAACTTTGCTGGCAATGGTGGCGCAGGTGATGAAGCTGGTTAATCCGGGTGGTTTTTGGGATGACACCCTGCTGATTGCTGCTGGTATCGTGGCGCAATTTGCTTTTGCCTATTATCTGGAATGGCTCTCTTCACTGAAGCATAAGGCCAAAACCAATGCTGCACCCGCGATGGCGCAGCCTGTCAAGGTGAAGCCGGAGCTAAATGCAGAGCCAAACCCAAAGCCTGCCTTCGGAACGGTATGATAATGTTTTTCAGATGTTACTAATCGCTAAAATGAACGAATAAATTAACCCTCCGTTAATCTTAACGCGGTTTAATCACTGATATCCGGTTTGGCCGGATTTTGACTGAAGTGGTTTTACCACTTTGTCTGACGCCTCCCTGTTAAAACTTCAAGGGCCGCTTATGCGGCTCTTTTTTTATGTTTTTCATAGCATTAGCGAAATAGAATCGTTTTTTAACGATTGGTTACTTTTTTCGTCAAAATTTCTCTCCCTGTGGTTATTAACCCAAAATTAAACATATTGTTGCGCGACCGTGTATGAGTGTGCAGTTTGTGGTGGAGTTTCGTGTTGCAGCGGTTTCATCCGCATCCGCAACATGATCGAACAGCAGCTCAGACATTGGTTTTCGTGTCCGTCAGACGGTTTGGTTATGCTGAGTCGACATTGGTGGGCACTCATAAATATGGGCTTGGGCGCATTTTTTGATGCGAGCAGGTCGCGGGATGGTGGAAAAGTGATCACAGAGCAGCAATCATTGCATCAATCGTTGCCGGGCAATACAATCCGGTTGGCGGATCGCAAAGTCTATTCGGATTCTTTTCTGCCGTTTTACCGTGAAGGTATGGATTTGGTGGAAGAGGCGGCAAGCTATCTGGACGGAGATGGTCGTGAAGAATCACGCGGTCTTTCCAATGAAGCGGCTGCACTTTACGCCTCCGAATCCATGCGACTGACCAGCCGGTTGATGCAGATCGCTTCCTGGCTTTTATTGCAGCGTGCTGCGCGCAATGGTGAAATGTCGCGCGCTCAAGTGACTGCTGAAAAAAACAAGTTGCGCCTCAACACACCTTCCGCAGAACAAAGCATTGCGGGCTGGAGCGAAATGCCGGATCGTTTTGTCGATCTGATCGAGCATTCATTGCGCTTGCAGGAACGCGTGCGTAAAATCGATCAGGAAGTTTACGGTGAGCTTTTGTGTTTTCGTCCGCCTGCTCAGCAAAATCCGGTGTCGCAGCAGCTGGTTTTATTAAAAACAGCTTTTGGCGCTTCTTGATATTTTCAGATAGTTTGAGCGATCTTCGGTAATTTGTTTCTCTTTTGTTCACATTTGTGCTGTTAACTGAGTGCAATAGAGCTAGAGTGAACATATGAAACAGGCGATTCGCATCATTGGCATTGATCCGGGCTTGCGCAATACCGGTTGGGGTATTGTCGAGTCACTGGGTAATTCTTTGCATTTTATTGCATCCGGCACGATTAAATCCGATGCAAAGCTCGATCTGGCCTCGCGCTTGTGCCAGTTGCATGAAGGCTTGGCCAAAGTTCTGCACGAGCATTGCCCGCATGAGGCAGCCGTTGAACATACATTCGTCAATAAAGATGCGACTGCGACCTTGAAATTGGGGCAGGCGCGCGGCATTGCGCTGCTGGCACCGGCGCAGGCCGGATTGCCTGTGGCCGAATATGCGCCCAATGCCGTTAAAAAGGCGGTGATCGGCGTTGGTCACGGCGAAAAACAGCAAATTCACATGATGGTCAAAGTTTTAATGCCGCGCGCCCGTTTTGATACAAGCGATGCAGCGGATGCCTTGGCAATTGCCATTTGTCATGCGCATCATCGTGAAAGTCTGATTGGAAGCCTGCGGATAGCCGCAAGCGCTTGATTAAGGATTGTTGAATGATTGGCAAGCTTAAGGGCGTTGTGGATGAAATTGCCGAAGATCACGCCATCATTGATGTGCATGGGGTCGGCTATGTGGTTTTTTGCTCGGCGCGCACATTGGGCAATCTGCCCTCAACCGGTGAAGCAACCATTTTGCTGATTGAAACCTATGTGCGTGAAGATGCTTTGCGCTTGTTTGGTTTTGGCACTGCCTTGGAGCGTGAATGGTTTCGCTTGTTGCAAAGCGTGCAAGGGGTGGGGGCGAAGGTGGCGCTTGCGGTTCTTGGTGCTTTGACCCCGTCTGAACTTGCCAATGCGATTGCGCTGCGTGATCTGGCGATGTTGAGCCGTGCACCGGGGGTTGGCAAAAAAGTGGCCGAACGTCTGGTAACAGAATTGAAGAATAAAGCGCCGGCTTTTGCAGGTGAGGCATCCGGCTCGATGGGACTGAAACAAGAAATTGGCGAAGGCGTTGCATCCAGTGCAGTGAGGGATGCGGTGTCTGCCCTTGCCAATCTTGGCTATTCGCGCGAGCAGGCAGCCAATGCTGTGGCGGCAGCCATCAAACAGGTTGGTGATGATGCCGATTCGGCCAAACTGATCCGGTTGGGCTTGAAGGAATTGTCGCAGTGAGTGTTGATTTGATTTTCACTTCACGTGTAAGGCGTTAAGTATGGATGATACAGATCGTTTGATTTCGCCGGATAAACGTGGTGAGGACACTGACGTGGCCATGCGCCCGCAATCGCTTGACGATTTTGTCGGCCAAGCAGCGGCGCGTGCCAATTTGAAAGTGTTTATCGAAGCGGCGAAAGTGCGTGGCGAAGCACTTGACCATGTGCTGTTTGTCGGCCCTCCCGGATTGGGTAAAACGACGCTGGCACAAATCATGTCGAAAGAGCTTGGCGTGAATTTTCGCTCAACATCGGGGCCAGTGATTGCCAAGGCTGGCGATCTGGCAGCACTTTTGACCAATCTGGAAGACCGTGATGTTTTGTTTATTGACGAAATTCATCGCTTGAGCCCTGCGGTTGAAGAAATTCTCTATCCGGCAATGGAAGATTATCAGCTTGATCTGATCATCGGCGAGGGGCCGGCGGCACGGTCGGTTAAAATTGATCTCGCCAAGTTTACACTTGTTGCGGCAACCACGCGTTTAGGGCTGTTGACCACGCCTTTGCGTGATCGTTTCGGTATTCCGGTGCGGCTTAATTTCTATACGGTGGAAGAGCTGGAATATATTGTGCGCCGTGGTGCGCGCTTAATGCAAATGCCGATTGCCGATGATGGCGCGCGTGAAATTGCACGCCGCGCACGCGGCACACCGCGTATTGCCGGTCGTTTGTTGCGGCGTGTGCGTGACTTTGCGCTGGTGGCAAAAGTGGATGTCATCGACCATAAAATTGCCGATGAAGCTTTGTTGCGCTTGGAAGTTGATGAGCGCGGGCTCGACCAGCTTGACCGCCGTTATCTTGATATGATCGCGCGCAATTTTGGTGGCGGACCGGTCGGTATTGAAACCATTGCGGCGGGTTTGTCAGAGCCACGTGATGCGATTGAAGATATTATTGAGCCATATTTGATCCAGCAGGGCTTTTTGCAGCGCACTCCGCGTGGTCGTGTTTTGACTCATATTGCCTGGGAGCATATGGGCTTGCCGACACCAACGGATATGGCGCAGTCGCAATTCGGACTATTCCAGGAAGACTAAGCATGACCGAGACAAAATCAGCCAGTGAAACAATCAGTGAGGCGATTGCCGGTGAATTGCATGCAAACGGGCATCGTCTGTTGGCACGGGTTTATTATGCCGATACAGATTTTTCCGGCGTGGTTTATCATGGTCGTTATCTGGAATTTTTCGAGCGTGGGCGTACCGACTTCTTGCGTTTGAAAGGTGTGCATCACACCGAGCTTGCGGCAGGTTCGTTGGGTGAAGAACTGGTCTGGGTTGTGCGACGGATGGAGATTGACTTTAAATCTCCGGCAAAAATTGATGATCTGTTGCTGATTGAAACCAAAGTCGCCGATGTTAGTGGCGCGCGTATTCATATGCAGCAGAAAATCACTTGCGAGGGCAGGCTGTTATGCGCGGCTTTGGTTGAAGCGGTGATGATTACGAAACAGGGCAAGCCGCGCCGCTTTCCGGCAGAATGGCGAGACGCGTTTTTGGTATCCCAATAAGCGCAATTCGCGGTGCTGTATAAGCAAAACTTGCAAAGTGCTGGCTTCAGGCGACGATTTTAGAGTCAAAATGATTCAAAAATCACGGTTTTTTTCAAGTTAATGCGAATCGTAACCCATCTTTAACCATAATAATTCATTATTCATGCTGACGGAATCGGTTGGAATGAAGGTTTTTGCGTAACGCCTTCGTTTCACCAAAATTAACCGTAACAAGGCAATGGGTCAGTGAGGCTGTAGTGATGATGCGACAGTGGTCAGAAGTTGCTGCGGACGATGTTGGTTTTGCGTGCGGCGACTGCATACTGATTGTTTAAAGTTTGCGCAAAAAGAATTCTCACCCGTTTGATGCGGGATGAAACGAAGATGATTTTGCGAGCCGCCCGGTCAGATAAAGCCGGGCGTTTGGATTCGAGGACGGTGTACTTATGGAAAATGTAGCGCTCGCAGCTCCCACTGCTGATGTTACACTTTGGGGCCTGTTTATGCAGGCAAACTGGGTCGTAAAATTTGTGATGCTTGGTCTTCTGGCAGCTTCTGTCTGGACCTGGGCGATCATTATTGACAAGTCCCTCAGCTACACCCGCGCGCGCCGTGCGCTGGATCGTTTTGAGCAGGCTTTCTGGTCTGGTCAGTCACTGGAAGAGCTTTATCGCAATTTGGGCGAGCGAACGACCACGGGCATGAGCGCAATTTTTATGGCGGCCATGCGGGAGTGGAAGAAATCCTTTGAAAAAGGCGCCCGTTCCCCAATTGCATTGCAGATGCGTATTGATAAAGCCATGGATGTGGCGCTGGCGCGTGAAAACGACATTTTGGAATCCCGCTTGGGCTTTTTGGCAACCATTGGTTCGGCCGCACCATTTATCGGTCTGTTCGGTACGGTTGTTGGTATTATGAGCTCGTTCCAGGCGATTGCAGCTTCTAAAAACACAAACCTCGCAGTTGTTGCACCTGGTATTGCTGAAGCGCTGCTTGCAACAGCTATTGGTCTTCTTGCAGCTATTCCGGCGGTTATTGCCTACAATAAACTGTCGGGCGATGCGGCAAAAATCACCGGTAGGCTCGAAGGCTTCGCTGATGAGTTTTCTGCCATACTATCGCGCCAAATTGATGAAAAGCTCACACCTCGCAATTGAGGTTTTGTGAAAGCTTTCATGTGAAGACGTATTTGAAGTTCAGGAAATAATCATGGGCATGTCGGTTGGTAATCAGGGAATGTCAGGCGGGCGCCGCCGGCGCGGACGTAAGAAAGCTCTTATGAGCGAAATCAACGTCACGCCGTTTGTTGACGTGATGCTGGTGCTGTTGATCATCTTCATGATTTCGGCGCCATTGCTGACGGTTGGTGTGCCTATTGATCTGCCTGACACACAGGCTAAAGCCATGAATGCAGATACGCAGCCGATCACTGTTTCGGTTAATGATAAAGGCGAGATTTATTTGCAGGAAACTGAAGTAGCAATGGATGAAGTTGTTGCCAAATTGGAGGCAATTTCCAAGACCGGTTACGATGAGAGAATTTTTGTGCGCGGTGATAAATCCGCCGATTACGGCACCGTGATGAAGGTCATGGCACGTATTTCCGCCGCCGGTTTTAAAAATATCGGCTTGGTCACCCTCCAGGAGCAGGATAGCTGACGGTATCATGAAGGCCGGGCTCACATCCTCCGTGGTTATCCACGTTGCAATTATCGGTATGGGATTGGTTACATTCTCATCGCCGCGGGCGTTTGACGTCTCTGATTCAGAAGCTTTTCCTGTCGATATCGTGCCGATTGAATCGATTACGCAGGTTCAGCAAGGTGAGAAATCAGCACCTAAGAAAGAATTTTCTGCGCCAAAGCCTACCACGAAACCGCAAGCCGTTGATCAGGCTGAAAATGTCGGTGATCAGGACATTGATCTGAAAACGCCGCCACGACCAGATGAAAAACCGAAAAACGTGGAAACGGCAGATGCGGCAAAAGCCGAACCTAAACCTGCCGATAAACCGGAACTAAAACCTGAGCCGAAGCCTGATCCGGCACCAGAAACAAAACCACAGCCGGTGCCAGCCACTGAAGTGCAGCAAAAGCCTGAGCCGAAGCAGGAGGTTAAACCTGATCCGGTAGCAGAAGCCATTGACAAGCAGGCGGAAATCGCGCTCGACAATACGCCGAAACTGCCGGAAAATGTGCCGACCCCTCAGGCCAAGCCGCAGCCACCGCAGGCACAGACTGCCAAAACACCGGATCGTAAACCGGTTGAGGAACCTAAGAAGACTGCAAATAACAGCGCATCGTCACAGGAAAAAGACGCAATCGCTGATGAAGTGGCAGCCCTTTTGAACCGTGAAAAAGCAGCCGGTGGCGGTGCTAAACGCTCAACCGATCAGGCGTCGCTCGGTGCTAAAAAGACCACTGGTGGCTCGAAGCTGAGCCAGAGCGAAATGGATGCATTGCGCGGCCAGATCCAGCGTTGCTGGAACGTGCCTGCCGGTGTGGCCGATGCGCACGGTCTGGTCGTGACAGTGAAAATGCGTCTGACCGAAAGTGGCGAGATTGAAGGGGCACCTGTGGTGACTTCAGGCGGCGCTGATAGTGGTGTCGGGCGAGTGGCTGCTGAAAGCGCCAAACGTGCAGTGATGCGTTGCGCACCATATAATCTGCCACGCGATAAATATGATTCATGGGCCGATGTGATTGTGAACTTCGACCCGAGCGAGATGTTCTAAGTAAGCATAATGTGCTGCCGTTTTTGAAGAATGGCAGCAGATAGCGAATAACTGAGCAGTTGAAACGATTTTTGAAATAAGACAGATGAGGCCCCGGTCATCATGAAAAACAAGATCATGAAGATAAAAATACGGACGATCTTTGCAGCTGTCGCTGTAATGGTCACCGCCAGTATGGCCGCGACTTTGCCGGCACGCGCGGTTGTTGAGATCAATATTAACAAAGGTAATGTGGAGCCGCTGCCGATTGCTGTGACTGACTTTCTCTCCGGAGATCAGTTGGGTGCCAATATTTCGGCAGTGATTGCTGCTGATCTGGAGCGATCAGGTCTCTTTTTGCCAATCGATAAAAAAGCTTTTATCGAAAAAATTTCCAACCCGGATGCCGCTCCACGCTTTGAAGACTGGAAGGTCATCAATGCACAGGCTCTGGCCACAGGCCGTATCACCAAACAGCCGGATGGCCGTTTGAAAGCAGAGTTTCGTCTTTGGGATACATTTGGCGGACAGCAGCTCACCGGCCAGCAGTTTTACACCACACCAGAAAACTGGCGCCGAGTAGCGCATATTATTGCCGACGCGATTTATGAACGCCTGACCGGTGAAAAAGGCTATTTCGATACCCGCATCGTTTATATTGACGAATCCGGCTCTGCTTCCAAGCGCGTCAAGCGTCTGGCGATTATGGATCAGGACGGTGCGAATGTGCGCTATCTTTCCGACGGTCGCGATATGGTGCTGACACCACGTTTCTCGCCAAACCGTCAGGAAGTGACTTATATGTCCTTTAGCGGTGATCGTCCACGCGTTTATTTGTTGCAGTTGGAAACCGGTCAGCGTGAAGTAGTTGGTAACTTTCCCGGCATGACCATTGCCCCGCGCTTCTCGCCCGATGGCCAGAAGGTCATCATGAGCTTGTTGCAGGATGATGGCAGTGCCAATATTTACACGATGGATCTGCGTTCACGCACCACCACACGTTTGACCAATTCACAGGCGATCGACACTTCCGCATCTTACTCGCCTGATGGTTCGAAGATCGTATTTGAATCTGACCGCGGCGGCCGACAGCAGATTTATGTGATGGGTGCCGATGGTTCCAATCCGCAGCGTATTTCCTTTGGTAATGGTAGCTATTCCACACCGGTCTGGTCACCACGCGGCGATCTGATTGCCTTTACCAAACAGTCGGGCGGCCAGTTTTCCATTGGTGTGATGAAGCCTGATGGTTCTGGCGAGCGTTTGCTGACCACAGGTTTCCATAATGAAGGCCCGACATGGTCGCCAAATGGTCGTGTGCTGATGTTCTTCCGTCAGCCACGTGGTGCAGGTGCCAAGCTTTACACTGTCGACGTTACAGGACGTAACGAACGCCAGATCCAGACCCCGAATGGCGGTTCAGATCCGGCATGGTCGCCACTACTCGAATAGTCGCGGTCACAACTAAAAAAATCAAAGCGGGGTTTGTTTAAATTTTAGCCTAACCCCGTTTTTAAAAAGCTCAAAGTCTACGACAGTGCCGATTATTTTCTAACCATTGCGAACATGTAAGCGTTTGAGGCTTATATGCAACGCTTGCTAAAATGCGAACATTATTGAATAATGAAGGCCGTATTTGCTTTAAACAGGCCGTTTTTCTGCCTTAATTACCCTTCATGTGCAGATCGAAGCGCGACTGGATAAAGTAGTCGTAATAAAATGTTAACCTTACTTTTTCAGCATAATTTAACCTCAATATGATTATTGGGCTCTAACGCTGAAACATTAACTTTAAGGAGCTTCGGCCCATGCGCCGTTTCCAGTCGATAGCCCGTAGCCCGCTTATTATGGCTCTTTTCATGACACTGGCAGTTGCCGGTTGCGCATCAAAGAAAAACCTTCCCAACAATGCCGGTGACCTTGGTCTTGGCGGAGTGGCCACCCCTGGTTCCCAGCAGGACTTCACGGTGAATGTTGGCGACCGCATTTTCTATGATCTGGATTCGTCGGTTATTCGCGCAGACGCACAGCAGACCCTGACCAAACAGGCACAGTGGCTTGCTCGTTACCCACAATATTCGATCACCGTTGAAGGTCACTCGGATGAACGCGGCACTCGTGAATACAACTTGGCACTGGGTCAGCGTCGTGCAGCAGCTGCACGTGATTTCCTCGCCTCCCGCGGTGTAGCAACCAACCGTATGCGTACCATTTCTTATGGTAAAGAACGTCCGGTTGCAGCATGTGACGATATCTCTTGCTGGTCACAGAACCGCCGTGCGGTTACTGTCCTGAACCAGTAATTTAAACGGTCAGCTGTAAAAGCAGCTGGTTGTATGTGAATATGAGTGATAAAAAAGCGGCTCTTGAGCCGCTTTTTTATTTTTTACATGATTAAGTCGATGGCTAACAAACTTTAGCCGAATTCAACTTACTCATGATATGGAATGAAAGATCGCCGTTCATGAGCTGTTAATTTTGTGATTGGCGGTAATTTGAAACAATCAGTCCATTGCATGAGGCAAGCAGGGAATGAAAACTTTGACCAAACATATGACCATCACGGTGGCAATGCTGTCGCTTTTGGCCAGTAGCCCGGTTTTTGCCGCTGGCGCCGGCATGAGGGTGGAACCGGTTCGCGACGGTCTTGTTCAATTAGCACAGGCTGCTGATCCGCGCGTCAGCCAGTTGCAGGAACAGGTGCGTGATCTTTCCGGCAAGCTGGAAGAACTGAACTTCCAGATTCTGCAAATGCAGGAGCAAATGCGCAAGCAGCAGGAAGATAACGAATATCGCTTTGAAGAGCTGGAAAAGAAAAAACAGACTGACGCTGGCGGTGCATCCGGCAGTAAGGCAGCTTCTGTTGCTCCTTCCACACAAAAAGACATGGCGGCGGCATCGGAAGATGCCGCGTCAACCTCTGAAAAATCCACCGATGCAAATAGCGCCGATTCTGTGGCTATTGGTTCCAGTGCTGATCACTCCCAGCAAGGCAGTGGTACACCTCCACGCCAATTGGGTTCAATCCGCATGGATGCCAATGGCAATGTAATCGGCGAGACAATGGATGTAGAGCCGGAATCAGTGCCGGAAGAAGCTTCGCGCCTTGGTCGGGAAACGGCATCAATTGTTCTACCGGATGCTGATAATCCCAATGCACTTTATGAGGCGGCTTACCAATATATTTTGTCCGGCGATTATAAAGCAGCCGAGGCAGGATTTCGCGCCCATATTGATCGCTATCCGGCTGATCCGATGACAGCAGATGCGCGTTATTGGTTAGGGGAGGCACTCCTTGGGCAAAAACGCTTATCAGAAGCGGCAAGCGTTTTTATTGACACACAGCGCGACTATCCTGATTCGAAGCGTGGTGCAGAAAACATGCTAAAGCTTGGCATTACCTTGCAGGCGATGGGCAATCATGATGTAGCTTGCGCTACATTTGCACAAATTCCTTCGCGTTATCCAAGTTCAACTCCCGCGGTTATGGCCAGTATAGATAAGGCGAAAGCAGCAAGCGGTTGTTAAGTGCAGTTGCGTGACCATTATGGAAAGCATCTGCAACCAACTAAATCTGGAAAATGAGAAGGCAATTATTGCAGCTGTTTCAGGCGGCAGTGATTCAATTGCACTTCTTGTATTGTTGCAAGACTATTTGAACCAATTAGCAGTGACACAAGCCGTGCCGCAATTGGTGGCGGTGACTGTTGATCATGATTTGCGGGCAGAATCAGCGGCTGAAGCGCAAGCGGTTGCGCAATTTTGTGCTGAACGAAAAATCCGGCATATCACCAAGCTTTGGAACGCAGACAAACCTGTCACGGGAATTTCCGTCGCCGCACGCGAGATGCGTTATCATTTATTGATGGAGGCAGCACGTGAGGTTGGCGCTTCGATGACTTTTACCGGTCACAGTCAGGATGATCAGGTAGAAACTTATATCATGCGCCAATCACGCCAAACAGCTACGATGGACGGCAGCATGCCGGATATGCGCGGCCTTGCTGGTATGGCAGCTTTTAGTTTGCTTGCAAAAGAATTTTTGCTGGTGCGCCCTTTATTGCATATGCGCCGCGAAGCTTTGCGCGATCAATTGAGAGCCAGAAATATCGGCTGGATTGATGATCCAACCAATTTAGACATTCATTATGAGCGACCGCGCATCAGGCAAACCTGCAAAGAAAGTGAACATGTTCACTTTCTGGAATTAATCGGTCAGGCTGTGCAAAAACGGCAAAAGATTAATCAGCAGGCGGTTGATTATTGGGATGAGCATTCCGAGCTTTTGCTACAGGTTGCGCCTGATATAGCTTTGCTTGACAGGGAGCTTTTGGCTAAGCTGCCGCGAGAAGCAGCTTCGGTTTTTATTGGTTTTGTTCTGGCGCTGACAGGTGGCCGAAATCTTCTGATCCGCACACAAGATCGCAATCGCATTTTAAAACAAATGCTGGCAGCAGAGATGGCATCAAAGCGTATGAATTATGCTGGTTGCATTATTGAAACAGGTGTGCGCCATCATCGCATCTGGCGTGAGCAGCGTCATTTACCGGTGATTATTGTTGAGCCTCAATCTGTTGAATTATGGGATCAGCGATATTTGATTGAGAATAAGACAGATGAACCGGTAAAACTTGGCCCTGTCGGGATGCAAGATTTTCATGTTTTTTGCTTGAACTATGGTTTGAACCGACAGGATTTTTTCCAGCCTGCAGTCTTTTCTTCTCCCGGTC
Organism: Paenochrobactrum sp. BZR 201-1; assembly: GCF_044987585.2. Taxonomy (NCBI): domain Bacteria; kingdom Pseudomonadati; phylum Pseudomonadota; class Alphaproteobacteria; order Hyphomicrobiales; family Brucellaceae; genus Paenochrobactrum; species Paenochrobactrum sp. BZR 201-1. The sequence continues at coordinate 35,654 of NZ_JBJDRZ020000017.1, read as the reverse complement.
TTTATATAAAGAATCAGTTGTGCGCTTTACCTGCATTGGGTTTGGGTGGCGTTGAAATGGGTGATATTTCCGTCTCGAAACACTATGCATTGCTGGATAATGTGTTGACGGGGCATGATTTTATACTGGCAGAACGTTTTTATCGACACTTCAATGGCGATGAACTTAACCCTGTCGCAAATATTTGCAGAAAGTTTCATAAGAATCGACTTTGATTGTGCAGATTGCCTTGGCAATGCCGTTGTTCGACCCTATGTTACTGTTTGAATATTGTTCCGGATTGCAGGAACGTCGAGGTTATCGATTGGACCCGTTATGAACCCGAATTATCGCAACTTCGCCCTCTGGGCGATCATTGCTCTACTTTTAATCGCTCTGTTCAACCTGTTTCAGAGCCCCGGTCAGCGCACGGCATCGCGTGAAATTCCCTATTCGCAATTTATAGATGATGTGTCCAACGGACGCGTTAAATCTGTAACAATTACCGGCCAGCGCGTTTCCGGCTCTTACGGCGATAATAGTTCGACATTCCAGACCTACTCACCGGGTGATACTGGTCTTGTGTCGCGTTTGGAAGAAAAGGGTGTGACAATTACTGCGCGCCCTGAAAGCGACGGTTCCGGTTCACTGTTTGGTATTTTGCTGTCATGGCTGCCGATGATCCTGATCTTGGGTGTGTGGATTTTCTTCATGCGCCAGATGCAGGGTGGTTCACGCGGGGCTATGGGTTTCGGAAAATCAAAAGCAAAATTGCTGACCGAAGCACATGGTCGTGTGACCTTTAAAGATGTGGCCGGCGTTGATGAAGCCAAAGAAGATCTGGAAGAAATTGTAGAATTCTTGCGCGATCCGCAGAAGTTCCAGCGCCTTGGTGGTAAAATTCCGCGCGGTGTTTTGCTCGTGGGCCCTCCGGGAACCGGTAAAACCTTGCTGGCACGTTCTGTTGCCGGTGAAGCCAATGTACCATTCTTTACGATTTCCGGTTCAGACTTCGTGGAAATGTTTGTGGGTGTTGGTGCCAGCCGTGTCCGCGACATGTTCGAACAGGCGAAGAAAAATGCGCCTTGCATTATCTTCATCGACGAAATTGACGCTGTCGGTCGTCATCGTGGCGCAGGTCTTGGCGGTGGAAATGATGAGCGCGAACAGACATTGAACCAATTACTGGTTGAAATGGATGGTTTTGAAGCCAATGAATCGATCATCCTGATTGCGGCAACCAACCGTCCCGACGTGCTTGATCCTGCACTTCTGCGTCCGGGTCGTTTTGACCGTCAGGTTGTGGTGCCAAATCCGGATGTAACCGGACGTGAGCAGATATTGAAAGTGCATGTGCGTAATGTGCCTCTTGCTCCGAATGTCGATCTGAAAATACTTGCGCGCGGTACACCTGGTTTTTCCGGTGCTGATCTTGCCAATCTTGTCAATGAATCTGCTTTGATGGCTGCGCGTCGCAATAAACGTCTTGTCACTATGCAGGAATTTGAAGACGCAAAAGACAAGATCATGATGGGCGCGGAGCGTCGTTCTTCTGCAATGACGCCGGAAGAAAAGACGAATACCGCTTATCATGAAGCCGGTCATGCGATTGTTGCACTTAATGTGCCGAAAGCGGATCCGTTGCATAAAGCAACCATTATTCCGCGTGGCCGTGCACTGGGTATGGTGATGCAATTGCCGGAAGGTGATCGTTATTCGGTAACCTATACTTGGATGATTTCGCGCCTTGCCATCATGATGGGTGGCCGTGTGGCGGAAGAGCTGAAATTTGGTAAGGAAAATGTCACTTCCGGTGCATCTTCCGATATTCAGCAGGCAACCAAACTGGCCCGTTCAATGGTGACCCAATGGGGGTATTCCGACAAGCTTGGCTATGTAGCCTATGGTGAAAATCAGGAAGAAGTCTTCTTAGGCCATTCAGTGGCAAGAACACAGAATGTCTCGGAAGAAACCGCCCAGATTATTGATGCTGAAGTCCGTCGTTTGATTGATGAAGCTTATGCAGAAGCAACCCGTATCATGACAGAAAAGCGTGAAGACTGGATTGTTCTTGCTGAAGGTCTTCTCGAATATGAAACGCTTTCAGGTGATGAGATCAGAAATTTGTTGGCTGGTAAAAAGCCGAGCCGTGATGCTGGCGATGACACACCAACCCGTGGTTCAGGTGTGCCGAAGGCGGGCGCCACTGCTCCTAAAAAGGGTGGCGAAGCAGGCGATGAAGGCCATATTGAGCCGGAACCACAGCCAAACTAATTTAAAAAGGCCGGTTTATCCGGCCTTTTTTTATTGCCTGTTTGAATATGAAATCAGTTTTTATCTTTTTTTGTATTTTTGTCTTTACGGGCAGAGCGTTGATTAATATGAGTTTTATGAATGTAGGCGGTATTATTAAAGCAATTAATATAATTCCATACAATCATTGAAAAAGAGTGTTATTGCCGTTTTGCGGCAGTTCTGCGATAAAATGCGCAATTACTGACCGTTGATATTTCATCCGGCAGCACACGGGATAAGGCGAAATCATGAGTCGCAAATATTTTGGTACAGATGGTATCCGCGGAAAAGCCAATAGTTTTCCGATGACGCCCGATATCGCTATGAAAGTGGGCATGGCAGTCGGACATCTTTTCCGCAATTCCGGTCAGGCGCGTCGCGTCGTCATTGGTAAGGATACGCGCCGCTCCGGTTATATGCTGGAAAATGCGCTTGTCGCAGGTTTTACCGCCACCGGCATGGATGTGTTTTTGTTGGGGCCAATCCCGACCCCTGCTGTCGCCATGCTTTGCCGTTCATTACGTGCTGATATCGGTGTGATGATTTCTGCCTCGCATAATCCGTTTTATGACAACGGCATCAAACTTTTTGGCCCGGACGGTTTCAAGCTTTCAGATGCTCTCGAACTCCAGATCGAAAAAATGATTGATGAAGATATGAGTTCGCTTCTGGTCAGTCATGGCGATGTGGGTAAAGCCAAGCGCGTTGATGGCGATATTTACCGCTATATCGAATTTGCCAAACGCACATTACCACGCAACCTTTCTCTGGAAGGTTTGAGAATTGTTGTCGATTGCGCCAATGGTGCTGCCTATAAAGTAGCACCTGCTGCTCTTTGGGAATTGGGTGCTGAGGTCATTACCATTAATGACAAACCGAATGGCATCAATATCAATGAAGATTGTGGCTCGACCCATCCGATTGGTCTGATTCGCAAAGTTCATGAAGTTCGCGCCGATGTGGGTATTGCACTTGATGGTGATGCTGATCGTGTGCTTTTGGTGGATGAAACCGGAACCGTAATTGACGGTGACCAGTTGATGGCGGTGATTGCGCAGTCTTGGGCGCGTAGTGGTCGTTTGCAAGGTGGCGGCATTGTTGCCACCATCATGTCCAATCTTGGCCTAGAGCGTTTCTTGGGCGATCATCATTTGTCGCTGGCGCGCACCAAAGTAGGTGATCGTTATGTGGTTGAGCATATGCGTGCCAATGGTTTTAATGTTGGTGGCGAGCAGTCCGGACATATTGTTTTGTCGGAGTTTTCGACAACCGGCGATGGTCTTGTCTCAGCATTGCAGATTTTAGCCTGTGTGCAGGAAGAGGGACGACCTCTGAGCGAAGTCTGTCGCAAGTTTGAACCGGTGCCGCAATTGTTGAAGAATGTGCGTTTTAGCGGCGGCAAACCGCTGGAAAATAAGCAGGTGAAATCAGCGATAGAAGATGCGCAAAACAGATTGGGCGATAATGGCCGTCTGGTCATTCGTCCGTCCGGTACCGAACCTTTGATCCGTGTGATGGCCGAAGGTGATGACCGTCAACTGGTTGAAACAGTGGTCGATGACATCATCAATGTGATTTCTTCAATTAGAACAGCTGCTTGAATTGAAATTGATCAATATTTTTTAATTCGCCGGATGATCACTCATGTGATTATCCGGCATTTTTTATAGCTGTTGTCTATCAGTAAACCTTAATATTTATGGTAAAAAAACAAGGTTAAGCAGCGTTTAACTTTTTAACGGTAAGGTAGCCTCAAAATAGATTGTTGCATCGTTTCGCGATGTTACACAGTGGTGAGGCAGATATGAAACATACTCTGAAATATGGCTTAACGGTCACAATAGCATTAATTGGCTCCGCGAGTTTTTCAACGATCTCGCAAGCTGCAGATATCATTGAACCACCGGTCATTGAATTGCCCCCTCAGCCGGTTTCAACCGGTGGTTGGTATCTGCGTGGTGATGTCGGTTATTCGAAAACCAAGTATCGGGGTGCGAAGTTTCCGACCTACACGACAGATAATAATTGTGGTGATCCTTGTGTGATTCAAGGTGACGACGGCCATGTTTCAGGTAAATTGAAGGGTTCTTTCCTTGTCGGTGGTGGTCTTGGTTATCAAGTAACCGATTATTTCCGTACTGATCTGACACTGGATTATACCACCCGCTCATCTTTTGACGGAAGCCGTGGTACATGGTGCGGTGGCAACAGATGTAGTTCATCAGACAGCAGCAAAATGTCTGCCCTGTCATTGCTGGCAAATGCTTATATTGATATTGCCAATATTAACGGCTTCACCCCTTATGTGGGTGCTGGTATCGGTGGAACTTATGTCAAATGGGGTAATGTCATTCAGCAGAATCCAGGACAGGCCAATCCGATTGAGCTGGATGGTGCTTCTAACTGGCGTTTCACTTGGGCACTGATGGCCGGTGCATCATATGATCTGACACATAATCTGAAACTTGATGCCGGTTATCGCTTCCGTCATGTCAATGGCGGCAAGATGAGCGAAGGTGCATATTCAAATGGCCCTACCTATGACAAGGGCTTCAATATTCATGATGTTCGTGTTGGTCTGCGTTATCAATTCGACAATTGATTGTTGAACTGCATATACAAAAAAAGCAGGCCGTTAAGCCTGCTTTTTTTATGATTCGTTTTATTAGCGCCTGACAGCGCGTCCAATCGCAATCAGGATACAGGCACCAATAAAGCCGGCAATCAGATAGCCGATCCAACCTGTGAGAATAATGCCGAAAAGACCGAGCAGGAAATTGGCAACGACCGCACCGATGATGCCTAAAATAATGTTCATGAAAACACCGTTGTTGCTTTTCATGAACATTTCGGCCAGCCAGCCAGCCAGACCACCAATGATAATCGCTGCAATCCAGCCGATTTGTGCATCTTCCATGAAGTGTCTCCCGCTATTGTTGAATTAAGCTTGTTGTTTGAAGATAACGTAAGACCGGCATGTATGGTTCCCTCAGTTTTTAAATAAACTGCACTTATTGCGTAGTTTTAAATTATTTTATTAAGCATCTTGCGCTTGAGGTCTGTTTCCAGTATCTCGGTAAGTGGGCCACGTCTCCCCAACGAGACGCGTGCTATCTGTGAGGATAGGAAACAACATGACCACGATTACGAAGCCGGACACCCGTCCGCTTAATCCTAATTTTTCTTCTGGTCCCTGTGCAAAACGTCCCGGCTGGTCGCTTGACGCGCTCAGTGGTGCACCTCTTGGCCGTTCGCATCGTGCGAAAATCGGCAAGAGCAAGCTGAAACAGGCGATCGACCTTACCCGTCAAGTTTTGAACGTCCCTGCCGATTATCGTATCGGCATTGTCGCGGCATCTGATACCGGCGCTGTTGAAATGGCGCTTTGGTCTATGCTTGGCGCGCGCGGCGTTGACATGGTTGCATGGGAAAGCTTCGGTGCCGGTTGGATCACTGATGTTGTCAAACAACTCAAATTAGAAGATACCCGCGTATTTGAAGCGCCATATGGTGAAATCGTTGATTTCGCTCAAGTCGACTTTGATCGCGATGTTGTCTTTACCTGGAACGGCACCACTTCGGGTGTGCGCGTTGCCAATGGTGATTTTATTCCGGCAGACCGCAAAGGTCTGACCATTTGTGATGCGACTTCTGCTGCCTTTGCACAAGATCTCGCATTTGAAAAGCTCGATGTCGTTACTTTTTCGTGGCAGAAAGTGCTGGGTGGCGAAGGTGCGCATGGTATTATTATTTTGTCACCGCGCGCTGTCGAGCGTTTGGAAACTTATAAGCCAGCATGGCCGCTGCCTAAGATTTTCCGCCTCACGAAAGGCGGCAAGCTGATTGAAGGTATTTTTGCCGGTGAAACCATCAACACGCCTTCGATGCTCTGCGTTGAAGATTATATTGATGCACTGGAATGGGCGCAGAACATTGGTGGTTTGCAGGCTTTGATCGGCCGTGCTGATCGCAATTTTGCAGCGCTTGATGCTTTTGTTGAAAAGACACCTTGGATTGCCAATCTGGCTGTGAAGCCGGAAACCCGCTCCAATACCTCTGTCTGCCTGACCATTGTTGATGAAGCTGTGCTGGCACTGCCGGCCGATCAGCAGGCAGCTTTTGCCAAGGGCATTGTTTCTGTCCTGGAAAAAGAAGGCGTTGCCTTTGATATCGGTGCTTATCGCGATGCACCTTCGGGCTTGCGTATCTGGGTTGGTGCCACAGTAGAGACATCGGATGTCGAAGCTTTGACGCATTGGCTAGAATGGGCTTTCCAGAGCCAAAAAGCTGCCCTCAAGCAGGCTGCTTAATCAAGCTTTTCAAAAGTGGGATGGTAACTGAGTTGGGACTTTTATCATCACCGCTTTTTCTCACATTTCCTTATTTGCAAAAATTCAGTGATGGAGGCCATGATGGCACCGCGCGTATTGGTATCTGATAAATTATCACCAACTGCTGTTCAGATCTTTAAAGATCGCGGCGTTGAAGTGGACTATTTGCCTGATCTTGGCAAAGACAAAGAAAAACTGCTGGAAGTGATCGGCCAGTATGATGGTCTGGCGATCCGTTCCGCCACCAAAGCGACGGAAAAACTGATTGCTGCGGCAACCAATCTTAAAGTGATTGGCCGCGCCGGTATTGGTGTTGATAATGTGGATATTCCGGCTGCATCGCGCCGTGGTATCATTGTCATGAATACGCCTTTTGGTAATTCGATCACCACTGCGGAACATGCGATTGCATTGATGTTTGCAGTTGCCCGCCAATTGCCGGAAGCGGATGTTTCGACACGCGCAGGTAAATGGGAAAAGAACCGTTTTATGGGTGTTGAAATCACCGGTAAAACATTGGGTGTGATTGGTTGCGGTAATATTGGTGCGATTGTTGCTACCCGCGCCATTGGCCTCAAAATGAATGTGGTGGCTTTTGATCCGTTCTTGTCGGAAGGCCGGGCGAAAGAGCTGGGCGTTGAGAAAGTTGATCTCGACACATTGCTGGCACGCGCTGATTTCATCACGCTGCATACACCACTGACCGATAAAACCCGCAATATCATCAATGCGGAAAATCTGGCCAAAACCAAAAAAGGTGTACGCATTGTCAATTGTGCCCGTGGCGGACTGATTGTTGAAAAAGATCTGATCGAAGCATTGAAATCCGGTCAGGTTGCGGGTGCGGGTGTCGACGTTTTTGAAGTTGAGCCTGCAACCGAAAACGAACTTTTCAACCTGCCGAATGTTGTTTGCACTCCCCATTTGGGCGCTTCAACATCTGAAGCACAGGAAAATGTGGCTTTGCAGGTTGCCGAACAAATGTCGGATTACCTGATCAAGGGCGCTGTTACCAATGCGATCAACATGCCGTCGATTACAGCAGAAGAAGCACCGTTGCTCAAGCCTTTTGTCAAACTGGCTGAAGTGCTTGGTGCTTTTGTGGGGCAAGTGACCGACGAACCTATTCAGGAGGTTGAAATCCTGTTTGATGGTGCGACTGCCAATATGAACACCCGTGCTTTGATGAGTGCAGCATTGGCTGGTCTCATTCGCCCGCAGGTATCGGACGTCAACATGGTTTCGGCGCCGATTATGGTCAAAGAACGCGGCATTATTGTTTCCGAAGTGAAGCGTGATAAATCCGGCGTCTTTGACGGCTATATCAAGCTGACAGTTAAAACCACATTGCGCGAGCGCTCCATTGCGGGTACTTGCTTCTCTGATGGCAAGCCGCGCTTTATCCAGATTAAGGGTATTAATTTGGATGCGGAAGTTGGTCGTGATATGCTTTATGTCACCAATGTCGACATTCCGGGCATGATTGGTTTGCTGGGTACAGTGTGCGGCAAGCATAAAGTTAATATTGCAAACTTTGCTCTGGGACGCGATAAGCCGGGCGGTGACGCAATTGCATTGCTTTATGTTGATGGTCCGATTCCGCCGGCAATGCTGGAAGAACTGGCTGAACAGCCTGCCATTAAAGCAGCGCGTCCGCTGGAATTTAATGTTGAAGAAAACTGATTAAGAAATGAGAGACGGGATGGAACAATTTGTATGGCGCAACATGCGTGACACGGATGTGTTTGCTGTCACTGACGTCGCGAATAGTGTTCATCCCGATTTCCCTGAAGATGTTTCTGTTTTTCAGGATAGATTCGATCTTTATCCGGCAGGTTGTTTCGTGCTGGAAGCTGATAATCACATTGCCGGTTATGGCATCAGTCATCCGTGGGCTTTGAATGAAGCACCTGTATTAAACTCTTTATTGCAGGTTTTGCCCCAAAATGCTTCGAGCTATTATTTACATGATGTAGCGCTGACCGAAATGGCGCGCTCCGGCGGTAATGCTTCCAAATTATTGAAATTGATGGTGCAACAGGCACAAAATGATGGCTTTGACGCCATGGCGCTGGTAGCCGTCAACGGCTCGCGTCCGTTCTGGGAACGACAGGGATTTTCTGTTCGTGATGTGGCAGCACTTGCCCAAAAACTGAAATCTTATTCGGATGATGCGCATTATATGGTGCGTCTTCTCGACAATATTTAGATTTTTTTCTTCATTTAGCGCAATCAAGAGTCGCGCTTTTCTTAATCTGTCTGTATAGAGACGAGGGATCAGCACCTTGTTGTTCAAACCAAGTGTGCGTTGATCCTTGGATTTCTTTTTTCACGGGCAAAATCCGGACCAAGGAGTTTCTTCAATGGCAAATGTGGTTGTCGTCGGGTCGCAATGGGGCGACGAAGGCAAAGGTAAAATCGTCGACTGGCTGTCGGAACGTGCTGATGTCATCGTGCGCTATCAGGGTGGCCATAATGCCGGCCATACGCTCGTCATTGATGGCACGAGCTATAAATTGTCGCTGCTGCCTTCAGGGCTTGTGCGCGGTAAGCTCAGCGTTATCGGCAATGGTGTTGTGGTTGATCCGCACCATTTTGTTATGGAAATTGAAAAACTGCGTGCACAGGGTGTCGACATCAATCCTGAAGTGTTGCGCGTTGCTGAAAATGCACCGCTGATCTTGTCGATCCACCGCGATCTGGATGCGATGCGTGAAGGCGCGACCGAAGGTCTGAAAATCGGCACTACCAAGCGCGGTATTGGCCCGGCCTATGAAGATAAAGTGGGTCGCCGTGCGATTCGCGTCATCGATCTGGCAGAACCGGAAACATTGCAGCCGAAAGTCGAACGCCTGCTGGCGCACCACAATTTGCTGCGTCGCGGCATGGGACTGGAAGAAATTGCAGTTGAAACCATTCTGGAAGAACTGACTTCAGTTTCAGAACAGATTCTGCCTTATATTGATCAGGTCTGGCGCTTGCTGGATGAACGCCGCAAGGCTGGTGATCGTATTCTGTTTGAAGGTGCGCAGGGCGCGCTTTTGGACAATGACCACGGTACCTATCCGTTTGTGACTTCATCAAACACCGTTGCCGGTCAGGCTGCTGCTGGTTCGGGTCTTGGCCCAACAGCAATCGGTTATGTTCTGGGTATCACCAAAGCTTACACAACCCGTGTCGGCGAGGGGCCTTTCCCGACTGAGCTCGACGATGAAATCGGTCAGTTTTTGGGTGAAAAAGGCCATGAATTTGGCGTTGTTACCGGTCGTAAGCGTCGTTGTGGCTGGTTTGATGCGGTGATTGTGCGTCAGACAGTGCGCACTTCCGGCATTACCGGCATTGCATTGACCAAGCTGGACGTGCTCGACGGACTTGATGAAATCAAAATCTGCGTAGCCTATGAGCTGGATGGCAAGCGCATTGATTATCTGCCGTCTTCGATGGGTGCGCAGGCACGTGTGAAGCCGATTTATGAAACATTGCCGGGCTGGTCAGAAACCACTGCCGGTGCGCGCAGCTGGAATGAACTGCCGGCACAGGCCGTTAAATATGTTCGTCATATTGAAGAGCTGATCGGTGCGCCGGTGGCGATGCTTTCAACAAGTCCAGAACGTGAAGATACTATTCTGGTAACTGATCCGTTTCATGACTAAGATTGAGCCATGACTTCGATTAAAAGCCCCGTTTCAGAACAGAAACGGGGCTTTTTCTATAAAAAAATCCGGCTATCTGTCGTTTAAGTATGGTCGGCTCTTTGCTTTTGTTCAATAATTATGATTATTGGATGGTTTATCCCATATCTTTTACAGAGAGTTCGGGCTTGATAGCATGGCAGATTTTGTAGCGGTACTAAAGAAGACGATTGACGCGCAGGCAGATCCCACACCTGAATTGCGTCAACGCGTCTATGCAAAAGCACGCGCGACGATCGAGCAGAAACTGGTAACAGCCAATGCGCCTGAATCGGTTTCGATACGTCAGCGTCAGATGCTGGAAGATTCGATCAAAGAGGTCGAAGCATTTTATGCCCCAGCACCGGTTGTTGAACCAGAGCCGGAAATCGAGCCGGAAACCAAATTTGAGATCGAGCCGGAAATTACAAAACCTGCTGATCCGCTTGAGGACTTCTTAAGCGAAAGCGCATCAAGTGCAGAAAGCGATGAGGGGACTTTAACCGCCGCTCCTGATTTTACTGCCGGTAATCGTGATAAAGACCAAGACACAATTGCAGGCAATGGCTCATTGCCGGATGTCGATCTTGATAAAGATCGCTTGGCAGACAGTAGCTCCAAGCCGCGCTCCCCGCGTAAACCCGCTTTCAATGACGCATTGGAAGACAAGCGCACCCATAAAGGTTTGATCATTGGTTTGATTGCTGCATTTGTGATTGGTGGCGGTGGTTATGCAGCCTATGTTAATAAAGACACGTTGAGCGAACTGGCTTCAAGCCTTGGTCGTGGTGAGCCGGATGCACCTGTTGCAGGCGGTACAGATACACCTGCTACGACCGACAAGCCTGAGACAACCGATATTGGCGGTGGTACCGAGACCGGCACTGGCACTGAAGCGCCGGATGCACCAGAGCCAAAGCTGACACAACGTCTCTTGCCGGATGGCACGGAAGTGGATGAGGGCCCTGCGGGTGGTGTTGCTTCTGATCTGGCCGAAGGTAAATCGACTACAGCGCTGAACCAGAATTCAGCGACCGGTCAGGCTCCTGTCAGTTCCGGTGGTACCGAGCAAGCTGGTGCAGGTGTTGCGGTCGGACAAAAAGCATTCTTCTATGAAGAACGCTCCGGCGCTGAAGATGGCTCGGCACAGTCTGGTAGCGTTGTCTGGTCGGTGGTGCAGGATTCGCCGGGTGATGGTGAGCCGGAAGAGCCTGCTATCCGTGCGGAAGTCACCATTCCCGATACGCAGATGCGCATGCAGATGACTATCCGCCGCAATGCGGACAAATCATTACCTGCCAGCCATTTGATTGAGATGATGTTCTTTGTACCGGACGATTTCTCTGGTGGTGTCGTTGATAATGTTCAGCGTATCACCTTCAAGGATACAGAGCAGGCAGCCGGTAATCCGCTGATCGCGATCTCATCGAAGATTGCTGACAACTTTTTTATCGTAGCACTCAATGATGCACGTACTGCTGTTGATACCAATCTGTCGTTGATGCGTCGTTTACAGTGGGTGGATATTCCGATCACTTATCGCAATGGCCGCCGCGCGCTGCTGAGTCTGGAAAAAGGCGTACCGGGTGAGAAGGTCTTTAATGACGTGCTGAAAAGCCAGTAAGGTTTTTCAAGCTGGGTTGAGACAAAATAAAAGGCCGCGAAAGCGGCCTTTTTAATATGCGGAAATTTAAGAACAGTCAGGCTTTAAGCATTAGCCTGATTGCTGATTGCTCCCATCGCCTGATTTTGTGTAGCCTGATGTTGGCTGAGTGCTGCTGCTTGTACAGCTTCCTGCACTTTTTCAAAGGCGCGCACTTCAATCTGGCGCACACGCTCGCGGCTGATGTTGAATTCGGCAGAGAGCGCTTCAAGTGTCACCGGTTCGTCAAGCAGACGACGTGCGTAGAAAATACGCTGTTCACGCTCGTTGAGATTGCTCATTGCCTGTTCCAGCATCGCACGACGGTTTTCGAGCTCGTCCTGCTCAATCAGCATGGTTTCTTGACTGTCGCTGTTATCAACGAGCCAATCCTGCCATTCACCTGATTCGCCTTCAGAAGCGCGGATCGGCGCGTTGAGCGAAGCATCACCCGACAAACGGCGGTTCATCGACACAACTTCTTCTTCACTCACATTTAGCTTTGTAGCAATATGGGCAACCTGATCAGGGTTCAGATCACCGTCATCCAGCGCCTGAATTTTGCTTTTCATTTTACGCAGGTTGAAGAACAAGCGTTTCTGATTGGCGGTGGTGCCCATTTTGACAAGGCTCCACGAGCGTAAAACATATTCCTGAATGGAAGCCTTGATCCACCACATCGCATATGTGGCAAGACGGAAACCACGCTCCGGCTCAAACTTTTTAACGGCCTGCATCAGGCCGACATTGCCTTCGGAGATAACCTCACCGATCGGCAAACCATAACCACGATAGCCCATGGCAATTTTGGCAACCAGTCGCAAATGGCTGGTGACCAGTCTATGGGCAGCTTTCGGGTCGGCATGTTCATGATAACGCTTGGCCAGCATATATTCTTCTTGCGGCTCAAGCATTGGGAAACGACGAATTTCTTCGAGATAACGGGTAAGTCCACCGTCACCGGAAGTGATACTTGGAAGATTGACCTGGGCCATGAAGCACCCTCCTTCTTGGTTGCAGGCTCCCATTTGGCAAGCCCGGCTTACCGGTGCAAATTGCCAACCGGTTTTAGATTACAGTATAGACTGAAATCAGGCGAAAAAACGATTAAAAGAAATGCACAGTCTGTCACTCTTTCGTTAACGCTCACGTTTGACAAAAGTTCCATTGTTTTTGATTTTGATGAATAGACGGGAACAGTGTTCATACGTCACTGCTTGATATGACAGGTGAAGCCATATGTTTTGGTAAACTATACTTACAAGTAGGAATAAAAAAACTGCCTTCAAGGGATGAAGGCAGTTTTTAATTATCAACCGTGCTGATCTTTGCGGAATTGATCAATCAGATTTTGAAAGTCATCCGGCAAGGGGGCTTCAAAACGCATCAATCGCTCATCAGCGGGATGGGCAAAGGCGAGCAGACGGGCATGAAGTGCCTGACGCGGGAATTTCTGCACCGCTTCGCGCAGATCGTCCGGCAGCTTGTTGGCTTTGGTTTTAAAAGCCCCGCCATAATCATTGTCCCCGACAATTGGTGTGCCGGTATAGGTCATGTGGACACGAATCTGGTGGGTTCTGCCGGTCTCCAACTGGCATTCGACGACAGAGGCAAGCGCTGTGGCATCTTCTTTTGCGGCAAAGCGTTCCAGCACTGTGTAATGAGTCACAGCATAGCGTGCGTCTTCGCGATCTTCTTTGACGACCGCCTGCTTGGTGCGGTCGCGGCTGGAACGTCCAAGATAGGTTTCAATCGTGCCTTGCGGACGCTCCGGCAAGCCCCAGACAAGCGCCACATAGGCACGTTCCAGATCACCGGTCAGGCCGTGATCAGCAAATTGTGCCGATAAATGTTGATGCGTTTCATCATTTTTGGCAATCACCAGCACACCGCTGGTGTCTTTATCCAGGCGGTGGACAATGCCCGGACGCAACTCACCGCCAATTTGTGACAGATTATTGCCGCAATGATATATCAAGGCATTGACCAGGGTGCCGGTCATGTTTCCACTGCCCGGGTGGACGACAAGGCCGGCAGGTTTGTTGATGACAAGCACATCGTCATCTTCATAGAGAATATCGAGAGGAATATTTTCTGCCTGGGGTTTTGTTGATTGCACTTCGTCAAGCGTGATGGTGACAACCATATCTTCGCGTAACTTGTGTTTGGATTCGCGAATTGTGGTTCCATTTACGGTTACACGTCCGTCGGCAATCAGTGCCTGAATGCGGTTGCGCGACAGGTCAGGGGCAAGCTCTGCGCTCAGCCACTGGTCTAATCGTTTGCCAACGGCGTCTGCTCCGGCAATTATCTCTTTCAATCGTCTCGTCCCTTCGTTATCACGCGGCATGGGTGCATGAACCGGAGTTATTGAATGCAGGATCCAAATTATCCTCGATATCAGAATCAACACGATCCACGATATGAGGAACAGCAAGCTTATTATCCCGATCCCAATCAGGAGCCACCACTTGATCCGGCCATGGAGCGCGTGAGGCGCAAGATGATCCGGTTACTGGCTGTCTCAATCGGAGTTATGCTTATTGGTCTTATGGCTGTGCTTGCAGCCGTTGTCTACAAAATCAATAAAGCGCCTGACACGCCGGAGCAAGAGGATCTGCGCTCCGATATTCCTGGACAGACTACTGTGGTACCGGAAGAACCGTTCAAGATGATTGAAACGCAAATTACGCTGCCAGAGGGCACAAGATTGCTGTCTCAAAGCCTGTCCGGCAATATGATTTCGCTTGAAACCCTGCTTCCTGACGGCGGGACGGAAATTATAGTCTATGATTTCAAAGAATCACGCATCGCTGCGCGTATGATTTTGGGTAATGTAGAATAATCAATAGGCGTTTTTGCAAGCTGGTCGCTGAAAATGGTGAGTTTTGAGCGACGGCTTGTGTAAAAACTCAAAGAAATCAAAATAATCGGAAGAAAATGCATTTTTTTCCGATTATTTTTTCCAAAGCAGTTGCGCTTTGAAAATAAGCCGATTATATCGGCGTCACAGTCAAGTGATTGCCTCTCAAACGAAGCAGCTACTTTACTCACAAGCATCACAAGATGCGCGTGCGCCCATCGTCTAGCGGTTAGGACGCCGCCCTTTCACGGCGGAAACAGGGGTTCGATTCCCCTTGGGCGTACCATTTTCTTTCCTTTAAATTAAAGCCTGACTTTTTATCACAAGATTTTGTGTGACCTTGCACATTTAAAAGATTGTATAAAATATTGTGCTTGATATTCCCTTGAGCATATTTGCAACAAGCGGCGTGTCGGTGCATAATCCGGCCATGAACACAATGACCACATCAAACGATTACGAACAGCAGCTTCGGCAGGCAGGCGTTAGAATTACACGTCAGCGACGGATTATTCTGAATATTCTTTCTGATTCGGAGGATCATCCCGATGCGCTGGAAATTTTCCGACGTGCTGTGGAAATTGATAACAGCATTTCATTGTCGACCGTCTATCGCACCATGAAATTGCTGGAGGAGCAGGGGGCAATCCACAGGCATGCTTTCAATGGCGGGCCATCACGCTTCGAACATGCCGGCTCAGAACATCATGACCATATTATTGATATGGAAAGTGGTGACGTCGTGGAATTCCATTCGGAAAAGATCGAGCGCTTGCAAGAAGAGATTGCGCGTGAGCTGGGTTATGAAATTGTTCACCATCGGCTTGAGCTTTATTGCCGTAAAATTGCAAAATAAGTTTTCACATTATTGATGACATACGACGTTCTAACACTCAGTTGGGGCGAAGGGGCATTAAACCTTTTTCAAAGGTCGAAATGATTCTTGGCAATGGTCAGACGATAGGTGACACCCAATTCATTTTTCAAATATTCCGCTTTGCCATCAACCACGGAAGGAATAATGCGCTCTAAAACAGCAGAGCCAAAACGCGGCGGTGAACTTTCATCAATGGGGATGCTGTAAAAATCCGTTTCGTGCCATTCAAAGACGAGCTGATCATCGCCATTCGGTGTCTTGGCCGCTCTCATGCCAATGGTCACATGATTCTTGGATTGCGGATTAAGACCGCCATAGGATGTGGCATTGACGATCAACTCGTGCAGAGCCAAACCTAAATGTAAGGCGGCGCCCGGGAATAGATAAGGATTTTCGCCGGTGACGTGCAAACGACCGTCATTGATATGGGTATATTTTTCAACCTGTGAGCGGACGAGGTCGCGGAAAAGCGCGCCATGCCAATTGGAATCAGTCACCAAATCCTGAGACTGTGAAAGCGACTGGATACGCCCGCGGAATTTGTTCAGGAAACCGTCTATCGTATCCGTAAAGCGGGCGGTTTGTGCCGCAACACTTTGAATGATGGACAGAAGGTTTTTGGAGCGGTGGCTCACTTCCCGCAGTAAAGCTTTGAGTATCTGTTCACGCCGTTTTAATTCACTGATATCAACCATTGTCGTGAGAACACCGGCCAGCATACCATTGTCATGATAATCACAATCAATATAAAATTCATACCAACGTGAAGAATTACCGGTGTGAATGTTTAATTCCACCATTTGTGGCGTTGCAGTGGTGATCGCTTCTTCGCGCGCGGTTGCCAGTCTGGCCGCCGCTGCTTCACTCATCAGTGTTTGATCCGTACAACCATTAAACCATTTATCTTGCCATATAAGCGGCAGATTTTCCGACCATAAATATTCGAGGCTCGCTGATTGATAGAGGATGCATACGCGTGCATTTTTCATCGAACGGGAAAGCGAACGTAGTCGGGATAATTCACTTGGCTCTATAAGTTTAACTTGAACGCCTTCACTTGTGCCCCCCTCTTTCATAAGTGCAGTCATTCCACTTGTATTTGCTGTTGAGCTGAAACTATTTGCTCTCATTGCACTGCCTTGATGAAAAAGACTTATCTGCTCCATAGAAAGGGGCAAATATGTGTATTTTTATATAATTTTTTAAACTTTACGGATGATGCCTGCAACCAGCGATAAAACCAGCAATGCAAGGAATACAAAGAATAATATTTGTGCAATACCTGCCGAAGCACCAGCAATGCCGCCAAAACCCAGCGCACCTGCCACAAGTGCAATGACCAGAAAAATCATCGTATAATATAACATAGTGACGTCCTTTCCCGTTTTATTCCCCAAATGTTTCATTGGCTATAAAACGCAGTAAAATGACTTTGGTTCCTTGAAATTTTAATAAATGGATTATTGGTGTACAGCCATTGTCATATAAGAACGGTGGCCGGGCGCCGGAGAAAGCCGGCGCCGGACTTGATCAGACATCGGCATATGTCTGTTCGTTAAAGAAAAGTGCCTGACTGATAAGCGCGCGTACCATGTCCGGATTAAATGGTTTACTGACGAGAAAAGTTGGCTCCGGACGGTCACCGGTCAGAAGACGTTCGGGGAAGGCAGTTATGAAAATCACCGGAATAATGTCATTTTTGAAAATGTCATTGACCGCATCAATACCGGAACTGCCGTCTGCCAATTGGATATCAGCCAGCACCATAGCCGGTTTTTCGCGTTCATAGAGCGCTACCGCTTCGCTACGGGTTCTGGCAATGCCGACCACTTCATGACCAAGGCTTTGTACAAGCTGTTCGAGATCCATGGCAATGAAAGGTTCATCTTCGATAATCATCAGGCGTGTGGCCACCTGACGGGAGATTTCTTCGGAAGCCTGTTTCAGCAGTTTGCCGAGTTCTGTTTCGTCAATGTCGAGAATTTCGGCTGCCTCTTTTTCACTGAAGCCTTCAACGCTAACCAGCAAAAAAGCCATCCGCGGACGTGGCGCAATAGACTTCAGATTGGCGGCAGCGCGGTTTTCCCATCCTTGAGCGGAGGAGGAGGGACTAATATTTATGTTTGCCTGGTCAAACAATCGGGTGAACAAGCGGTAAAGCCCGATACGATCTGCGGAGGTTTCCGGGAACAGCGCGACATCTGCAATGAGCGCTTCTAACGTGGAAGCGACATAAGCATCCCCAGCCGTTTGTGTGCCTGTCAGTGCACGGGAAAAACGGCGCAGATATGGGAGATGAGGTGCGATTCTTGTAGAAAGGGGCATTATCAGACTCCTCAAAGGCCATTTAGGCTTGTATTATTGGCATTATTAGACGCATGCTGCATTAAATATTTGTTTCTTGGGGAACAATAAAGTTATTCATGCATTAAAGATTATGATTGCGGCATTTTCAATTAGCGGCCAAATTTATATTAAAACGGAACAGCAGAGCTTATGACCATAATTAAAAAAAGTCAGGCCACGGATGATGCGGCAAAAGAAACGCGCGTTTCGGCAGTTGAGGAATTAGGACCTAATTGTGAGGTTGGCAGCAAACTGCGCGCACTTTATGCCTCTATTCAGGATGAAACCATACCAGACAGGTTTTTGGACCTGCTGGAAAAGCTTGATGCTGCCGAACAAAAGTATCAGGATAAACAAGATCAAAGCGGGGGCAGCTGACAAATGGTTGATAGCGCATCGGTTTTTAAAAGAGACCTTCTGGCGGCGCTACCAAATTTGCGTGCCTTTGCAATTTCTCTGATAGGGCAGACTGATAAAGCAGATGATTTGGTACAGGATACGGTTTTGAAAGCTTGGGCCAAACAGGATAGTTTTGAATCCGGTACCAATATTAAAGCCTGGCTTTTTACCATTTTGAGAAATGAATTTTACAGTCAAATGCGCAAACGCGGGCGTGAAGTGCAGGATAGCGACGGCGTGTTCAGTGATAATCTGGCGGTTCATCCAGAACAATATGGCTCATTGGACATGAAAGATTTTCGTAAAGCACTTAATTTATTACCTGATGATCAGCGTGAAGCAATTATTCTGATTGGTGCTTCCGGTTTTTCTTATGAAGAAGCTGCGATTATCTGTGACTGTGCAGTGGGAACGGTGAAAAGCCGCGTATCACGTGCCAGAACGCGTTTACAGGAGCTGCTTGATATCAATGGACAAGCTGATTACGGACCTGATGCGGTATCGGCGCATGTGACAATGAAGAGTTTTGCATGAAATCTTATTAGCGGATGGACAATACCGCTTATAAACTTAAGTTCATAAAGAATTAAAATTTTACTGCTTGATAAAGTTTTATAAGTGCGCTCTTGTAAGTGAAAGAGCAATTCTGTTGTTTGGCATAGATTGTGTTTTTAGTATTATCAGCAGATATACAGCAAAAAATAAAAAAGAAATGGCGGGTTGCTGCAATCAGCATTTCTCTCGCACTGGTTTTGATATCTGCAACCAGCACTGTTTATTTGACGATTGGTGTAACCCGGCAAATTGATGATATCAAACATAGCTATGAGTTGTCGCAACAAGTAGATATGCTTATGCGTCTGGCATTCAATCTCGAGGCTAACCGCAAAGGTTATTTGCTGACACTTGAAGAGCCTTATCTCGATTCCTATCAATTTTCGTTGCGCTCGCTGCAAGAGACATTGGATGTTATCGAAAGCATTGTTGTTGATGATCGGGATAAGACAGCGCGTGTTACCGACATTAAAAATCTGATTGGCCGTGTTGATCAAGACGTACGCTATACAATTGATATGGCCAAAAATAAGCGGCTTGATGAGGCTTTGGATAGAGTCCGGCAGGATGAAGCCGCTATCTTTCTGGCACAACTTGATAAAGTCGTCTCGCTTTTTTTAAGTGATGAAAGTGTGCAGCTAGCAGAGCGTAATAAACAAATTGACCGCACCCGCAACATGTTGACCGCTACTTCAATGCTGGCACTTTTGTCGGCTGTGGTGCTTGTTGTCTTGTTGTTCAGCCGCTTGCAGCGTTCAGTGCGCCGTCTCAATGAAGGCCATATGGTGCTGCGTAGTGAAAATGAAGAATTGGAACAAAAAGTTCAACAACGCACCGCCGAGTTGCTACAGGAGCGGGAGGTTGCCGAGCGTGAACGCAGCCGTGTCGAGGTGCTTTTACAAGACAGCAATCACCGGATTGGCAATTCTCTGGCGCAGGTATCATCGCTTTTAAGCCTGCAAATGCGCCAAATTGATAATGATGATGCACGTAAAGCTCTGGATTCTGCGCGTGCGCGTATTCACACAATTTCCATTGCGCACCGTCGGTTGCGTTTGGGCAAGGATCTGGAAACCGCACGTGTTGATGAATTTTTGCATGCTGTGGTTCAAGATATTATTCAACAGTCGAATAATTTTGGCGATAAAATTAAATTTAAAACCGATTTTTCATCTCAAAGTTTTCATGCGCGCGATGTGACGACCATCGGGATTATCTTAGGCGAACTCGTCACCAATGCGCTTAAACATGCGTTTCATAACCGCAGCGCAGGTGAGGTTTATATCCGCTTTCAACCCGCTGAAGATGGCAAGTTTTGTCTTGTCGTCAAAGATGACGGCAATGGGTGGAACGGCGAAAAGAAATGTGCCGGTCTTGGGGCCATTGTCGTTGAGCAGTTAAGTCAGCAATACGGGGGCAAACCACATTATTCCGAAAGACATGAAAACGGCACAGCGGTAACTATTAAATTTACGAGCCTGAAGCCTGCCGAATAAATGAAAACGGCCATGCCGGAAAATCCATGGCATGGCCGTGCCGTTTTTTCATATTTTCATAATCGAGCTGGTTCAAGCGCGATCATTGTTTTTTTTATCACTCAGCAATGAAGTCAGTGCCATAGTTGCCAATGGCAAGGCAGCGGCCAATATCGGGCGTTTAAGCACAGCTTCAACGGCTGCAAGCGATGCAGTTGCCACGAAAGCTGATTTATCGGCTTCGAGGCGTTCACGCCGCTTCCGCTCAGCTGCTGCATTAACACTTTTGATAATGAGCCATGCCACCAATGCTACTATAAAAGCACCTGCTGCCATGATGAGAGCAGCGGCAAGTGGACTGCCGAGTGTTGACAGATAGATAAAACCTGCAAGCAAGAGAAAGACGAAACCAATTGCCGCAAATATGCCGATGATAGCACAGGTGATGAACCCGCGTTTGGCCTGTTGCGTGGTTTCACATAATTCTTGCTTAAACATGGATATGATTAAGGGCGACAATAAACGCAGCATGATCAGCGACGCAAGATTGCAAGCAGATAGCCGACACCAACAGCCGTTGCGAGAGATGCAATCGGACGCTCGCGTACGGTTTCCAGCAATTGGTCTTCAATATTTTGTGCGCATGACTTCAGCTCGCTCATGGTCGTTTCACCATGTTCTACCGCGTCTGCATAGACTTGCGAAGCATCACGCTTGGCATCGCGGAGTTTTTGTTGCCCCAGTTGGGAGATTGTTGCTGCAATGGATGCAATATCCTGCTTGAGCTGTTCAATCTGTTCCTGAAGATCGGTACTGCCGACATCTGTCATTTCTTCAACTTTCTGGGTGACCTTATCTGCTGCACGTGCCATGTTTTGGCCTCCATAAATGAATAAACTCTTTATTGTTAGCATGAGGCAATAGAATGCCAACATATACTATATGAGGAATAAGTGCTTTATTACTCTTTTAGTTAATGTCGTCATGACAAAAAAGTTCCCATAAATCTATTTTAATTAGGGCATAAACCAAAACATGACTTGCATAATCATGTTATTGGGGACTATTAAGGGGCAATAACTGTCTTTAGAGCTCTGTTATCCGGTGCGGCTGAAAGGCAGGGGATGAAACTAAGTGTTCAGCTAAGATTAATGAGGGTTCCTGTGTCTGTAACCATTAAACACGCAATGCAGCAGTTTGGTTTTATATTACTAGCCGCTGGTATTGCGAGCTCGCCGCTGTTGAGCGGTCAGGCTTTCGCGCAGGAAACCCCTTCTAGCTCATCCGGAAATACTGAAACTCCGGCGCCAGTTCAAACAGCTCCTGCACAGCCAGCTGCGACCCAAGAAGCTCCGTCACAGCCATCGGCTGCGCCTGCAGCGCCCGTTGCTCCTGCAACATCAGAGCCTGCAGCGGCACCAACAAATACGCCTGCATCCCCCGCTGCATCTGGTGCGCCGTCTGAAAATAATTCAGCGCAGCCATCGGCCACCGAGCCTGCACAGGGAAATATCCAGACTGGTGTTACTCCGCAGGCAACACCTGCAGATGTGACGCCGATTCAGGCTGCACCTGCTTCCGGAGATGAGCCAGCGCAGGAGCGTGATCATACGCTGCCGCAGGATCTTTCGCCTATGGGCATGTTTATGGCAGCTGATATCATTGTTAAAACAGTGATGGTTGGTTTGGCTCTTGCATCCTTGCTGACATGGACTGTATGGATTGCTAAATCCCTTGAATTGGCCATTGCACGACGTAAGCTGAAAAAGGTGATGAAAACCATTGGTCATTCAGCATCGCTTGCTGATGCAGCCCGTACCCTTGCCAGTGAAAAGAGCCCTGGTGCGATTCTGGTTCATGCAGCACAAGATGAAGTGGAAGCAAGTGCCCCAGCTGTCGTTCTTGCGGGCGGTGAGGGTGTCAAGGAACGTGTTGCTTCCAGATTGTCACGTATTGAAGCTGCTGCTGGTCGCAGACTTTCCAAAGGTACCGGCGCTTTGGCAACCATTGGTTCGGTCGCGCCATTTGTCGGTTTGTTTGGTACTGTTTGGGGTATCATGAACTCCTTCATCAGCATTTCGGAATCACAAACAACCAATCTGGCGGTAGTAGCACCTGGTATTGCGGAAGCATTGCTTGCAACGGCAATTGGTCTTGTTGCCGCTATTCCTGCCGTGGTTATCTATAACGTCTTTGCACGTTCCATCACAACATATCGTCAAACATTGGCTGATGCGGGTGCTGGTGTCGAACGTCTGGTCAGCCGTGATCTTGATTTTGCGCTGGCTAAACGTCGTGCACAGCTTTCCAAGATTGCAGCGGAGTAAGTTTCATGGCCGGAAAGTTACGCGATTTAGATGATGATCTTTCCCTGAATCACGAGATCAATGTTACGCCTTTTATTGACGTTATGCTTGTTCTCCTGATCATTTTCATGGTTGCTGCTCCCTTGGCAACCGTGGATGTGAATGTGGATTTGCCGGCATCGAATGCGGCCTCCCAGCCACGCCCTGATTTGCCGGTTTATGTGACGTTGAAAGATGACTTGTCACTCAATATTGGCAACGATCCGGTAAACCGGGAAGAAATCGGTGGTTTTCTGGACAAAGTTTCAGAAAATAATAAAGATACACGTATCTTTTTACGTGCCGATAAGGTTGTCGGTTATGGTGAGCTGATGCGCGTTATGAATTTGCTGCGTGAAGCGGGATATCTGAAAATTGCGCTGGTTGGTCTTGAAACTGTCAGTGCACCGGATAATTCAGTTCAAAACGACAATGCAGGTGAAACACCTGCCCCTGCTCTTAACGGATCGGGGACGAACTAATGCTGAAAATGCCGCCTGAACATCCGCGTATCAGACCGGTTTCCATGGACGATACCCGTTCAGGATGGGTGGATGCTGCGCGTTGGATTGGTGCTGGTGCCATTGTTTTATGCGCGCATGCCGCTGGTGCTTATGTCGTGCATTCAATGCAGCCTGAAGACGTCATGGATGGCTCTCCTCCCGCAGCGATCATGATCGAGTTTGAGCCGGAGCCTGAAGCACCGATAGCAGAAGACGAGGCTGATGTTGTGCAGCCTGATATGGTGCAGGAACTGGCTGAAGTGGAACCGGAACCAGAGCCGGAGGTTGAACCGGAGCCAGAGCCGGAGCCTGTCGTGGAACCGGAACCAGAACCCGAGCCGGAACCAGAAGAAATCACCCCTGATATTGTGGAAGCACCAGAGCCGGAGGTTGCTGTACCGCTTCCAGCTGAAAAACCGGTTGAACGCCCGAAACCTGTTGAGAAAAAACAGGAAAAACCAGTCGAAAAACGTGTTGAGAAACCAAAACCTAAGAAAACCGAAAAAGCACCTGACAACAGCAGAGCGGCAACACCGTCTGTTGCGGCCAAGGACGGCGCAAAAATTGCGGCCAACCGCAATGGTCAGTCTGCCGGCAATCCGGGTATTAGTTCGGACAAATGGGTCTCAAAATTGCAGGCGCATTTGGAACGTCAGCGTCGTTTCTTGTCACGCGGTATGGGATCGGGTGCCAAGGGCATTGTGAATATCAGCTTTGTGATCGATCCGTCCGGTCAGGTGCTTTCGGCACGTGTTTCCGGCTCCTCTGGCGATCCTAAACTTGATCAGCTGGCACTGCAAACTGTACAGCGCGCATCACCCGTACCAGCCCCACCGGCAGCGATGGCTAAATCGCGTATGCCGATTACAGTTCCGATCCGCTTTACCGGACGCAGCTAATGCAATTGAAATAACGCCTTGTGGCACTATTCGCTGGATAGTGCCACAGCCGGCAATAATCTTGAAGCTTTGCGGGCAGGCAGATAACCAAAGATCAGACCAGTTGCGAAAGCCGAGCCAAAAGCCAGTAAAACAGGGCTGAGGCTATATTGAATGGTCAGCCCCATGACTTCGGCGATAAAAGCAATCGTCAGGCCGAACATAACACCCAATACGCCCCCAATACTTGAAACGACCAATGCTTCAGTGATGAACTGCATAAGGATGTCGCGGCGTCTGGCACCTGTTGCCATGCGCACACCGATTTCACGGGTGCGTTCGGTGACACTCACCAGCATGATATTCATGACACCGATTCCGCCAACCAGCAGCGAAATAGCCGCAATAGAACCTAAAAAGATTTTCAGCGTATTCGATGTTTCGGTAACGGCATCACGAATTGAAGACATATTGGTAATCATAGTGTCTTCACGCTGATGGCGCTCATTCAGCAATGCCTGGATTTGATCTTGGGTTGCATCGATCAGTGCATCATTTTCCACTTGCACGGTAATGTTGCGGACATGTCTTTGACCAAACAGGCGCTGATTTCCGGTTGTTAGCGGCACAATGGCAATGTCATCCTGGTCATTACCACCCATGCCGCCGCCTTTTTCCGCCAGTACTCCAATCACCTGAAACGGAATTTTCTGCACCAGAATATATTTGCCGATCGGGTTTTCGCCATTGGCAAACAAGGTGTCTGCGACCGTTGAACCAAGAGCGATAACTGGCGCATAGGTATTGAGATCATTGTCATTGATGAAGTCACCCTGTTCCATTTTCCACGATTTGGATGTGGTGAAAGCAGGAACCGTGCCGGTCACAGAGGACTGGTAATCCACATTGCCATAGCGAAGCGTGACGCTGGCACTGGTTTCAGGAACAGCAAATTTGACATTGGGCAGTTGTTCAATCGCGGTTGCATCTTCGGGAATAAGCGTTGCAATGCCGCCGCTGCCACGGAAATTGGCCATGCCGGGACGAATCAACAACAGGTCGGAACCCATGGCATTGATTTGATCGAGAATCGATTTTTGAGCGCCGCCGCCAATGGCAAGCATGGCAACTACAGAGCTGACACCGATAAAAATACCAAGCAATGTGAGGATGGTTCGAAATAAATTGGCTCGAAGTGCACGCAAGGCCATTTTGATCGATTCACTTAAATCACCCAAACCAATCAGGCTTTTTTTATCCTGATGTTCGATAGATTGCCGGCTTGCTTCTGTCTGGATAATTACCGGCTTTATGGACTTGGTGGTATCGGCAAGAATATGGCCGTCTTTAATTTCAATCAGACGGTCTGCTTGTTCTGCCACTTCGCGTGAGTGCGTAATGACAATGATAGTGTGACCTTGCGCATGCATGGAGCGCAACAGAGCCATCACATCATCACCACTTTTACTGTCCAGCGCACCGGTTGGCTCATCGGCCAAAATGATGCGTCCGCCATTCATCAATGCACGGGCGATGGAAACGCGCTGTTGCTGACCGCCCGAGAGTTGGTTAGGCCGATGATCAAGCCGGTCGGCAAGGTTTAAGGTGGTGAGCAGTTCTTCAGAGCGTGCCTGTCTTTCGCTCAAAGACATACCGGCATAAATGGCCGGAACTTCGACATTTTCCTGCGCCGTGGCGGTGGGAATAAGATTATAATTTTGGAAGATAAAACCGAATGTGCGTCTTCTTAATGCTGCCAGTTCATCGGGGGCAAGATCAGCTACATCTTCACCTTCCAGCAGGTAATGACCGCTGCTTGGATTATCCAGACAGCCTAATATATTCATCAAAGTTGACTTGCCGGAACCGGACGCACCGATGATGGCGACAAATTCACCCGATTGGATTTCCAGCGAAATACCATGCAGTACTTCCACCGACAGATCGCCATTGTGAAAGGACTTGCGGATATTATTGAGTTTGATCAATGCAGACATGAGGCGGCTCCCTTAGAACATACCCGGTCTGAAATTATTTCTGCGATTGCCGGATTGCCCGCTTGCT
This sequence comes from Paenochrobactrum sp. BZR 201-1, assembly GCF_044987585.2. Lineage (NCBI taxonomy): Bacteria > Pseudomonadati > Pseudomonadota > Alphaproteobacteria > Hyphomicrobiales > Brucellaceae > Paenochrobactrum > Paenochrobactrum sp. BZR 201-1. The sequence continues at coordinate 9,431 of NZ_JBJDRZ020000017.1, read as the reverse complement.
GCATTGTTGATGATAACGGTTTCGCCTTCTTCAAGCCCGCTGATGACCTGCGCCTGAACACGGTTACGAATACCGACTTCAACGGTTTTTTCTTGTGTGGCACCAGAGGGTGTGACGACTGAAACTGTTGCACTGGACGAGCCGGTTTTACCATTACCGCTTGGAGCATCTTTCAAAGCGGAAACCGGCACTAAAAGAGCATCTTTGGCCGCATCATTAATGAAATAAACCTGAGCACTCATATCGATTTTGAGTTCGTCATCAGGGTTGGGCACGTCAAAAAGCGCATAATAAAGCACGACATTATTGAGCACTTCCGGAGTCGGTTTGATCTGGCGCAACTTGCCCTGATAGCGTTTGCCCGGTTGGCCGAGCAGGGTGAAATAAGCTTCCATACCAATTTTGAGGCGGCTGATATCGGCTTCGGACACCTGTGCTTCGACACTCAGTATGGTGAGATCGGCAACGGTCACAACAGTTGGCGCACTTTGCACGGCATTGAGCGTTTCACCTTCTTTAGCCGGCTGGTCGACGATGGTGCCATCCATAGGACTGTAAATTTTGGTATAGCCGAGATCGACTTTCTCGCTCTCGACTTGTGCCTGTTGTTGGCGAATTTGCGCGCGCAGCGATTTAACATCTGCTTCGGCCATTACCTGATCGGCATCGGCTTGTTCAACCGTTGCCTTTGAGACACCGCGTGTGGCGAGCAAAGCACGCTGACGATCAGCATTCAGTTTTTTAATCTTGGCTTGTGCTTCGCGGCTTATGAGCTGTGCTTCCAGATTTTCAAGCTGTGCACTGCTCATTTCGACGCGTTTTTCAATCGGAGCCGGATCAATTTCGGCCAATAACTGACTTTTTGTTACCTGATCACCGACCTCGACCTTGACCGATTTGAGCTGGCCGGAAACCTGTGCGCCAACATTGACACTGCGGAGCGCTTTTAATGTTCCAACAGCTGTAATGGCATTTTCAATGTCACCGCGCACGACTTTTTGGGTCAGTTGCGCCGTGCCTGTTCCTTGGTCCGCCCCTGAACTTTGCCAGTACCAAAATGCGCCACCTGCAACAATGACAGCGATCAGCAACCACTTAAGATAAGCGGGTTTACGTGATTTTCGATGTTTGTTCTGCGCTGTTTTCAGAGCAGGGGAAGGCGCAATAACTGGTTGATCATTCATCGGGTAGAAATAACCTTATGGATATTGAAATCGCTTCATAGCAGAGATAATGGCTATTAGAGGGTTCTGCATATGTTGCAAATATGAGCTTTTGGCACACCTTGGATGCGAATTTTGTTAATTTATTGATTTAATTGGTGGAAATTGAATTGTGAACTTAAGTTTAAATATAATTAATGTAGATTTTAAAGGCGAAACACCGGAAAAATGGCAAAATAAAGCTTTTTCCGGTGTTTTTATTTTATTGTAATCAGGCGGTACCGGTTGAACCAAAGCCGTTTGCGCCACGCCCTGTTTCGCTGACAGTGGTTTTTTCGACGATTTTCGGCTGGATGACGGGCGCAAAAACGGCCTGTGCAATACGCATGCCACGTTCAATGCGGAAATCATCATCACCAAGGTTGATCAGCAGGATTTTAATTTCGCCGCGATAGTCGGAATCAATGGTGCCAGGGGTGTTGAGGCAGGTGATACCGTGTTTAAAGGCGAGACCGGAACGCGGACGAATCTGCACTTCATAGCCTTCCGGAATTTCAAAAACGAGACCGGTTGGCACCAAAGCGCGACGACCAGGCAACAACACGATCTGGCGATCGGTCGGCACGGCTGCACGGATATCCATACCTGCCGAACCGCTTGTTTCATAGCTTGGCAGATCAAGGCCGACGGCGCTTTCAAGGCGAATAATATTGAGCGTCGGCTGCGACGCGGTGGTGGAGGTAGAATTGGTCATGGGGGAGGCCTTTCCATCAAAGGAGATGAACTTGAGGTCGCTCATAACGTATATAGCGCTAAACTTATATCAGAAAGACGCGCGAGGTGAAGAAAGCCCAGAACTTTTTTCATCTTAATTTTTTCTTGACCTGAATTTACATTATTTTTGCCATTTTTGTCTGGAAATTCTGACGTCAGATCATGCCGAGCGCCTTTTCAATCCTTATAAATCATGGGGCTTGGCGTTTTGTGCGAAGCATGATCTTATAGATGTGCTTTAATCTGGATCAAATCAATGTGCCGTTGGGCTGCTTATCTTGGACCTGAAGTCTATCTGGAAGATATTATTGCATCGCCCTGCCATTCGCTGATTGCGCAAAGTCATGAAGCAACGCAGGCAAAAACCCGCACCAATGGAGATGGTTTCGGGGTGGCTTGGTATGGCAATCGCATTGAGCCGGGTCTCTATCGTGATATTTTGCCGGCATGGTCGGATCAGAATTTAAAGAGCATTTCCCGTCAAATCCGTTCGCGGTTGTTTTTAGCCCATGTGCGTGCATCAACCGGCGGATTGACAAACCGTTCCAATTGTCACCCGTTTGTGTCGGGTCGCTGGAGCTTCATGCATAATGGCCAGATCGGGAATTTTGATCATTTGCGCCGCCGGTTGGAAGCGCATTTGTCCGATGATGTTTATAAGCTCAAGCACGGAACAACAGATTCGGAACTGATTTTTCTGCTGATGCAGGAATATGGCCTTGATCGACATCCGATGATAGCCTTACAAACAACCGTCAATCTGATTGTCGAGGAAGCTCAAAAAGCTGATGTTCCGCCGTTTTTGCGTCTGACAGCCGCTTTTTCCGACGGTAATCAGCTTTATGCCGTGCGCTATGCAACAGATAAATATGCGCCCTCACTTTACACCAAAGCGCTGTCGGCTGTGTCGGGTATGTGCGTGGTGTCGGAGCCTTTGGATGATGAGGCGGATAACTGGATTGCGGTACCCGCCAATAGTTTTTTGACTGTAACGCCCAATGAACAGATTGTTATACGTTCGTTTGCATCTGATATTTTGGCCAAAACCGCTTAATTTTTAAGCCGAACCAATCAAAACACCGGCGGCGAAAACGAGTGCGCCGCCAAGCACCACCTGAAAAGCTGCGCGCAAGAACGGTGTTTCCATATAGCGCTTCTGAATATAGGCAATCGCCCACAGTTCAATAAAGACGATGAAGATGGCGAGATAAGTCGCTGTCCAGAAATCGGTAATCAGATATGGCAGCGCATGGCCAAGACCACCGATGGTGGTCATGATACCGCTGGCAAGACCGCGTTTGATCGGTGAACCACGACCTGATAATTTACCATCATCGTGGGCAGCTTCGGTAAAGCCCATTGAAATACCTGCACCGACAGAAGCAGATAAGCCGATGAGGAAAGTTTGCCATGTGTCTTGGGTGGCAAAAGCGGCAGCAAAAATCGGTGCCAGAGTTGAAACCGAGCCATCCATCAAGCCAGCAAGACCGGGCTGGATATAGGTCAGGATCAGTTGCTTGCGCTCTGCTGCTTGTTCTTCATCCTGAACGTTTGTCGGGGTGAGTTCTGATTCCAGCTCAATGGCACGATGTTCGTGCTTTTTCTCATCCTGCGCCAAGTCACCCAGCAATTTACGGGTGCTTGCATCGGTCACATTTTTGGCGGCTTCAATGTAAAAGCGGTAGGCTTGCTCTTCCATCTGTGTTGCCATTGCGCGCACTTTTTCAATGCCGAGTGGGCGCACCAGCCAATCAGGTTTGCGGTCATAATAGCCACTGACATGTTCGCGACGGATGAGCGGAATATGTTCGCCAAACCGGCGACGATGTTGCTCGATCAAACTGTCGCGATGGCCATGTTCTTCTTCTGCCATTTGTTCAAAAATCTTGGCCGATTGTGGAAACTCTTCCCGCAAACCATCGGCATAAGCCTGATAGATGCGCGCGTCATCTTCTTCTGATGAAATGGCGAGTGCCAAAATTTCCTGTTCGGAGAGCGAGCTGAATGAACGACGGGATGGGCGGAGAAAACGTGAAAACATAATATACCTACAGTTTAGAATAATTCTAAACTAGTGATTGTTCGTCGTGATGTCAATTCTTGATGAGGGTTGCCTTTGGCATTTGGACATTTTCAAAACAGAAAAAGAAAAAGTCCGAAAACACACGTTTCCGGACTTTTCAGTTTTAATTCTGCATCAACAATTAGCTTGCGGCTTTAAGCTCCAGACGACGGGCATGCAGAACTGGCTCAGTGTAGCCGTTTGGCTGCTCACGTCCTTTGAACACGAGATCACAAGCGGCCTGAAAAGCGATCGACTTATCGTAGTCAGGCGCCATCGGGCGGTAAAGCGGATCGCCCGCGTTTTGCTTGTCAACGATGGCAGCCATGCGTTTCATGGTTTCCATTACTTGTTCTTCAGTGACAATATTATGATGCAGCCAGTTGGCAATGTGCTGTGCTGAAATACGCAATGTCGCACGGTCTTCCATCAAGCCGACATTGTTGATATCCGGCACTTTGGAACAGCCAACGCCCTGATCAACCCAGCGTACAACATAACCCAAAATACCTTGGGCATTATTGTCGATTTCGGCCTGAATATCTTCCGGTGTCCAGTTTGGACGGGTAGCGACAGGCACGGACAGAATGTCTTCCAGCTTCGCGCGCGGGCGCTTTTTCAACTCTTCTTGTACGGCTGCCACATCAACAGTGTGATAATGGGTGGCGTGAAGGGTTGCAGCGGTCGGGGAGGGAACCCAAGCGGTGGTGGCGCCGGCTTTTGGATGGCCGATTTTCTGCACCAGCATTTCAGCCATCAGATCCGGCATGGCCCACATGCCTTTACCAATCTGCGCGTGACCCGAAAGACCACAGGCCAACCCGATATCAACGTTGGAGGCTTCATAGGCAGCAATCCATGCAGACTGTTTCATGTCGCCCTTGCGGATCATCGGGCCTGCTTCCATCGAAGTGTGCATTTCATCGCCGGTGCGATCAAGGAAGCCGGTATTGATGAAAACAACGCGGTCTTTGGCTGCGCGGATGCACTCTTTGAGATTGATGGTGGTGCGGCGTTCTTCGTCCATGACACCCATTTTGAGAGTGTTCGGCTTTATGCCGAGCATTTCTTCGGTGCGGGTGAAAAGTTCGCTGGCAAAAGCCACTTCTTCAGGTCCGTGCATTTTCGGCTTAACAATATAAACCGAACCGGCGCGCGAGTTCATGTGACGACCATTTGGCCCCACATCATGCAGTGCAATCAAGCCGGTGAAGGCTGCATCCATGATGCCTTCCGGCACTTCGTTGCCTTGGCTGTCAAGAATGGCCGGATTGGTCATCAGGTGACCAACATTGCGCACCAGCATCATCGAGCGACCTGGCAAGGTGAGTGCGGAACCATCAGGAGCAGTATATGTGCGGTCGGCATTGAGACGGCGGGTGACTGTCTTGCCGCCTTTTTCGAAGCTTTCTTCCAGTTTGCCGTTCATCAGGCCGAGCCAGTTGCGATAAACGGTCACTTTATCTTCGGCATCAACCGCAGCAATGGAATCTTCGCAATCCTGAATGGTGCTCAGCGCTGATTCAAGCACTACATCGGCAATATGTGCCGGATCGGTTTTGCCGATCGGATGGTCTGCATTGATGATGATATCGGCATGCATACCATTTTTGGCAACTAGCACGGATGATGGGCTTGAAGCATCACCATTATAACCTTTGAACTGGCTGGCATCTGTCAAACCGGTTTCACCGGCAGATGTGGTGACAACAAGTTTGCCGTCTTTAATACTTAAAGCGGTAACATCAGCCCATTTGCCTTGAGCAAGCGGGGTGCTCTGGTCGAGGAAGTTTTTTGCCCATGCAATAACTTTGGCGCCGCGCTTTGGATTATAGCCGCCGGATTTTTCTGCGCCGTCATCTTCCGAAATTGCATCGGTGCCATAAAGCGCATCATAGAGCGAACCCCAACGCGCATTGGCGGCATTGAGCGCATAACGGGCGTTCATCACCGGCACAACCAGCTGTGGGCCTGCCAGTTCGGCAATTTCCGGATCAACATTGCTGGTTGAAACTTTGAAATCCTCGCCTTCCGGCAAAAGATAGCCGATCTCTTTCAGGAAGTCCTGATATTCGGCCTGTGTGTAGGCTCTGTCGCGATTGGCTTTATACCAAGCGTCGATTTTTGCCTGCATTTCATCGCGTTTTGCCAAAAGGCTACGGTTTTTCGGGCCTAAATCATGAATGATGGCCGATAAACCTTTCCAGAAAGCATCGACGGACACATTGGTGCCTGCAATTGCTTCTTTTTCTAAGAATTCAGCCAGAGCAGGGGCAACCCGCAGGTTTTCAATCTCGACATAATTGGTCATGACAGGCTCTCCGATATCAATGCTAAGATTTAACTTGTAAAAAGTCTTAACCACTTGAAGCGCTTCAGGAGCTTTTCGTCAATACGGTATAGATGAACATCATTTGTGCCATTATGGAATAAATAGCGTACCTATATATAAGTGATGTGCTGTTTCTGCTCTGTTATGATATGGCATTGCATTGAAAAGCGGGGTTTTTAAACAATTGCGTATTGATACAATTGAAGATGTGCAAGCAGGTTTGGAAGCCTTGCTACAGCTTGACCCGCGACTGCAATCTATTCGTGATCATGCGGGGCAACTGCCCTTACGTCGAAATCCGGCTGGGTTTGAAAGTCTGGCTTCAATCATTGTGGGGCAACAGGTTTCCATTGCCAGTGCAGCGGCGATTTGGGCACGCTTCAAACAGTATATTGATCCGTTGACACCGGAAAACTATCTGGAGCAGGGGGCGGACGTTTGGAAACTGACCGGTTTATCGCGCCCGAAGCAAAAGACATTTCATCATTTATCAAATGCACTGATTGAAGGGCAGCTTGATTTGCCGTCCTTAACGGCATTACCGGTGGATGAAGCGATGGCTAAGCTTACCGCCATTCACGGTATCGGCCCATGGACGGCGGAAGTTTATTTGCTTTTTGCCGAAGGGCATGTCGATATTTTTCCCTCCGGTGATGTGGCCTTGCAGGAGGCCGTGGCGCGTGCATTTGGTTTGGATACCCGCCCCAGTGCAAAAGAATTGAGCCTGTTGGCCAGCGCTTGGTCGCCTTGGCGCGGGATCGCGGCGCGTTTATTCTGGGCTTATTATGCGGCTTCAAGAGGCAAAGAAGCCGCTCCCGTTCTATCGGTTATGTGAGATTTACATCACTTACCCACATATCTGTGCGTGATTGCTGCCTTTTTTCGTTTTTTGCTTCACATTTCTGTAACAGCAGCCTTACATTATCACTTCAGGTTTCTGCTGGGGCGGTTCCTATTTAGTCCGTGGTATTTCGTGAGCCGTTCTACGTTTTATTTCTGCGCGTTTTTGTAAACCATCACGCTTCATTCAGCACGATGGCCAAATGCTTGATAGAACTGTAGGAGGTGTTACTTGACTATAGCTGTTTCTCCCAACGGCTTGCCGGCATTGGTGCTGAATGCGGATTACAGGCCGCTCAGCTATTACCCTTTATCATTGTGGTCATGGCAGGACGCGATCAAGGCAGTGTTTCTTGATCGGGTCAATATCGTTGCCGAATATGAACATGAAGTGGCATCGCCTTCCTTTTCCATGCGGCTGCCAAGTGTGATTTGCCTGAAATCTTATGTGAAGCCGCCGCGTTATCCGGCCTTCACCCGCTTTAATGTCTTCCTGCGCGATAAGTTCGAGTGCCAATATTGCGGCTCATCGCATGAATTGACGTTCGATCATGTTATTCCGCGTTGCCATGGCGGTGAAACCACATGGGAGAATATTGTGGCGGCTTGTTCGCCCTGTAATTTCAGAAAAGGCGGTGTGATGCCGGCTACAGCCAAAATGTGGCCGCGTCAAAAACCATATCAGCCGAGTGTGCAGCAATTGCATGCGAATGGGCGGATGTTTCCGCCCAATCATGTGCATCAAAGTTGGCTCGACTTTTTATACTGGGATGCCGAGCTGGAGCCTTAGTTCAATTTAAGCTTTACGGGTAGAAAACGCGCCAAAGAAACCGATGACCGCAAAAAGCAGGCTTGCTACAATATTCCAACCCGGAAATGACAGGCCGAGAAAGTGGCCGACCGCTTCATCACAGGCAGCAGGGCGGATCTTGTTGATATTGCCAAGCAGACTGCCAGCTTCAGTGGTGATTGACATTGATGCGGTGCTGCAATCAGCAGGGCCGGGCCAATATTTCAGCTCAACGCCGGTGTGGAAAATTGCAAGCATCAACCCGTAACTCATCAGCAATGCGCCAATCAGCAAAAGCACACGGGTCAGCACAGGTGACCACTTGGCTTTGGCGAAAAGAAACGCGGCAGCCATCAGCGGGATGCCGACATAATAAGGAGTGCGTTGTTCAAGGCACAATTTGCACGGCATAAAACCGCCCCAATGTTCAAATGCCAAAGCTGTACCGACTGTGCCAGCCATGCCAATAAACAAAATGGCAGCTGTCGCGGTCTGGATTTTATCCAGCGGATGATTGAGTGCTTTAAGGCTGAGGCTCATTTTTTTTGTACTCTTAATTATCAAGCGTGGAAATATTTTACCGCGAAGAAAAGTGCGATCAATATGGCAGCAGCAAGGCCAGCCAGCATTCCAAGACGTTTTTCGATAAAATCACGAATAGGTTCACCGTAGCGTTTTAAAAGCCAGGCGAGGAAAAAGAAACGGGCACCGCGCGCTACAATCGCTGACGCAATAAAAAGCCAGATATTTACACCTGCCGCACCGGACAGAATCGTTACCACTTTAATGGGCGGTAAATGCGCAAGGCCGGATGTGATCAGCAGTAGCAGAATCGTATCTGCACTGGTGGTGCCACGCAAATGTTCAAACGAATCCAATTTGCCATAAAGTTCGAGTACAGGTTTTGCGATCGCTTCATAAGCATAATGACCTAAAAACCATCCGGCTATGCCACCCAGCACGGATGCGACGGTGGCGATGAACGCATAACGCCATGCCTTATTCGGTTTTGCCAGTGCCATGGGCAGAAAAAGCACATCGGCGGGAATCAAAAAGACTGAGCTTTCAACAAAAGCGATGATCGCCAGCCAATATTCGGCTGACTTTCTGGCAGCAAGAGAGATTGTCCAGTCATAAAGGCGTCGCAGCATGGTATGGGTCTCGGATTGAAATCGTTTTTTCACCCCTAGTGAAAAAACGTGATGCAAGCAAGGAAAGCTTGATATGGTCGCCCTTGAAGGTCGAAATTTGTCCCCTATATATATAGTGTAGAAATCAGCCTCATAATCCGCAGTATTTCGATTCCTTGATTGGTTATGGTTTTGTGTTTCGATTTGGTTAATTTTGTTCGTTTTCCCTGTTGAAAAGAAAATTGTAATTTTTGTAAAATTGTCGTTGACAGTTTTAGATTGGTTGCCCTATAAGGCGAACAACGAGGGCGGCGGCGCTGCTAGCGGCAGACAGCTTCGT